>JAJQBG010000059.1 GCA_021203405.1 Bacteroides sp.
TTCACAGATCAATAACGCCTTTTGAAGGCTTTTGTTCGTCGGATTAAATCTTCTTTAGGGCTTCTTATCAGTTATTTTATAGGCAGGGTGTGGATCGCTTTTCCCCAAAACTCTCCTAACCTGGCAGCGCCCTGTTTATTGGGGTGCAGGTAGAAGGTTCCGGCATTCCCATTTTCAGGTATCAACTCCTTCTCGTAGTTTGCCTGGAAATACTCATACGCTTCTGTATCTCCCACATATACCTGGCCCGGTAATTTTTCGCCGTACCAGCCTACTAACGCCTGGATCTCTTCAAAATATTTATCCAATCTTTGCAACCCTTCCTTTAAATACATGGAACTGTTATAAGTATTAGGACTATACCAGATGGGCCGGTGGATCACTACCTTTGCCTCTGGGTAGAGAGCTAATAATTCATCGATAATGGTTTTCAGGTTAGTATAATACTGTTTGGGTGATACGGGAGCACCGTTGGGCCCTTTGATCGCACTGTCGTTGGTACCCAGCATAATAGAAAAAATAAGTGTAGCCTGCGGATCGCCCTTAAAAAGATCGGCGGCGGCTTTTACTTTCAGAAAAAAGGTCCCGCTGGCCGGAAGAAAATCTACGGTGGTTTTTCCGCTTACTCCCTGGTTAGAGAACTCTACTGCTCCGATATCTGCCTGTTTCTGAAGCCACAGACTAGCCTGTATAGGAGGAGCATCGTGTGCAGGTTTGGGGAGTTTTACTCCCTGGGTAATGCTATTGCCTATATATACAATATTGAAATATCTTTTATTGCTTTGGGTTTGCGCGGTTACATTAAATACGGTAACCAGTAACAGGAATATAAGTAGTATCTTTCTCATGTTGTATGTGTTATGGTGGTTTTGCAAAATAAGTAAAAAAAGATAGAATGGGCAAGTATTGTGTTTGTGGGGTGCTTTTACTTTTCTTTTTATCAAGAAAAAGAAAAGAATAACACCCCACACGAAACCATAATTTCACTATTCCAGCTATTCCCGCCATTCTACTTATAATAAAAAAGCCGGCTCAAAGTAAAATTTGAGCCGGCTTTTTATATATCACGTCCGTTTATCTACCCGGACGCACTTCAATCTCAATCTTCTTATTCATCTCTTCCAGGTTCTCACGGGCAGCATTGCTACCACCGGCAATAGCCCGGTTGAACTCCGCACGTGCATTGTCGTAATCTCCCTGCAGGAAGTAAATAACTCCCATGTTGTTGGCATATTCCGGAGTGCGGGAGTCAGCTTTTTCCAGATAACTCCTGGCACGGGTCAGGTCGCCTCTTGAAATAGCAGCAGCTGCTGCATTCTGATTCGCTACCTGATCGGACGGGAAGAGGCGTACAGCTGTTTCGAATACTTCGTTGAACTCATTGGTCCCCTCTTTATAAGTATTGGCGATCAGGAACATCTCGTTCAGACTCAGCTGCTGCGGTTTAGTCTTCAGGATCTCTTTACTTTCGTCGATCGTAAAGTTACGTACACTGTAGTTGATGTTACATACTACACGACGTAATTTCGGGTAGTAATCATTCAGCAGGGTACGGTAAGTCGCTCCCATAGCTACCAGTTTGTTCTGACGCTGTGTCGGATCAGCGGTATTACGGATGATAGAAAGGATCTCCTCTTTCTGGCTGATACCGGAAGCCTCTACCAGTTCCTGAAGCCTTACCCAGTCTTCACCTCCGTGTGTTACGTGATAAACGCTGGCCGGGAAATTTCCTTTCTGTGCCAGTAAGGTCTGCAACGCTTCCGCACGACCTTTGGACAAACGATCATTCAGTGCCACACTACCTTCCGGAGAAGCATACCCGGCAATCTCTATATCAGTTACGGAGATATTAGCATCTGATTTTACTACATTGAAACCCTGGTCCAGCTTGTTCAACTCTGCCTGGTTGTTTTCAAACTCCGGTAAGATATTGGTTTTTCCTACCTGGAAGTTCAGGTATACTTCAAACTGCTCCGAACGGTTCTTCACCGGTTCAGCCTGGGGCTGTATGTAAGCGATCTGCGGAGTTACCGCATAGAAACGCTGTTCGAGATCAATGCCGGAGAACAATCTTTCGGAAGTGTCGAGTGCTTCTTCACCTCCACAATCGCAAAGCTCTTCGTGAATCTCCAGGTAGGCATCGTCCATCCAGCTGCTATAAGGAAGAGTTTCCCGATAGACAAGGGTAGGCCTTGCCTGATTCTTCTTCAGCTGGACTACGGCCACCAGTGCCGGCTGAATATCTTCCCAGTCACTGTAAGCGATAGAACGTTCATACGCTTTGTGGCGTTTTTTACCGTTAATAACGATCGGAGGAAATTCCGCAGTCTGGGTAGACGATCGCAATACCGGTGTGAGCATCAGAGAGCGGTTGGTATTCAGGGACAGATCGTTGATATCAATATCCAGGTTCAGATAAACGGTATTACCTACCTGCTTAAGTTCGCCCGGCATACTGATCTCTCCGTCGAAAATACGTTGCGCGGTACCTGTGGTGCTGATACCCAGTAACAGGCCCAATAACAGAATATTATAGATATATCTTTTCATAACTCTCTTCCTTATTTAATAACATAAATTAAATTGATACCCGCTTTGGTCGGACCTACGTAGTTCTTGTTATTTCTACCTAATTCCTGACCGTATTTACCACATTCGTATTTGTCATACTTCAGGTGAGCATATCCTACCCCAATGGTAGCCTCAATGCTGAAATGCTTACTGATGATCCAGTGGTATCCGTAAGAGACGCCTCCTCCATATAGCTTTCCCTGGTACCGGTAATCGTCCGTACCGATCAGCTTGATATTGGCTACATTATATTCGGCATAATGCCCGTGCACACCGAAAAAGTGTCCGTAAAAGCGTTCACAGGTCCAGAACCGGAATTCCGGTTGTACCAGCCAGTGTTTAAATTTCTTTGAATCAGAAAAAGTCCAGGGGTTGTAGTTCCCCGAGACATCCAGTGTGGTTTTTTTCGATAATCCAAACTCAAGTCCAAGATTGGGAGTCGTTGTTCCCCAATAGAGAAGGTTTGTTTTTAAGCCAACGGAGGGAAGATAGAACTCTTTTCTCTCCTGTTGCCCATACATACTTGTTAATAAAGCCAGTAACAGGCAAGATAAAAAGACTCTTTTTTTCATTCTTTCTATGTTATTTG
>JAJQBG010000216.1 GCA_021203405.1 Bacteroides sp.
ATATAAATCTATACTATTTGTAATCGCCTGGGTTTTTGCTAGCGTAGCAATAGCGCAGGAGAAGGCGGACGAACAACTGCGGATCATAGGCCGTGTACTGGATGCCTCAACACTGATTCCACTTCCAGGTATGAGTATCTCTTTACCGGATGTAAGTGCCGCTATGACAGACGACAACGGAGAATTTTCTATCCGGGTTCCCTCTTATGATGTAGAATTACGTATCGGTGGTCCAGGTTATCAGTCCAAGCTGGTGTCTGGAAAAGGTCGGGAACGAATAGAGGTATTTCTACATGAATCCGGTTTTCAAAGTATATACAAAGAAGTACTGACGCCATTAGGAGAGGTAAACAACAGCCGTTTGACTACTTCTATGTCAGTTTACAACCGGGACAACTCTTTATCTACCGTTATTTCGGGAGAGGAATTGTTACAGGGAAATATCGCAGGGTTAAATGTATTACTGCGCTCTGGAATGGACGGGGCAGGTGCCAATATGTTTATGCGTGGCTTTAATTCTATTTATGCCAATACCCAACCGCTATTAGTGCTGGATGGAATGGTTATTGAGAACCAGTCCAGCGGTGTATCCTTGGTTGACGGGTTCCTTTCTACTCCGTTGGGGGTAATTGATGTAAAGGACATTGAGCGCATTACCGTTATGAAAGATGGAACTTCTTTGTATGGAGTAAAAGGAGGGAACGGAGTTGTACTGATTGAAACATTACGTTCGAAGGAGGTTGCTACTAAAATTGACATCCGGGCTATGGCAGGTCTTAATATGACTCCTTCCAAAATACCTTTATTAAATGCTTCTGAGCAGAAAAAATATCTGGTTGATTTGTACCAGAGTGCAGGTTACACGGCTGAACAGATCCAGGCACTCCCTTTTATTAATCAACAGAAACCTTTTCAGCAGAAATGGGGATATGATGGAAATGTAGATTACTACCGGTATAATCACGATACAGACTGGCAGGATCAACTCTTTACTGAAAGCTTTAAACAAAATTACTCTTTGGGAGTAACTGGTGGAGATGATATTGCAGTATATGCTCTTACATTAGGATATCAGGTAAACGAAGGAGTGATCCGTGGAAATGATTATTCCCGTTTTAACGCCCGGCTTAATACGGATATTAATCTTTCAGAGCGTCTGAAGCTTCATTCTAATATGTATTTTATTTATGGTAAACGTAACCTTACCGATCAAGGTGGAGCTCAGCATACTAATCCGATCTATGCCTCTTTAGTAAAGGCACCTTTTATGTCGCCTAATATATATAACGAAGAGGGACTTTCTTCTCCTAACCTTGAAGGAGTAGATCTGTTCGGATTTTCTAATCCTGCGGTGATTACAAGGAATGCGATGCAGGAAAATTCCAATTATGGATTTTTAGGTTCTATGGAACTTGCTTATAATGTATGGCGCAATCTTACAGTGAGTAGTGCGGTAGGACTTCGTTTTTATAAAGAGCGTGAACGTATTTTTCTACCCGGAGGAATCGCGCATGATACACTCTTGACTTCTCTTGTAGAGAATGCCATGCAACATCGGGTAGAACGCACCCTGTCACTCTCCAACGAGACCCGGGCCAGCTATCTTTTTAAATTTGCCCATGATCACTCTTTGAATACTACAGTTGGTTTTCGTTACCAGCATAATAAAGTGGAAGATGACTGGGGAAAGAGTTATAATTCCCCCAGTGATGATTTTACTTCTTTAGGAAATGGATTAAACTCGTTGGCCCTGGTAAATGGGTCATTGGGTACCTGGAATTGGGTAGATTGGTATCTGAATGCCTCTTATGGATTGAAGAACCGTTATTTCTTAACTGCCACTACTTCTTTCGACCGTTCCTCCCGTTATGGTGAATCTATTGGGAGTTATCAGATATTTCCTGCTATATCAGGAGCATGGCTTATCTCTTCCGAACAGTTCATGCAGCGTGCAGATTTTATAGATATGTTGAAAGTGCGATTAGGATATTCGGTAAGTGGTAATGATGACATAGGCAATTATACCTCTCGTCATTACTATGATTCCCAAAATTTATTCGGTAATTATGGTCTTATTCGTGGTAATATTGTCAATACTAACCTGGGACCGGAACGAGTAGGCAAATTAAACCTGGGATTTGATATGGCTTTCTTTAATGAACGTCTGGGAGTAACTGTAGATATCTATAAAACTACCGTAAAAGATATGATCACTTACTCTCCCATCTCTAAAATTGCCGGTTTCCATACCTATATTTCTAATGACGGTGAAATGGAGAATAAAGGTCTTGACTTATCACTTTATGGTCGTCTGATTAACCATCGTACTTTCAAATGGGATATGGGGGTAACTGCTTCTTTCTATAAGAACAAAGTAACCAAACTTCCGGCCTCTTATGAAACAGATTTTAATGGGGCTACTATCCTTACCCAGACAGGAAGCCCGCTGGGACTTTTCTATGGATACAAAACGAATGGAATTTATACTACTGCAGAAGCAGCAAAATCAGATGGACTCTATTATATGAATGGTCTGAATAAAGTTGCTTATGAAGCCGGTGACGTACGGTTTGTTAATCAGAATAGTGATAATCTGATTGATGAGAATGACCGGGTAGTCATTGGTGACCCCAATCCGGATGTGTATGGAGTGTTACTACCAGTATGAAGTGGAAGCGTTTTTCTCTTTCTGCTCTCTTTACTTATTCAATAGGGAATGATATCTATAATTATACCCGTCAGCAGTTAGAGTCAATGTCCGGATTTGCTAATCAGACTCAGGCGGTACTCAATCGTTGGAGAGTAGAGGGACAGCAGACGGATATACCTCGGGTCTATTATGGAGATCCTATGGGTAATTCCCGTTTCTCGGATCGCTGGATTGAAGATGGTTCTTATCTGAAATTTAAGAATCTAACTTTGTCCTATGATGTTCCTTTACGTTCTGGTGTTTTTACCGGGCTTCAGGTTTTTGCTGTAGGAGAGAATCTTTGTACACTAACTTCTTATAAAGGATACGATCCGGAGTTCAGTGTTACAGCTAATCCGCTAGGCTATGGTATTGATGCTTTTGTTACTCCGCAGACTCGTACTTTTTATATAGGAATCAAGATCGGTCTGTAATATTGTTAATGTAAAATTAGATGTAATATGAAAT
>JAJQBG010000307.1 GCA_021203405.1 Bacteroides sp.
GTCTATAAAATATTTATCCTGAGTTGTATTACTCTTCTATTTCTGATCCCGGCTTGTGTATCCGAATATACCCCTTCCGGTATTGAAGAGGTGGAGAACTTGTTGGTGGTGGAGGGCTCGATTACCGGTGGAGAAACCCTTATCAAACTGAGCCGGAGTGTGGGGCTTACTGCCGATCTGGATAACAGTGTCTGGATCGAGGATGCGGAGGTATATATCGAACGGAGTGACAATACCCGTACAGAGCGGTTGGAGATGGTTTCTCCCGGGGAGTACAGGATCGGGATGGAGGAACTCAGCAGTGAATTTGAATACCGTCTCTATATTTCGTTGGATGGGAAAGAGTATCGATCAGGTTTTCTGGCTCCACTCATTACTCCGGAGGTTGAATCCCTGCATTATATCAAGGAGGGAGAGGGAATGCCTATATACTTCTGTGTAAATACGCAGGATCCTTTGAACCAATCTTATTATTACAGGTGGACGTATGAAGAGCATTGGGAAGTGTGGTCGGCCCTTTTTGCAGAAGGGGAAGAACTGGAGGATGGTACCATCCTGCCTTATGACCGGGATACCGATAATAACATCTATTATTGCTGGGGAAAGGCTGCTTCCAATAGCTTTATTCTGGATAGTAGTGCTGCCCTGGAAGGAAATCTGATCCGTAATAAACGGCTGATGGAGAAGAGTCCTGAGGATGAACGTTTTTTCCGTCCTTTATTATATCAGGGTAAACCAGCAGATACTTCGGAAAGAGGCGTATGACTATTTCTATAATCTTCAGAAGAATGTAGAAGAGGGTTCCGGACTGTTCGCTCCCATGCCTACCGAGGTACGGGGTAATATTACCTGTCAATCGGATCCTTCCCTGCCGGTGATCGGATATATCGAAGTGGCTACAATGACTACTAAGGATCGATATGTAGACCGGGAGGAGGGGTTGTATGAGCCTGCCTCAAGGATGTGCACCGGTTATACAATGGGTGACCTGAAAGAGTTGAATCCGGATGTAGAAGAAGAATCCTTAAAACAGATGTATCAATATTATTATACCGGTTCTGATGGGAAGGTTTATTCCCTGAAAAGCTGTCTGGATTGCCGTACCCGAGCCAATGCCAGTAAGAATAAACCCGACTTCTGGCCTTCGGATAACCTATAAAAAGAGATGAAGAATATAAGTAAAATAGTTTTTATTCCTGCACTGGTTCTACTACTATGGGTGCAGACCGGAAGGGCCCAGGAGCCTTTCCGGGAAAGGGTCTATGTACAAACCGATAAGAATGTGTATGTTTCCGGAGAACTTATCTGGTTGAAATTTTATACAACCGATCACCAGGGAGTGCCCGATTCACTAAGTAAAGTGGGATATATAGAACTTCTTAGTGAAGATTATCCGGTGGTATAGGCAAAAGTGGATATTTCCGGAGGGGTCGGAGAGGGGTGGATGGAGCTTCCGGCCGGGCTTCCTACCGGTAATTACCGGTTAAGTGCCTATACCCATTATATGCGGAATGAGGAAGAGAGTCTCTTCTTCCATAAAATAGTGAGCATACTCAATCCGTTTGAAAAAGATAACGCTGTTCCGGTGGATAGTACCGGGATAACTCCTGCTATTGCTGCTGTACAATCGCCCGGATCTACTCTTTCTGTAACCACCGATCAAACAGCTTACTCCCGGCGCAGCGAGGTTCAATTACGATTATCAGGAGTTCCGGAGAATATACACTCTCTTACCGTATCGGTAGCCGGGAATGATATTGATACAGGCCTTCCTTCCTCTACACTGGCTGGCTGGCAGAAGTCCCTTCTTTCACAGCCTCCCTATCCTGTGGCTGATACCTATCTTCCCGAATACGAAGGACATATTATAGAAGGACGTATTGTGGATACTGAGACCGGTACTCCTGCGAACGGACGGGGCCTGGCTCCTATGTTTGCCTTTGTGGGAGATAATATAACCCTGTTCAAAGGACAGACCCATCATGAAAGCAGCCAGGTCACTTTTTATACCCGGCGTATTACCGGAAAGAGAGAGGCGGCTACCGTAGCTTTTAGCCTGGAAGATAAGGATAAGTTCCGTGTAGATATGGTATCTCCTTTTGTGAAACACTCTTTCAAAGAACCTCCCCGACTCTCCCTGCATCCTGAGTGGGAAAAGGTTTTGCAGAAGAGAGCCATAGGGGTACAGGCTGCCCAACTCTATATAGCCGATTCGGTAAGTCGCACCGAGGTAATTCCCGGATATATCCGTACCCAACCCGACTGGGTATATAAACTGGATGAGTATGTACGTTTCCCCACCATGCAGGATATTGTCATAGAGTTTATTACACCCCTTCGGTTCACCCGGCGCGGACAGGACCGCAGCCTTTCTGTTCTGACCGAAGAACGAATGGGTTTTTAACCGGGGTAATACGTTGCTTTTGGTAGATGGTGTACCCATCAGCGACCACAATGTGATCTTTAATTACGATCCTTTGCTGGTAGAGAGAATTGATATCTATTCCGGTTATTATACCTTTAGTGAAAGTATTTTCAACGGGATTGTCTTTTTCCATACCTATAAGCATGACTATCCCGGGCTTCGGGTAGGAAAAGATACCCAGTTCTTTGATTATGAAGGAACACTCCCTAAACGTCATTTCTATATGCCGGATTACCGTGATCCGCAAAGTGTATATAAGCGGTTGCCCGATTACCGCCATACCCTGCTCTGGATGCCGGAAGTGGAAACCGGGGGGCAAAGTGAAGTGATTATTCCTTTTACTACTTCTGACCTGACGGGGAGTTTCCTGGTGAATGTGGAGGGGATCACTGTTACCGGTGAGCCGGTAAGTGGGACGGCTTTGATAGAGGTGATACCCTGATCTTTTAGGATGGATATGCTGAAAAGGTGGTCATAGGCTTTTCAGAGAGGATACATTGAATCATTACATACGATTAATAGGGCTGCCTCTGGTTTCATAACCAGGGGCTTCTTTTTGCAGTTATATAATGGCTTTATTTATTTTATATATTGGGGTTAGGGGCTTCTGATTTTAGATTATAATTTTTGGAATATACGGTTCTACATAGGAGTAAAAAATGA
>JAJQBG010000021.1 GCA_021203405.1 Bacteroides sp.
TCTTTTCATTTTCGACTTTCCCAATCCGTTATCAAAACATATATTGCAGTTCCACTCTTCCTGATGATCGCTTTGGGCACTCTGGCTCAGATCAACTATGGAAATAGCAGAAGATTAAATGATAACTGGCTTTATCTCCGGGAAGACCTGGGTAATAGCTGGGAGGCGGTACGGCCTGCTGCGAAAGGCTCTTCCGAAGAGGTTCCTCTATGGACGGAGGTCACTCTTCCTCACTGTTTCAACGCGGTTGATGCGGTAGATCCGGATGTTAATTATTACCAGGGACCGGGATGGTACAAAACCCGGCTGGAAATCAATAATCCCTATACCGGAGGCCGTACTCTGCTCCATTTTGAGGGAGCAGGACAAAAAACAGAAGTCTATATTTATACGGAACAGGTAGCATCCCATGTAGGTGGATATGATGAATGGACAGTCGATATTACAGAGGCGGTAGAACACTTCCTGAAACTGGAAGACGCTGCCCGTTTTGAGGGAAAAATCCCGCTGAGTATCCGGTGTGATAACTCCCGGGATGTAGAGATGATGCCTTCTGATCTTTCCGATTTCAATGTGTACGGGGGCTTTATTGTTATTTAAATCTGGTATATGTACCCGCCTGGAACCTGACAGGGTTACAGACAGAGGCTTCAGTAGATAAGAACGGCAGAGAGGGTACCTTGCTGGTCAAAGGCTTCTTTACTAATCTGTCCGGTGAAAAAGAGGCTACGGTGGATATAAAGATCCTGGATCCGCAGGGAAGAACCGTACACACCTCTACCCGTCCGATCGGCTCTGTAAAAGAGGCTGACCTGTTGAACTTCTCTGTTAAAAAACCACAGCTCTGGTCGGTAGATACTCCCTCCCTGTATAGTTGTGAAGTCACTCTCTCTTCGGCTGCCGGAAGCATGACCTGCCGGGAGAAGTTTGGTTTCCGCCACTTCGAATTCCAGACACAGGGACCTTTTTACCTGAACGGTCAACGGGTCTTGTTGCGGGGTACCCACCGGCACGAGGATCACGCGGGAGTGGCTGCTGCCATGACCGAAGAGCAGATTCTACAGGAGATGGAACTGATGAAAAAGATGGGAGTGAACTTTATCCGTCTGGGACACTACCAACAATCCCGCATTGTACTGGAGACGTGTGACCGTCTGGGTATTCTGGTCTGGGAAGAGATCCCCTGGTGCCGGGGCGGACTGGGTGGAGAGACCTATAAAGAGCAGGGACGCCGTATGCTCACTAATATGATCACCCAGCACCGCAATCATCCTTCTGTCATTATCTGGGGAATGGGCAATGAGAACGACTGGCCCAATGACTTTCCCGAATTTGACAAAGAGAAGATACGGGGCTATATGCAGGAGCTGCACGAGCTTTCTCACCGGCTGGATGATACCCGTCTGACGGCCATCCGCCGCTGTGATTTCTGTAAAGATATTGTAGATGTCTATTCTCCCTCGATCTGGGCCGGTTGATGCCGGGGCGTCTATACCGATTATAAAAGGGTTTCGTATAACGAAATGCGGCGTGTAAATCACTTTTTGCATGTGGAGTGGGGAGGGGATAACCACGCCCGCCGGTACGCCGAAGACCCTTATATCGGCCTGGACCGTATCGAGACCGGCAAAGAGGCGGACGAAAGAGCTGGTGATACTTCCCTGTATGGAGGAAATGCCCGTGCTTCCCGCGACGGAGGCTGGAGTGAGTCTTATATCGTAGACCTGATAGACTGGCACCTGAAAGAACAGGAGACCATGAACTGGTTAACCGGAACTGCTTACTGGCCTTTCAAAGACTTCTCTACACCCGTCCGTCCGGAAAATCCGGTTCCCTATGTAAACCAGAAGGGAGTCGTGGAGCGCGACCTGACACCCAAAACAGCCTTCTATATATTCCAGTCCTACTGGACAGAAGAGCCGATGATCCATATTTACGGACATACCTGGCCGGTCCGCTGGGGAGATGCCGATGAGGAGAAACAGCTTAAAGTATATTCTAACTGCGAAGAGGTGGAGATGTGGCTCAACGGAGAATCGTTGGGTAAACAGAAAAGGAACTCCCAGGACTTTCCCGCAGCCGGTTTAAGGTGGGAGAGTAAACTAAGGCCCGGAACCAATACCATTCAGGTAACCGGCTGGAAAGGAAAAGGAAAGAACCGGACAGCGGTAAAAGATGAAATAACCTTTGAGTATGAGACCCGTCCCTTTGGAAAACCGGCTTAGATCGTAGTTTGTACCCTGGAGGAGACCCCGGAGCACATCTGGATAGAAGCGGAACTCAGGGATGCTGCCGGAGTGATCGTGCTCGATAGCAGTGACTATCTCTACTTCGAAGCTGCCGGAGATGGTACGCTGGTACGGGATCTGGGAACCTCTACCGGATCTGCCAAGGTACAGGCTTATAACGGCCGGGCCCGGATCTGCCTGATGAAAAATGGGGGAAGCTCTGTGGTGGTAGTTCGCTCCCAGGGGTTGGGAACGGCTTTTGTAACCATTGAGAAATAATCAGTAAGTATGAAATATATTCAATTCATCATGCTCTTCCTGGTAGCCGGTACGATACTCTCCTGCCGGCAGCAGGAGAACTGGAAAGAGAAAACAGAAAAGGTATTGCGCGCGCAGACGCTGGCGGAGGCAGCGTGGGCTATGGAGCAATTTCCCGAAACGGTTACAGCCTCTTATTGTGAACGGAGCGCGGGTGGTATACACGACTTTTATTCTGAAGGAGATTACTGGTGGCCTGATCCGGAGCGTTCTGACGGGCCTTATATCCGCCGGGACGGAGAGACCAATCCGGAGAACTTTACCGATCACCGGATCGCTATGATACGGATGAGCAAAATTGTGGGAGCACTGGCACAGGCCTGGCTTATAACCGGTGAAGAAAAATATGTAGAGCAGGCTTTCCTGCATTTGAATGCCTGGTTTACGGATGAAGCCACTAAGATGAACCCGAACCTGCTCTATGCACAGGCTATCAAAGGGATCACCACCGGGCGCGGGATCGGTATTATTGATACCGTACACCTGATGGAGGTCGCACAGGGAGTCTATATCATGCAACAAGCCACATCAGTGGACAAAGAGCAGCTCAAAGCAATCAAAGGTTGGTTTACAGAGTATCTGCAATGGTTGCTGACCCATCCCAACAGTGTGGATGAGATGAATGCCAAAAACAATCACGGAACCTGCTGGGTCATGCAGGTAGCCTCTTTTGCAAAGTTGACTGGCGATAGGGAGACCCTGGATTTTTGTCGCACCCGTTATAAGAATGTATTGCTGCCCGGACAAATGGCTGCCGACGGAAGCTTTCCGCTGGAACTCTCCCGTACCAAACCGTACGGTTATGCCTTGTTCAACCTGGATGCCATGACCACTATCTGCCAGATCCTCTCTACACCGGAGGATGATCTCTGGGAGTATACCACTGCCGAAGGGCTCAATATCCGCAAAGGACTCGATTTTATCTATCCCTATGTACAGGATAAAAGTTCATGGCCTTATAAGCAGGATGTAATGTACTGGGAGGAGTGGCCGGTAGCGCAACCCGCCTTTATTTTCGGTGCGGCCGCTTATGGAAGCGAACCTTATTTCCGTCTCTGGGAGAAATATGAGCACAATCCGCAGGTATTTGAGGTAGAACGCAATCTACCGGTGCGTCATCCGCTTATCTGGATGTAAAATGAGTCCTTATTAATAGTTATTGAATCAATTTTAATAATGAAAAATGAGTTTGAGACCTACTTTTGACACAAAAATAATCAGTGAAAAACCATGAAAAAATTTTTTATGAATCCTTGTTTAACTAAGATGAAGATCCTATGGATGGTGGGATTGCTGATCCATCTGTCAGCTTTTTCGTTCGCAGCTCCTACACTCAGTCAGCAGGCGATCACTGTTACAGGAACTGTAACGGATGAAGAGGGAGAACCCGTGATCGGGGCTTCCATTATGGTGATGGGAACTACCCTGGGAACCATTACCGACATTGAAGGGAACTACTCTATCGGAGTTCCTGATACCAAAGCTACTCTGCAGGTATCTTATATGGGATATATTACCCAGAATATACCCGTAGGAAATCAAACCCTTATTCATATAAAACTACTGGAAGACAGATTGAACCTGGAAGAGGTGGTAGTGGTAGGATACGGTGTACAGAAAAAGTCGCACCTTACCGGTTCGGTCTCTAAGATCAAGGGAGACGGATTGGCCGACCTGCCTGTTACCCGGGTAGACCAGGCTTTGCAGGGAAAGATTGCCGGGGTCTCTATCCAGAACACCACTTCTGAGGCTGGTGTGGCTCCCCAGATCCGCGTACGTGGTATGGGGTCGCTCAGTACGGGCGGTGAACCTTTAGTGGTGGTAGACGGATATCCGGTGGCCGATGGGCTGGCGTTTGTGGAGGCCTCTGACGTAGAGTCGATCGAAGTACTGAAAGATGCTGCCTCGGCCGCTATTTACGGCTCACGTGGGTCTAACGGGGTGATTATGATCACGACCAAAAACGGTGCCGTAGCAAAACCTAAATATACATTCAATATGTATCACGGTATTAAACAGGCCTACAAGCTTCATCCCAATATGAATTACGATGATTACATCCGTATGTTGTTTGATGAAGCGGCTTTGAGAGAACAGGATCCTTCGGTTGCGGAAAACAAATGGAACCTTATTACCAACCAGGAACGGGCCGAATATGTGATCGGTACACAGATCGTGGGTTTTAATACAGACTGGCAGGGTGAAGCCATCCGGGATAACGCCTATATGAGCAATTATCAGCTGAGTGTTTCCGGTGGAACCAAAGAGGTACGTTACTATCTCTCGGGTAACTATAACAGCGACCAGGGTATGATGTACCACAATGAGTACGATAAGTTCAGTATGCGTGCCAAGCTGGATGCCCAGCTGAACTCAAAAGTAAAAGTGGGAATCAACATCAATCCTACTTACAGCAAGCGGGAACGGCCCTCCAATAACTATACAGACTTTTACCGGTTCCGCTCGTGGCTGCCGACAAAACATACGGAAGAAACGGCTGCACTCACCGGACAGCCGATTGGTTCGTGGGCACACTCCCGCCACTTCAGCGGACTGGCTTACCGGGGTACCATGCCGGACGGTAGTGAATGGGTTTCCGACGGGGCGCTGGATCCGTGGTCTTCCCAGAATAATAACCCGAAATCCATCATGGAGGGTGATACCAAAAAGAATTTCCAGTATCGGTTAATGACCAATGCTTACCTGAGTATTCAACTGGCAAAAGGGTTGGAGTTCAAAACGTCAGATGGTATTTACATTAGCTATGCAAAAGATGAAGGCTATCTGGCTGCCGGAGCTAAAAAAGAGGGTGAACCCAACCAGGGAACTTTCAAATCCTCTTTTATGACCGATTTCCTGTCGGAAAATACGCTGAACTATTCTACTACTATCAAACGCGATCACTTGTTGCGGGCCCTGGCTGGTTTTACCTACCAGTGTACCAACCGGGAGTATGCACAGCTTGTCGGTTCTGCTTTCCCGACCAATGACATCAACACCCTGAATTATGCCTCCCTGATCGATGCGGATAATACCTATACCTACAAAACTGCCGAGGCACTTGTTTCGTACCTGGCCCGTGTGAATTATGCCTATAAAGATAAATACCTATTGTCTGCCAGTCTGCGTACCGACGGAAGTTCCCGGTTTGCTCCCGGCAACCGCTGGAGCCTGTTCCCCTCCGTATCCGTGGGATGGCGTGTAGAAGAAGAGGAGTTTATGAAGTCGGTTGAGTTTATCAGCTCCCTGAAACTGCGTGGCTCGTACGGTATGACAGGGAATAACAACCTGCCTACCAATACAACCGGTTCCAATACCGTATCCAGTTATGCCTATTCCAATACGTTTTTCCAGACTCCTTACTCCTTAGGTAAAGACGGAGCACTGGTACCGGGTATGGCTGTTACCAGTTATGTGCTGGGTAATCCCTCCCTCACCTGGGAGCGTACCAACGAATATAACTACGGTATGGATCTAGGATTGTTCCAGAACCGTATCCTGCTTAACCTGGAGTATTATTACTCCATTACAGATAAACTGTTATTGAAACAGGGTGCTATGTCCTTCGGTGGATACAATGAGTACTGGAACAATGTAGAAAAGGTGCGTAACCGCGGTTTTGAAATAGAACTGACCACCGTGAATATTACCAATAAGGACCTGGCGTGGAGAACCACTTTCAACTTCTCTACCAATAAGAACAAGCTGATCTCTCTGGGTGGCCCTGCTCACCAGTACAACTACGGGGAGCGTCAGGAGGTGTATGCTGCTATTGTCGGACAACCTTCGATCCAGTACTATGGATACAAGACCGACGGAGTATGGTTGTCTGATGAAGAAATAGCCAAAGCTAAAGAGACGACCGACTATAAAGTAACTACTGCCGCCGGAGGTTTGAAGGTAGTGGATACCAACGGAGACGGCACGGTAGATGCTAACGACCGTGTAGCACTGGGTAATCCGTTCCCCGACTTTACCTGGGGGATCACCAATACCCTTACTTATAAGAACTTCGAATTCTCTTTTCTGGTACAGGGAGTTCAGGGAGTGGATATCATTAACGGTGATCACTACTACACAGAGATACTCAAGTTCAATAAAAATTATGTAAAGAACAGATGGCTCTCCCCGCAATATCCGGGTGATGGTAAAACACCCTACTACACCAATGGAATGCAGCGTATCCTTACGGATTATGTGGTTGAAGATGGTTCTTATATTGCTTTCCGGGATATCCAGCTGGCCTATAATTTCCCCAAAAAAGCGGCTCAAAAGGTAGGGCTGACAGGTATCCGGCTCTATTCCGGTATTCAGAACCTGCTCTATATCATGGCAAGCGGTTACAAAGGTATCAACCCCGAAGCCCGTTATACCGGTGGCGATTATGACTCACCCCTGGTGGATGGCTATCAACGCGGAGGATATCCGTTACAGCGTACCTTTACTTTAGGTGTTACAATTAATTTCTGATCCTTATAAAAATAACAGTATGAAGAAGATATTATATATAGCAGGATTGTGCCTTCTGCCTGCTTTTTACGCATGCGATGAGACTCTGGATATCGACTCCGATTCTGAGATCACCATCCCGATAAAAAGCTGGAAACCGAAGAGCAGGTATATGCAGCCCTGATCGGGGTGTACAACGGTCTCCAGAAACCCATGGAAACCGAATGGATGCTGACCGAACTGCGTAGTGATAACTCCGTACAGGGAGTTCCCACCAGTACCAATGCTACCAATATTGAATTTAACGAACTGGATATGTTCACCCTGTTGCCTACCCATGCGCAGGTTTACAACTACTGGCTGGATACGTACAGCAATATCGGCCGTGTCAATACACTCCTGGGCTCTGTAGAGGTGGTAAAGGAGGAGACTACCCGCAACCGCTACGAAAGCGAAGGGCGTTTTATCCGGGCCTACCACTATTTTAACCTGGTACGTCTTTTCGGACCGGTATTCATCACTACAGAGAACATTACCCCCGAGCAGTCCCGTATGAAAGACCGCTCTCCTGTGGAAGATGTCTATAAGCAGATCATAGAAGACCTTGATTTCGCTATAACCGGCGCATTACCCGATGTCTGGGATGACTCCAATTCGGGCCGTGTTACCCGCCTGGCTGCCAAACCCTGCTGGCCAAAGTTTATCTCACCCTCCATCAGTATGAGGAGGCAAAAACTCTGTTGCAGGAGGTGGCCGGTAGCGGAAAGCACTCTTTGCTTCCGTACCAGGAGGTATTCTCTATCCAGAACGAGATGAACGAAGAGATCCTCTTTACCATCCGCTATAAAGCGGGAGGGTACGGACTGGGTTCTCCGTTCGCCAACCATTTTGCGCCGACCTCCAGTGGTAGTAATGTAGTAAACGGGGACGGAAGCGGATGGAACCATCCTTCTTATGACTTTATGAACAATGCTTACGAACCGGGCGATGCCCGCCGGGACATTACGGTAGACACCTACGGAAATGCTACCTGGGTAAAGAACTATAGTAAGAAATTCCTCTCTCCGGTCTCCAATACCTTTGATGCGGAGAATGACTGGCCTGTATTGCGTTACTCGGATGTACTTTTAATGCTGGCTGAAGTGATCAATGAAACAGAAGGACCCGCTAATGCCCTACCGCTGATCAACCAGGTGCGCGAGGTGCACGGACAACTTCCTACCCTTCCCTGGTAGAGACACAACAGGAGTGCCGGTTGGCCATTGAGAAAGAACGGAGAGTTGAATTTGCTTTTGAGAACCATCGTTTCTTTGACCTGGTACGTACCGGACGGGCCCTGGAGGTACTCAATGAACAGATATTTTCTATTGATAAAGCATTTTATGACCGATATGCTTCTTCTCCCGATCCTGACAATATTGTGAAAGAGTGGCAGCTCTTATTGCCCATTCTCCAGCGGGAAATTGATACGAACAATCTGATTGTAATTACACAGAATTATGGATATTAAGAATATAGACCCTAAAAAGAGAAAAGCCATGAAAAATATATATCCCTGTTTGGTCTGTTTACCTGTCTGCTGGTCGCAGCTGGTTGTAATGAGGACGGACAAATTGATGTGGAAGATGTACACACTGCCGTAGGAGCACCCGTGATCACCTCTTTTGAGCCCGTTTCGGGAGCTCCAGGTAGTGAGATCCGAATCACCGGGAGTAGTCTCTCTTCCGTAGATACGGTCCGTATCGGAGGAGCGGTGGTGAAAATAAAGAACCGTATTACGAACGCTTCTCTGCTGGTAGAGGTAACTGCCGGAGCTAAAAGTGGTAAGGTCCAGGTACGTAACCCGAAAGGGAGTGGAGAGAGTAGTGATAATTTTGAGGTTACTTATGTAGTACCTGCGATCCGCTCTATTGTAACAGCCGAGCCCGGAGAGATGGTATTCGGAGAGATCGTTACCGTGAAAGGTTCCAACCTGAAAGCGGTTTCCGGTATTGAAATGGCAGGGGCAGAAGCTACTCTTATCTATACCCTGGATAGTGAACTTCAGTTCAAAGTTCCTTTTCTGAGCGGAGTTTCCCAGGCACAGGTCACTTTCTATTACCAGGAGGGAGAAAGCAGGCAGAGCATTCTTTCCGATGAGGTTTATACGCTGGTCTCTTCCGATCTTGCTCCCCGGGTAGACGAAGCCCCTGCCCAGGCCATGATCGGAGAACAGATCATCCTGAAAGGAACCAACCTGGATCTGGCTCATGCTGCGGTTGTCGGATCGTATACCGTAGAGTTTGACTCTAAAACAGCCACAGAGATCAAACTCACCCTTCCCACTACCTTCCATCAGGATACTACCCTTGATCTAATCCTCCTCTTTAATGAGACGGAGCAGCTGGTAGCGATCAAAGATCTCCGGATCACGGTACCTGCTATTTCAGACGAAGTTCTTTTCTGGCCCGAAGTTACTTTAGGAGCTGAAGCCAGTGACCTGGCCCCCTTCTTTGACCCTAAAACAGGCAATACCTATACTCCCTACGAATATCAGGCGGTTAAGAACAGTATCTATATCTATCCGCTGAGTTATGGCAGCGGAAATACCATCCAGCTGAATAACCCCGCCAATAATACAACCCAGGCTCCCCGGTTCTCCTGTGACGAAGTAGCCCTGCCTGCGGAACAGATACCCAATGTGGTGAAATACAGGGTGCTTAAAACCACGACTTCCAGGGAAAATGTCTATATTGAACAGGTAAAAACAAAAACACTGGGCAAGATCTCTCCGGAAATTATCGCAGAAGCGGGTATCAGCAATGCCGGTACCAGCACACCCCGTTATGGAAGTGACCAACAGTTCGTAACAGGCGATGTACTGATGTTCCAGAAATTTGATCCTACGGGAGTAACTGTGCTCGAGGTAGGTTTTATAGAGATACTGGCGGTTGATATTCAACCGGTATTGGGTGAATCTACTGTTACGTTTAACTGTTTCTTCCAGAAGTAAAAAGATAGTTATAAAAAAAGGTATAGTACTAAGTATAATATGGATTGTTTTCGGGATGCTCCGGCTCTCCGCACAGCACCTTCCGGATGCGCAGGCCTTGGAGTATGCAAAACGGCAGATGCTGAAGATCCCCCATGGGTTTACTGCTTATAAAGCTCTTATCCGCCAGGCGGATAAAGAGCTTGAGCGGGAACCTGAGACGGTAGCGGACAAAGCGGTGGTGGCTGCCAGCGGTGACGTGCACGACTACATCAGTATGGGCCCTTACTGGTGGCCCGACCCTTCCAAACCGGACGGACTTCCCTATATCCGCCGCGGCGGAGAACGCAATCCGGAGATAGAGAAACTGGACCGTTTTAAACTGAGCCGTTTCATTCGTTCGGTACGCCTGCTCTCCTATGCCTGGTACTTTTCCGGCGAGCAAAAATATGCCGATAAGGCCGCTGAATTTATGCAGGTGTGGTTTATGGATCCTGCTACCCGTATGAACCCGAACTTAAATTTCGGACAGACCATACCGGGAAGAAATAATAACCAGGGACGCGGCGAAGGGATCATTGAAACTTACGATTTTGTAGAGATGACTGCCTGTGTGGATCTGCTGGCACAAGGAGGAGCCATACAACCGGAACTTTACCGGGGGGTACAGCGCTGGTTCTCCGACCTGCTGGAGTGGATGCTCACCAGTGAGATCGGACTTAGTGAGAAGGCGGCTAAAAACAACCACGGACTCTCTTACGATGTACAGGTAACTGCCTATGCGCTGTTTACCGGACAGGAGGAGATTGCCCGGGAGTATATCCGGGAGTTTCCGGAGACCCGGT
Source organism: Bacteroides sp. (assembly GCA_021203405.1). GTDB lineage: Bacteria > Bacteroidota > Bacteroidia > Bacteroidales > Bacteroidaceae > Bacteroides. Next base: position 10,812 of record JAJQBG010000021.1, read on the forward strand.
TCTATAAACAGGTAGAACCGGATGGCAGCCAGCCCTTAGAACTGGCCCGGACCCTGGCCCTGCATTATACGATCTTTAATATAGAACATATGCTGGATCTCTGCTGGTTGGCTAAAAGAGTGGATATGGACCTTTTTCCGGTTACTTCGGAAGATGGCCGTTCTATAGGAAAGGCAGTGGAGTTTATCCTGCCCTGGCTGGGAAAGCCGCAAAAAAGTTTTCCTTATCAGCAGATCAAGGAGTGGGACGAAAAACAGGATGCACTTTGCTGGATGATCCGGCGTGTCTCTTATTTAGAAGACAAAGAGGAGTATAATAAACTGTTCCGTAAATACTGTAAAACAAAGGATAGTGATCTGAGGTGGTTACTTTATCCCGCCTTTTGACGGAATAATACATAGAACTACCCCGGGAACTCTATATTCGTACTCTGAAGCTAAAGTTTAACGGGCGATTGTTGTATAATAAAAAAAGAAAACGTAATTTTGCACCGCTTTTTGCAATAACCGTGTGGAATTGCCCGCAACGTGTGATGGCAGATTAAGCCAATAACTTAATTCAGAGTAACACAATTAAAAATTCAGTAATGAAAACAATTGAAATTAAAGGAACAGAAAGAACCATTGCAGAACGTTCTTCTGAACAGTCAAGAGCCCTGAAAGCGATTCGTAAAGAGGGTGGTGTACCGTGTGTATTGTATGGACAGGGAGAACCCGTTCACTTCACAGTAGCGGCCGAAGGTCTTCGTCACCTGGTTTATACACCGAACGTTTACATCGTAAACCTGACTGCAGGTGACAAAACAGTTAAAGCCATTATGAAGGATATCCAGTTCCACCCGGTTAAAGATAGCATCCTTCACGTGGACTTCTACCAGGTAACTGACGAAAACCCGATCGTGATCGAAGTTCCGGTACAGCTGGAAGGTCTTGCCGAAGGGGTGAAAGCAGGGGGTAAAATGACGCTGCAGATGCGCAAGCTCAGAGTAAAAGGACTGATCAAGGATCTTCCTGAAAGAATGATCGTGAACGTAACTAACCTGGGTCTGGGTAAAACCATTCAGGTAGGTCAGTTATCTTACGAAGGACTCGAACTACTGAATGCGAAAGATGCTGTAGTATGTGCTGTTAAGCTGACCCGTGCTGCAAGAGGACTTGCTGCTGCCCAGGCTAATAAATAACAGACTCTGCCTGCATGAAATATCTGATCGTGGGGTTGGGGAATATCGGTCCTCAGTACCGGAATACCCGCCACAATATAGGATTTATGGTATTGGACGCTTTAGCTAAAGCGTCCAATCTTGTTTTTACAGACCGCCGTTACGGAGAAGTTACCTCTTTTTCTGTAAAAGGACGGGGGCTTATTCTGCTTAAGCCTTCCACTTTTATGAATTTAAGTGGAAATGCGGTACGTTACTGGATGCAGAAGGAGAAGATTCCGCTGGAACGGGTTCTGATCATAGTAGATGATATTGCTTTACCTTTTGGAACGTTGCGTCTGAAAGGAAAAGGAAGCGATGCCGGACACAATGGACTCAGACATATTGCTGCTACCCTGGGTACCCAGGAGTATGCACGTTTGCGTTTTGGTATTGGAAATGATTTTCCTCAGGGTGGTCAGGTTGATTATGTCCTGGGGGATTTCAACGAAGAAGAGTGTGAGAAACTTCCCGAAAGGTTGGAGCAGGCAGGAGAGATCGTTAAGAGTTTCTGTCTGGCCGGTATTAATCTGACCATGAATCAATATAATAAAAAATAAGAGAGGAGGAGAATATGGCTGGCGAAGCAAGAATTGATAAATGGATGTGGGCTGTCCGTATTTTTAAGTCGCGATCCATTGCCGTAGAGGCTTGTAAGAAGGGACGGGTGATGATAAATGACAAGCAGGTGAAACCCTCCCGTATGATAAAGACCGGAGATGTCATTCAGGTAAAGAAATCGCCCATTGTTTACTCGTTTAAAGTTTTGCAGCCCATTGAAAGGCGTGTCGGAGCTAAACTGGTACCCGAATATATGGAGAACGTGACCACTCCCGACCAATATGAAATTCTGGAGATGAGTAAGATCAGCGGGTTTATGAACCGGGCAAGAGGTACCGGGCGACCCACCAAACGCGACCGGCGCGATCTGGAAGATTTTACGACTCCTGAATTTTACGACGATTTTGATTTTGACTTTGATCTGGAAGGGGAAGAAGAATAATTCTTTCCTTTTTTTATTCCTCTTCATCCTCCCGGGTGATCTCTTTCTCCGGGTGAACCACCTGCCGGATCTTATAACCGGTGATCGCTACTAAAATAGTCATGACCGGACTAAGCAGGTTAAAAAAGCAGTAAGGAAGATAAGTAAGGGTGGGTACCCCCAGTACGGTTGCCTGAGTCAGTCCACAGGTGTTCCAGGGTACCAATACCGAGGTGACGGTTACCGAATCTTCCGTGGTACGGCTTAATAAACGGCTTTCGTATCCCTTCTTTTTATAAATATTCCGGAATATATCTCCCGTCAGGATAATGGATATATATTGATCGGCCGTACAAATATTCAGGAAGATACCAAACAGGGAGGTCGATGCCACCATACCGGCCCTTTTCTCCATAAAGCGGTAGAACAAAGAAGTCAGGCTCTGTATCATTCCACTGGCGGTCATAGCCCCTCCGAAACACATGGCACACAGGATCAGCCAGATGGTATTCATCATACCACTCATACCCAGGGTAGAGACCAGTTCATTTAAGGAGGGGTTCCCCATCTCCAGGTTTGTTTCTCCGTAGAGCGTAATGAAAACCCCTTTGAACAGAGAAGCACTGTCTGCCGTTTTCGCCATAGCGATCTCCTCCAGGATATGGGGCTGGAAGAGAAGGGCAAAACCGACCGCCAACAGGGAAGAGGCAAAAAGCGTAACGATGGAAGGGACCCGTCTGGCGATTAATATACCCGTAATAACCGGTACCACCAGTAACCACAGAGAGATGTTGAATTTATTTTGTAAAGCCTCTGCCGAAGCGGCCATGTGCTCGCCTGCACCACTCCGGTGCATTAATCCTACTACCAGAAAGATAACCAACGTAATAGTCATGGAAGGTATAGTCGTATAGAGTAGATACCGGATATGAGGAAAAAGCGGAGTACGGGTTACCGAAGCAGCCAGCACCGTTGTTTCCGATAAAGGAGATACCTTATCCCCGAAATAAGCTCCCGATATGATCGCACCCGCTATCCACCCTATGGAGAATCCCTGTGCTTCTCCTATTCCCATCATCGCTACCCCGATAGTGGCAATGGTGGTCCAGGAGCTACCGGTCATTACTGAAATGATGGAACATATCACACAACAGGAGACCAGGAAAAAACTCGGGTGAAGGATCTGCATTCCGTAATAGATCAGGGTAGGAACTACTCCACTCACCATCCAGCTACCGGATAGAGCCCCGATCAGCAGCAGGATAATCAGGGCGGATGATACCCCTTTGATATTGTTAGATATACTCTCTTCGATCCTTTTCCAGCTTACCCCGCAACAGGTCATAGCCAGTACGGAACAGACTGCGGTAGCCGTCAGCAGTACTACCTGGCTTCCTCCGCTTAAAGCCGAACTACCGAACAGGGTGATGGTAAAAAAGAGCAGGACTACCAATGTCAGGATTGGTATCAGGGCCAGGAAAGGAGAGGGGAGTTTGGGTAATTTATCGTTCATCAAGGGTTGTTCTTTGTTTCAGTTTGCAAAACTAAATAAAAATTAGTTAGCTACCGGTCATTCAAAAAGTTAAAATGGAGTAGTTCTGTATATACCCCGGGTTTGTATCAACTCTCCTTCTTTTACAGGAAGTATATGAATGGCTCCTTCAAATTAACTCTACACCTCTCTTTTTGTATTTGTTTTCTGCAAGCCCACAGGGCTTGCATGTAATTAACCCGGATGACTCTCATATTCAACACCTTCGGAGTTGAGTTTCAGAGAGACCCCTATCACCCCCAGTCGCTCCGCTTCACTGGGGGTTAGTCATATTTTACCCCTTATGGGGTAATTACCC
>JAJQBG010000352.1 GCA_021203405.1 Bacteroides sp.
ATCTTATATCCGCACAAATGTTTGTAACAGGCTTCTATACGATCTTTCACTTCATTCGGTTATCTATCTCCGGAAAACCAGGGAATAGTTATTATAAGGTATAAATCTGTGGAATATCTCTCGTTTCCTGATCTCTAAATTAATCAATCTGTTCCTAACTTCCACTACCTTTCAGTAACTTTAATAAGATGAGGGATTTTAAACCGGATATACTGTACGAATTCCCTTTTTTATCGTACCATTTTCATAAAACAGGCAAGCCTTTCCCCCTACATTTGTACCACAACCAGGAAGTAAACAGGGCCTGACAGGAAAAAACATCTCTTTATTTTTTCCTGTCATCCAGACCACTTCCACATTATAACTATAATATTATGAGAAAACTAACTTTAAACCTTTTCCGATCTGTGCCTGTCCGACCTGCAGGAAAACTGCGGAAAGATAAACGGCACATACTATTCATGCTGTTTATGTTATTGAATCTCTCTCTCTTTTCGCCCAGCAAACCACTGTAAGCGGAACGGTGAGAGAAAATTCGGGCGAACCTCTGATGGGTGTCAATGTAAAGGTGACGGGAACCTCCCTGGGAACCGTCACCGATATTCAGGGTAATTATAGTATAGAGGTAACTGCTGCCCAAAAGGAACTGAAATTCTCTTTTATGGGATTTGCTACGCAAAAGATCGCTATAGGGGGACGCACCACGATCCATGTGGTCATGATGGAGAGCAGTGAAACCCTTGAAGAGGTAGTGGTAGTGGGTTACGGTACGATGAAAAAGTGGGATGTGACCGGAGCCATTACTTCCGTCTCTGCAAAAGACATTGAGAACCGGCTCTCTACCAATGTATTCCAGGCCCTGCAGGGTCAGGCAGCAGGTGTACATATCGTAAGCGGATCGGGACAACCCGGTGAGAGTTCTGCCATCCGCATCCGCGGTACTTCCTCCTTTTCGGATACGGCAGTAGATCCTTTGTATATAGTAGACGGAGCACCGATGGAGAATATAGATGCCATTAATCCGGCAGATATCAAATCCATAGAGATCCTGAAAGATGCTGCCTCTGCCGCTATTTACGGATCACGTTCGGCCAACGGGGTGGTTATCATCACCACCAAACAGGGAGACAAGAACAAACCGGTGATCGATATTAAATATGACCACTCGTGGGGCTCGCTCTCCCACAAACTACCGCAGGCTAATACGACAGAACGGCGGCTCTATGACCTCAAACGGCGGGAGTTTTTCCTGGAATACAGTCCGGCCAATGCCGATGAGAGCATCCAGATGATAGAGGATTCACTGAATGTCTTCTTTAATGTAGACAATGACTACCAGAAGATCGCCTTCTCCACCGCTCAGAAAGACCAGGTAGACCTGAGCATCGGGGGAGGATCCGATAACCTGAAATATTTTATCAATACCGGTTATTACAGTGAGAAAGGGATCATCAGTAATACCAGTTACGATCGCCTGACGGCCCGTATCAACTCTGACTATACAGCTTCTAAAGCTGTATCCATGGGTACACGTGTCTCTCTGTCGTATGCCCGCAAGAAGGGGATCGACGAGGGGGCTTTCTGAACTCAATGCTGATCCGGCGTCCCTATTTTTCTCTCTACTTCCCGGATGGCAGTATGGTGGGTATCTTCAACGGACAGAAAAGCCCGATAGCCCTGACGGAATACACTACAGACTTTACAGACTACTACCGCCTCAACTTTTTCCAGTATCTCCAGATCAATCTAAACAAAAACCTGAAGTTCCGGACCAACCTGAGCGTGGGCTACTATTCCAACAAACGAAAGTACCTGTTACCCAGTATCCTCTACGACGAGAACCAGAGCAACAACCAGGGAGCCTCGTATAATTATCTCAACTGGAACTGGATGAACGAGAATTACCTCACCTATACACGACGGTTTAACCATGCACATAATTTCTCGGCTATGGCAGGAATGAGCGCACAGAAATGGTCGCGTGAAGATGAGATCCTGGCAGGCTCTAACTCCCCCAGTGGCCTGCTCTATACCATGAATGGCTTTGTAGCCAATCTGGACCTCACAAAGACCGGTACCTGGCAATGTGGTCACTCCCTGGCCTCGGTATTCGGACGTGTCACCTATGATTACAAAAGCCGGTACCTGTTTAATGCCAACTTCCGCCGCGACGGCTCATCCCGTTTTGCCAAAAATAACAAATGGGGAAACTTTCCCTCCGTATCAGTGGGATGGCGCTTCTCCGATGAGAAGTTCATGGAGAAGACCCGAAGTGTGCTGGAAGATGCGAAGTTACGCCTGAGCTACGGGATCACAGGGAACGAATAGATCGGTAACTATGAGTATATCATGTCGTACAAAACAGATATCATATACGACGGTGTAGGTGGAGTAACCCCTTCGCGCCTGAGTGTGGACGACCTGTCGTGGGAACAAACGTCACAGATGAACCTGGGTCTGGACCTCTCGCTCCTGGGCGGACGGGTAACGCTGACAGCAGATTACTACGATAAGTATACCAAAGACCTGCTGGCACAATTCCAGGTTCCCAAAGAGTGGGGTTACAACTACACTATGAAGAACATCGGTGAGGTGCGCAACCAGGGAATTGAACTGGCTCTATCCGGAGATGTACTACAGAGAGATAAATTTCGCTGGAACCTGGCTTTCAACCTCTCTAAAAATGTAACCCGGATCGAAAAGCTGGCCGACGGTACCCCCTACCTGCAGAGCGGACTATGGTGGATGGAAGAGGGAGGTAAACTGGGCGACTTTTACGGATATAAGGCTATTGACATATTCCAGTACAGCGAATCCAATGCTTTCACCAACGAGTGGCAGCAACTCACTCCGGTATTTGAGAACGGAATCTTCCACAAATATACACTCAATGGTACCGATTATACCGGAGAGGTACTGCAAAAGACGCTGCCTGACGGACGACCTTTCCGGGGCGGGGATATCAACTGGCAGGAGAACGGCGAACCGGACGGTATCATTGATGAGAAAGACCGCATGGTATTGGGAAATGCCCAGCCTAAATTTACCGAAGGATTCAATACCCAGCTCACTTATAAGAACTGGGACCTCTTTCTCTCTTTCTACTACTCCATCGGAGGAGATCTTTACAACTACGCCCGCCAGGAACGGAATGCTTTCCGTTTCACGGGAACCACTCCGGAACCGGAAGTAATTTACAATCTCTGGGTAAAAGAGGGGGATAAGGCACTCTACCCACACCCCTATAACGATGAGTACGACAATGCCCGGGTGGGACAGGGACATTCCTTCTATATAGAGGATGGTTCTTTCATCAAACTACGCAACGCACGCCTGAGCTATACATTTGACCGGGAACTGGTCCGGAAACTGAAGATGAAGAACCTGGCGTTGTATGTGTATGGTAACAATCTGCTTACCTGGACCAACTACCGGGGATACGACCCGGAATTTTCTACCGGATCGGCCCTGGAACTGGGACGCGATAACAACCGCTACCCGCGCAAACGGGAGTATGGAGTAGGATTCAATATGAACTTCTAAACAGTATAAAAATATGAAGACACATAAGATACTTTTTCTGCTGTTCCTTACCACGAGTCTACTGGCCTCCTGCAATGATTTTCTGGATGAACAGCCCTACAGCGAGATACCTAAAGATGAGATGTGGCAGAATGCCAAAGACGCGCAGGCGGGTGTGGCGGAGATATACGGACTCTTCCGCAACATGCTGCGGGAGAATTACTGGTACTGGGGTGAATTCCGTTCGGATAACTTCTCCAAAGGAGCACCCAGTATGTCAGATCAGGAGATTGTAATGGCTAACTCCATGAGCTCCAATCACCGGGCCAGCCTATGGACCAACACCTATAAAGTGATCAACCAGGCCAACCTGGCTATCAAATACCCGCCCGGTGTGGATATGGCCTCCTCCACAGAGAAAAACGACCTGCTGGGATGGGCACTCACCATGCGGGCGCCGGCCTACTTCTATGCAGTACGTGTATGGGGTGATGTACCGGTATATACCGAACCGGTGGAAAATGCTTCGACCGCAGTATACAAAGGACGTACCCCCGCCACAGAGGTGCTGAACGAAGTGGTCCTAAGCGATCTGAAACGGGCAGAGACACTCATATTAAAAAGTAATAAGGAGTGGAAACGGATCTCCTTGTATGGGGTATGGGCAGTAATGGCCGATGTATACATGTGGTTGCATGAATATTCCCTGGCCGACCAGACCATAGAGAAGATGGGAGAAGACCCCTCCTTCATGGCATTGGGGACAACCATGGAGGGTTGGCAACGGATGCTGACTACGGAGCTTAACAACAAAGCCTCGGACGGCAACTACCAGACCGATGATTACAGCACCAAAGAGCTGATCTTTGTTATCCATTACGAGATGTCGGAGGTAGGGACCAACGGATACAGCTATATGTATCAGTGGTTTACCGGGTCGGGTAACCGGGCCGGGGTACTGTCGGAAGCTTTCCTGAGTAAACTGGACCGGAACAATGACCGGCGGGCACCGATCATCGCCATGGAGTACCAGGGAGCTACGAAACTCAACAAATTTATTGGGGGAGTGATTAGTACCACCTTGAACCGTACCTGTGAGATCGCCTATCCGGTCTACCGGTATGCGGATATGATGCTGCTGCGTGCCGAGGCACTGGCACACCAGGGAAAATGGGACGAAGCCCTCGATCTGGTGCGTAGAATACGTACACGGGCAGGTGTGGGAGAGAGCACACGCACGATAGGAACTTTTTCCAGTACGGAAGAGCTGATAGACTATATCCTGGACGAACGTCAGGTAGAACTGGTAGGCGAAGGCGCCGGTGGTTCGACCTGGTACGGACCCATACCTGGCGAAAAGTGATGGAGCCCATCAACGGCATGGACGACGAGCGCAAAGTACTCTTCCCGATCCACTATTCGCATGTGTTTGAGAATAGAAATATTGAACAGAATCCGGGCTATTGAGGCCGGGAGATCTATAAACTAAAAAACAGACAGATCATGAAACGCATGATACATATTTTACATACAAGGAGTAACCGGCTCCTTGCTATACTCATAGTATTGCTTACCTGCTCTTCGTGCGACCTCGCTCTGCAGAAAGATCACAACTACCATCCGGAAACACTCGATCCGCACGTTGATATGACAGCGTGGGAGTATCTGAACACCCGGACGGATATCTTTTCAAGCCTGATCGAAGCCCTGGAGTTTACGGGTCTTGACGAGTATTACAAACAGAACGATCATCTGTATACCTTCCTGGCACTGACCAATACGGCTATGAAAACCTATATGAATAATGCAGCACCGGGGGTAACAGAACTGGAAGAACTGAACGAAATCCAGCAGGCCGATCTGGTAAAGACCCTGAAATACCACATTGTAGACGGAGAGTACAGCTCTTACGGACAGCTACCGGTGGAACCGATCTTTGTGATCACCCTGCTCAGCGGTAAAGAGGGCGGACTGATGACCATGCTGGTGCGCAAAAATCCCTGGCAGGCCGATGCAGGTAAGATCATTATCAACGATACAGGAAGCAACGGCAATTCGCCGATGCGCTCGGCCATCTCAAGCAACATTATGCCCACTAACGGAGTGGTGCATATCTTTAATAACTATTGCTACTACCTACCTTAAAAAAACCATCCTATTATGAAACTCAGAAATATATTCCTGGGGTCGCTCTTCCTGCTGTGGGCAGGGGGGGTGCGGCGACGACAAAGAGAAACTGGATATCGCAGGAACCACACCACCTGAGATAAAGTTTGTGCATGAGGAGATGACGGCAGACCTTAACAAAACAGACAATCTGCCGGTGATCGGGGTAATCTCTTCCGGGCTCGGACTAAGTTCGGTAAAGATGTATATCGTACAGGAAGGAGAACAGGTACTTTACAAAGAGGCGAACGATTTTTTCAACGACAGATCTTACTCCTTTTCGGAAAAGCTGGATTTCGGACCCACTTACGAATCTTTTCTGGTAGAGGCTTACGATCGGGCAGACCGGGTAACCCGCGGCACCCTGCCCTTTGAACTGATCCCCATCAAAGAGGCACCGGTGATCGTATTTGATCCGGAAAAAATATCTTACGATGAGATGTACCCGGCACCCATACCCAATACCACATTCCTGGTGACCTCTACCGCAGGACTCAAAACCATCGAAATGTCCCTCATCACCACCGAAGGAATGAAACCGTATAGTCAGACCATAGAATTCAACAATTCACCGCCGGAATACGCTTTCAACGAGAAAATCGACTACGACGATACCAGCCGGGGGTTTCGGGTGAAAGTGACGGATGTATACGGACAGATCCGCTACGGTAACCTGGAAGTAGAATACAGATCGGTACCAGGCCCGGAGATGTCCATAGAGACAGAACTCATCTCCTCGGATGATGGGCAGGAAATCTCTCTGCCGATACAGATAAGATCGGTAGCAGGAGTGAAAAAACTGGAGATCTTCCATATAGAAAAGGGAGTTGAGATCCTTACTTACAACATGGACTATAACGGTGAAAATGAACTTGATATCCGTCCGCAATTCAATGTAACGGAACTTACAACCGCTATAAGAGTAGTAGTGACCGACCGGACAGAGAAAGCACGTACCGACGAAAAACGAATCCCGGCTATTATCGGACTGGACTTTGTACTCAGTTACCAGGTGGGCAGCCAACGGTATGCAGCAGGTATTGACGGATTTCCGGGTGTCTATCCGCTCTTCTCCTTCAGGGATATGACCGGCTATTCAGTAGACGACGCACTGGGTATCAGGGAAAGTAGTATCGATGTAAAATTCTATATGTTCGGCGGTAGTGCAGTACCCCGGGTCTACGCCATGGATGGCGGAGCTTCGGGCACCAAGAACGATGAATTTATCGGTAAGAACGGAAAAGCCTCCGACTTTACAGTAATGAACGCTACCCGCCTGTTGTTGCTTCCGTCCGGATACGACTTCGACCAGGCAACCGTAGAAGATATCCGGCAGATCATCGGTAGTCAGATCACCCAGAATGTGATCAATCCGGTAGCAGCGGGAGATGTGATCGCCTTCCGCACAGCAGCTACATCCAGTGCAGGCGGTGGACGCATCGGTATCATGAAAGTTTCGAGGATAGTGAACACCAATCCATCCGTAGTTATCCAGGGAGAGTTTACGATCTCGGTGAAAATACCACAATAATTTGTAAGCAGGTGATTTACAATGGATGATCGGGTGAAACTAAATCCATTGTAAATCTTCCGATTTTAAATTACAAAAAGTTTTTTAATAGGTAATAAATTATATTTGTAACAAATAACCTGCTTAAATTGAAAAACAAGGAAAACTATGAACAGAATATTCCTAACTGTGGCTCTTTTAGTATGCTGTATCTGGCTTACAGGAGCCGGTAGGCAACGAGAAACGATCAATGAGAACTGGTATTTCTTCCGGGGTGACCTGCCCGGTGCAGAGCAGGCAGACCTGGACCCCGCAACCTGGCAGCCGATCAACCTGCCTCACTGCTGGAACGCAGTGGATTCTTACCAGACCCAGGATTACTACCGCGGTCCGGGATGGTATTGGAAAGTGATCACCCTTCCGGAACGCTACCGGGGACAACGAATCTATCTGCGATTCGACGGAGCTTCCCTGCGGGCTGATGTCTATATCAACGGAACCTATATCGGTCACCACAAAGGAGGATATACCGCATTCTCTTTTGATATGACAGAGTATCTGCATACCGACCGGCCTAATGTACTGGCTGTAAGAGTCGATAACTCCGAACAGGATATTCCACCATTGTCTGCCGATTTCACCTTTTTCGGAGGGATTTACCGGGATGTGTGGCTGATGGGTGTAGAAGAAGTACACTTTGATATGGATAACATGGCCTCCCCAGGTATTTTTATGGAGACCCCGCAGGTATCCGGAGAAGCCGCTACCGTACGGGTACACGGAGTAGTCACTAACCGCAGTACCAAAGAGCGTCAGGTAGTGTTTACCCGGGAGATCCGGGACACAGAAAACAACGTAGTGCTCCGGGAAAGTAACCGGCTCACACTGAAACGAGGAGAAAAGACTCCTTTCGACACACAGACCGGGAAAATCAAAGCCCCCCGTCTCTGGTCTCCGGAAGATCCCTATCTCTATACTTTTACCTGCCGACTGAACGATGCCCGTAGCGGAGAGCTACTGGATGAGCTGGTACAACCCCTGGGATTCCGCTGGTTCGGATTTGACCCGCAAACCGGATTTTCTCTCAACGGAAAACCCTGCAAACTGAACGGTGTATGCCGGCACCAGGACCAGCAATACCTGGGAAGTGCCCTGACGGATGATTAGCACCGGCGGGATATGTGGTTGATCCGGGAACTGGGAACCAACTTCCTGCGCATCTCTCACTATCCGCAGGATGATGCCATTCTGGAACAGTGCAACCGCCTGAGGATCATTGCCTGGGAGGAGATCCCGGTAGTCAACTACATTGCACCGAACGAGGAGTTTACCCGGAATTGCGAAACCCTACTCCGGGAGATGATCCGGCAGCATTATAACCACCCTTCGGTACTCATGTGGGGTTATATGAATGAGATCATGCTGGGTACCCTGAAAAAAGAGAAAGAACCGGGTTATGAACCACTGAAAAAGGAGACAGCCCGACTGACCCAAAGGCTGGAGGAGATCGTACACGAAGAGGATCCCTACCGGGTAAGTGTGACCGCACAACACGAAAATATACCGGCTTATGAAGATACGGGACTCTCAGCCATTCCGGACGTACTGGGATGGAATCTCTATCAGGGTTGGTATGGCGGTCGGGTGACCGACTTCGGAAAATTTATGAATGAACAACACCGGTTACATCCGGAGCGTTCCCACATTATCAGCGAATATGGAGCCGGATCAGATATCCGTATCCACAGCCTGCAACCGGAGTGTTTTGACTTTAGTATCGAATACCAGCAATACTATACGGAAGAGATGCTGCGCCAGATCAACGAACGACCTTATATTGCCGGAGCATCGATGTGGAACTTCATTGATTTCGGCTCTGCCCTACGGGAAGAGAGTATGCCGCACATCAACAACAAAGGAATTGTGTATGCTGACCGTCGCCCTAAAGATATTTACTACTATTACCAGGCTATATGGGCTTCACAACCGGTATTACACATTGCTTCACGCGACTGGCAGCACCGGACAGGGATCCGGCCCCTGAACCGGGAGGATAGAGCAGAACAACCGGTAAAGATATATTCCAACCTCCCGGAAGCAGAACTGTGGCTCAACGGCGTGTCTCTGGGGCATAAACCCCTGGTAAATGGGCATGCGGTATGGCAGGTACCCTTCCGGGAGGGAGATAATACCCTCATAGCGCGCGGAGTGACTGCGGAAGGAGAAAAAGCAGAGGATGTACTGCGTGTAGCAATGCACTGGCAACCTTCGGACCTGACCGTGCCCATTGCCGACCTGGACCTGGGGATCAATGTAGGTAGCACAGCTTATTTTACCGATGCACATTCCGGATTTACCTGGGTACCCGACAAGCCCTACGAGGCGGGCAGCTGGGGCTATACCGGCGGAGAGATATACCGTAGCAACCCTTCGCGCCTGGGTATACAGGCAGAGGTAACGGGTACGGAGAACCAACCACTGTTCCAGACACTACGCAGCGGGATCCGGGAATACCGGTTTGATGTACCACAGGGACGTTACGAAGTGGAACTGCTTTTTGCCGATCCCCGGGAGAAAACCGCCCTGCTCTATGATCTGGGGGGTGCGGTAAACAGGCAGGCAGACAAAGGCAGGGTGTTTGGTGTAACTCTTAACGGAGAGCCTGTATTGGATAAACTGGATCTGCATAGAGAATATGGTTCCCTTTTCGCTGTTACCAGACGTTATATCGTAAAGAGTGAAGGTGACGAAGGGATCCGCGTAGGATTCCATCCGGTTCAGGGAGAGACTATACTGAACGGTATCCGTATACGGGCCTTACACTGAGAAAAGCAACAGCAAGAATAACCCCCTTAATCCCTGCTCCTATGACCAGAGATTAATTAATCCGAACCACATGAAACAACTTCTTATATTACTGATACTCTTACCCGGGTATCTGATCCCCCTGCATGCCCAAAACGGAAAAAAGGTTTATGCCGATTATCACGGCACCCGGTACACCCGCCCCCACGATGGTAAACTGGGCCGGTGGAGCTACTATGCAAATACCGAAAAGTCGGCCACCGGACGCCAAAGCCTTTGCTACAATGCAGACCTGATCGGGGCGGACGGCAGACACGATATCGCCGCCGTAGCTTATCCGGCAGTAGGTCTTTACTCGGCACTCAATCCGGATTATATTGAGTATCAGATCTTATCGGCCAAAGCGGCAGGTATCGACGGCTTTTTTATCGAATGGGGATTTCCTGAACACGAATCTGATCTGCTCCTGAAGGCTATGCAACAGGTAGCCCGGAAATATGATTTTGAGATCGGCGTAAACTGGTGCGACGGTTGGCTCTACTACGACTGGATCACCAAACAAGTCCCCTCTATCCGTACCCGTGCTCACAAAACGCAGCATTTCGCCCGTTCGATGCAGTACCTGATCGACGAGGTTTTTACTGGACCCACTGCCCCGCTGGTAAAAGGAAAACCTGTTCTCTACTTTTTCGGAGCGGGTATTCAACCTGAGGAGTATGAAGCGACCATTCCTCACTATCCGTTCCGGATCCCGAAAGGAGGGAATTTCCCATATATATTCCGACGCGTTGTGGAGTGGGGAAAATTGGTGGAGGATCGTTATGTACCGGCTCCACCGGGAGAAGAAGCAAAAGATTGGAGTGCCCTTGGAATGATACCCTCTCCCTGGATACCGGCCCGGATACGCCCGATGGACGACAATTATCCCCTCTGGGACAAATACGGTACCCTCGAAGATGCCGTAGCTTTTCTCTCCTCTTTCGGGAGGATCTGGGAAGACAACCGATATCCGGTAAAGACAGGTTTTGTAACACCCGGGATGGATAACCGGGGATGTGCCGGTTGGGGATGGTTACACTTCTACTACATTCCCCGGGAAGAGGGAAAAACGTACAAAGAGTTGTGGAAGGTAAATCTACAGCATCAGGAACAACTGGATATGATCTTTATTGCTTCCTGGTCGGACTATACCGAAGGACATGAAATAGAACCCACTCTGGAGAATGGCGACCGGGAATTACGGACCACGCTGCGCTATGCGGCCCAATTCAAGGAGATGCCGTACGATACAACCGGGATCGCCCTACCTCCCTGCCTGCTGAACCTGCGCAAACGAACAGACTTCCTGGAAGCCTGCGGATATCGGACCCGCACCCTGCGCAAAGAACTGGATCGTACTGCAAAGACGATCAGTGACGGAAGGTATCAGGATGCGGCCGGTTTGCTGGAACAGCAGGAGAAGGAGATCGCAGCAGTGGAGAGTCGCATACGGACCATACGCTATGAAGATCCTTCCCTCTACCGGATAGAAGGAACGGATAGCCCGCAGGGAGGTATTCTGGCAGAGGAACAACGGATCTTTGTCCACCTGGACCCATCCTTACGCAAAGTATTGAAAAAAGAACCGTATGAGGGATACATTACGTTTGAATACCTGGATAAAGGAAAAGATGGATTCCGTATTTACAGCCATACACGCCGTGAACCCAAATCCTTGTTTGCGGTGGTAGCAGACATCCGCCACGACAATACAGGGGAATGGAAAAAAGCACGGGTAAAGCTTTACCGGGAGAATATAACCTTTAGCAGCGAACGTGACCTGTGGTTTACAGGAAAAGGAGAGATCCGGAATGTGCAACTATCGTTCGAGACTTACAGGCTGGAGTAAAAAACCTCCTTCGATCCTTACCCTGTTTTACCTTCCATGAATCTAAGAATAGAAAAGACCTTTATGAATAAATAAAAGCCCTGATCCCCTGTATGAATTTAACAAAAATATACGCCGTGTTCGGGAACAGTAAATTTCCGTAAAAGAAATCAAAAGAGGCCTAAAGGAGCGAACATTTTTTGGGGATTATCCGGAAAAGGGTTATATTTGTTATGTGATTTTTTCATAGTGTTAGATTTAAGGTTAACAAAAAGATTGGAGTCAGTGATGACTTCTTTTTTTGCTCTACATCATCAGTTCATACATCCCACCCGATACCAGCCGGATCACACCGTTCATTTCCAGGTTAAAAAGAGAGCCGTGCAGACGATGCACCGGTATATTCAGCGAGACCGATAAAGTATCGATCCCGGTTTTACCTTCGGTATGTAAAAAATCTGTAATAAGCTTCTCTTCCGGAGAAAGATCGGGGAACAACCGTTGTTGGACCGGGCTTTCGGATACCTGCTTTGCAGCTATATCCCACCCCATCGCCTCTACAAAGTCTTTGGCAGAAAGAATAGTCGAGGCACTGTTTTCCCGGATAATCCGATTACACCCGGCTGAGAAGGGATCGGTAATACGTCCGGGAAAGGCAAAACAATCCCTATGATACCCCTGTGCAAGATCGGCCGTTATCAGGGAACCCCCTTTGGCCGCCGACTCCACTACAATGGTAGCATCACTCATACCGGCAATGATCCGGTTCCGGCTTACAAAATTCCTTTTGGCAGGAAAAGTATGGGTGATATACTCCGTTAAGATTCCTCCCTGTCCGACCATCTCTACGGCAGAAGAGCGATGGGCAGCCGGATAGATCTGGCCTAAACCATGCGCCAATACTCCTACCGTAGGATATCCGTTAGAGAGAGCCTGACGATGGGCTTCAATATCCACTCCGTATGCCAGACCACTCACTACTAACAGGTCCGGAATATACTCTTTCAGCTCTTCCAGAAAACGGCGGCAGATCTCTTTCCCGTAGTGAGTGATCTTACGGGTTCCTACCATACTGATCACTTTGGATGCGTTCAGGTCGGCATTTCCTTTATAAAAAAGCACAACCGGAGCATCTTCGCACTCCTTTAACCGGGAAGGATAGTGTTCACTGCCATAAGATAGAATGGTTATATTATTTTTCTCTGCTATATGTATCTCTTCGGCAGCCCTGCTAATTACTTCCGGGTTATCCAATGCCTCTATTAAACGAGGAGTAACCTCCTCAGAGAGATCCGCTAATTCCCGGCGACGAAGAAAAACAAATTCTGCATCTCCTACGAGATCCAGTAGTTTTTTAGCAATAACAGGTTTAATTCCGGGGATAATACTTAAGGCTATACTGTAGAGATTCAGATCTTCATTCATAAAATTTACGTTTTTTCTATATAAGGAGCAAATGCTTTATCAAACTCTTCACTTTCACAGAGACGACCACCCATGGTACAAACCGTTTCGACTGCCGCCCGAACGGATAACCGGTTGTCGGAAGCTCGGTAGATATCCTGATAAAAGATATATTTCAGTCTCTCTTTCCTGATCCGGAGACGGGAGATGAACGCATCCCCGCTCACCAACGAGGCTTTAAAAGCCAGGTTGACCCTGGCTACAAACGGGTCAACCCCGCGTTTATGGAGTTCTGCAAAACTGATCCCGGCAGCCAGCAGGAATTCATGACGGGTATATTCGAGGTAATGCAGATAATTCGCATTATTAACCACTCCCTGCAGGTCACACTCATAATCCCGCACCTTCATGTGCAATTCATATACATATTTTTCCATGCGGTCCATTGATCATTGTTTGCGGATGGATTCCGGAGAGACCAGCTTATAGAGTTTATCGCTGGGACGAACCTTTTCCGGAACTTTAAAAGATACATAATCCCCCTTTTTCACCGTATCCACCGGTTCCAGATGAACGCGGGCTTCCTCTAAGGTCAGAAATACAGCCCCGGTAGTAGGCCCGGTAATCAACAACTTCTCTCCGACTTTCATCTCAGCCGCTTCTACCAAAAACTCCGCTACTCCGATGTTACTAAAATATTTTATTCCTTTTCCGACATATACTTTCCGCTCGGTAGCTTCCGAGCCATAGTTCTTACTCCACTCTCCCAGGCGCTGCCCCAGGTAATATCCATTCCAGAATCCCCGGTTAAAGACCCGTTTCAGCCGTTCATCCCATACAGCTGTTCGCTCTTCTGTGAATTCTCCCGCCATACAGGCCTGAACCGCTTCTTTATAACACTCTACCACAGTCCTCACATATTCCGGTCCACGGGCACGTCCTTCAATTTTGAACACCCGGACTCCGGCATCGATCATCTCATCCATAAAGTGGATGGTCTTCAGGTCTTTGGGAGACATGATATATTTATTGTCTATCTCAAACTCCATCTCACTCTCCTGGTCTTTCACCGTATAGGCCCTACGGCAGACCTGCATACAGGCACCCCGGTTGGCAGAGTTGGCCATTTCATGCAGGGAGAGATAACATTTACCCGAAACAGCCATACAGAGAGCTCCGTGGCAGAACATCTCAATCCGCACCAGCTGACCGGCAGGACCACAGATCTGTTCCCGTACGATCGCATCATAGATCTCTTTTACCTGTTTGAGATCCAGTTCGCGGGCCAGTACCACCACATCGGCAAAACGTGCATAGAACCTCAGGGCCTCCACATTGGAGATATTCAACTGGGTAGAGAGATGCACCTCCTGCCCGATACTACAGGCATAACTCATCACCGCCACATCTGCTGCGATCACGGCCGAGAGCTCCGCCTCTTTGGCTGCATCCACAATAGTACGCATCAGTGAGAGGTCTTCATCGTAAATAATAGTATTGATCGTCAGATAACTCTTAATACTGTGCTCCCGACAGATAGCAGCTATCTCTTTCAGGTCATGTATAGTAAAACTATTCAAAGAACGAGCCCTCATATTGAGGTTCTCAATTCCGAAATAGATGGAATCGGCTCCCCCCTGTATGGCGGCAGCCAGCGACTCCCGGGAGCCCACCGGAGCCATAATCTCAAACTCTTCTATCTGATGGTTCATGGATTTACTTCTCACAACATATTCAATATTGTATGCAAAAATATCCTTTTTTTCCTACTTTTGCAGTCAATTCAGGAAAAGATATGGAAAGGGTCTTGATATTTCTACCCACAGAAAGATAGCTATAAGCAGGTTCTCTTCCTTTTTTTGCCTAAAAAAGTAAAAGTTTACGATGAAAATAGGATCTATTGATCCGGGAAAATATCCGGTGTTGCTGGCTCCGATGGAAGATGTGACGGATCCGGCTTTCCGCCTGATGTGTAAACACTTCGGAGCAGATATGGTCTATACGGAATTTGTTTCCAGCGATGCATTGATAAGGCTGGTAAATAAAACCCGTCAGAAACTAGAGATCAGCGACGAAGAGCGCCCGGTAGTGATCCAGATCTACGGAAAAGAGACGGAAGCGATGGTGGGTGCCGCCCGGATTGTGGAAGAAGCCCGCCCGGATATACTGGATATCAACTTCGGATGCCCTGTAAAAAAGGTAGCCGGTAAAGGTGCCGGAGCCGGTATGTTGCAGAATATCCCTAAAATGCTGGAGATCACCAAAGCTGTGGTAGAGTCAGTGAATATACCGGTAACCGTAAAAACCCGCCTGGGATGGGACCAGAACAGTAAAATCATTGTGGAACTGGCCGAACAACTCCAGGACTGCGGTATTGCCGCACTGGCTATACACGGCCGTACCCGTTCACAAATGTATACCGGAGAAGCCGACTGGACACTCATCGGAGAGGTAAAAAATAACCCCCGGATGCATATCCCCATTATAGGGAACGGAGATATCACTACCCCGGAGCAGGCGAAAGAAAAATTCGACCGGTACGGTGTTGATGCTATTATGATCGGAAGAGGCAGTATAGGCCGTCCCTGGATATTCAGGGAGGTAAAACACTACCTGGAAACCGGAGAAAAACTTCCTCCCCTGCCTTTTAGCTGGAAAATAGATGTGATCCGGAAAGAGATCCTGCAGAGCGTGGAACGGCTGGATGAGAGACGGGGCATTATCCACATCCGCAGACACCTGGCCGCCACTCCACTTTTCAAAGGTATTCCTGATTTCCGCCCTACCCGGATCGCCATGTTACGGGCAGAAACGGTGGAAGAGCTTTTCAGCATATTTGATGAGATAGATTCCCGTTACGGTAATACGGAAGAGCATGCAACTGCAGGATCAGTTCAATAAGGGAACCGCAAACCATTTTTTAAACATCCAGGTCCCTCCTATATAGACCAGGAAAGCAGAAAGAAAACCTGCTATGGAATCAATGACATAGTGTGCCTGAATATAGACCGTTGCCATACACAGGAACAGATAAAAAGGCATCAGACAGGCAAAGAACTTTTTATTTGCTCTCCACGCCAGGATCATCAGAATAGTAGAGATAGCCACATGCGAGCTCGGGAAAGCCGCTGTAGGCCGTTCACCCACCTGCTGGGAAGCCTCTATCAGGTTATAGAAAAGTCCCGGCTGAAAATCCGGTCCCGGTAAAAGTTCGTAGTTATAATTAAAGTAGTTACCGATAGCCGGAAAATTACCTGCCAGCACATTATCCAGGCCAATAGCCGGAAAGTAGAACTGAGGCCCCGCCACAGGAACAAAAATGTAGATAAAATAGTAGATAAAAAGGCAGCCACTACGACAAATGAAACCTTTTCAAAGAGTTCAAACCGAAAAAGAAAATAGTAAACCATGACTGCCAGGATCATCGGGTAATAAGAAAAATACCCCATATTCATCGGCTCACTGACCCATATCTGTGGAAAAGCCTGGCACAACCAGAGAGCAGGCTGAGAACCAAAGATCCATTGCTCCGCCGAAGCAAAGATATGATCCAGGTTAGGAAAAAGACGATTAAATTCAAAAGTATCGGGATACCAATAGGAGAGCAAACTCATCTGCACGGCAATCCGCACAAAAGCAGAGAACTTACAGGGGGCCAGCCGGTAAAGATACATTAAAACAAAAGTCATCGCCGCGATCAGTACCCGGTCCCGGATCATCCCTAGAGGATGATCCATACTCTGCCAGAGAAACAGAATAAGGATTGTTGTAAGTAAACTATAAATAAGTGTGATCTTCTCAACAGCAAAGAGTCCCTTCCGGGAATCTACCCTTTTAAATAAGTCTAAAGCCATCCTTCTTGTTTGTACCAGGTAATGGTCTCCTTTACTCCTCTCTCCAGATTATATTGTGGGCAGTAACCCAGTTCGTTAACCGCAGCGGAAATGTTACATCGCCAGTTTCTTTGTTTCATTATTTTATACTTGTCGCTGTTCAGGGTACTGCTTTTCCCGGACAGCGAAGCCAGGTATCCGGCGCACAAAGATACTATTTTTAGTATAACCAGCGGTGCCTTTATATGAAGAACATGTTTTATACCCAACTCTTTCCGGATCAGCCGGGAGAAATCACGGCTATCGTATACCTCCCCGTCACTGATATTATAAGCCTTCCGGGATACACCCTTCCGAATACCCGCAAATACAACATCAGCCAGGTCCTTTACATAGACAAACGTAATATCCTGCTTTTTATACCCCACAGAGAAATCTATCCGTTTCTTAATGGAATCAGCCATCAGAAAGTAATCTTTTTCACGGGGACCATACACACCGGTAGGACGATAAAAGACATACGGAAATCCCTCTAAGCTTTCCAGATACTTTTCTGACCGGAGTTTACTAAGCCCGTAGGTTGTATCCGGTTGGGGTGTATCTTCCAGAGAGATGGGTTTATAACTCTTTTCGTGAACAGGACCGTAAACACTTAACGTACTGATAAAAGCAAACTGGCGGGGAACCATATCCAACTCTCTTATTAACTCTGCAAAACCCGCGGTCTGCCAGAAATTAACCCGCTCAAACTCTTTTTTATCCGGACATTTGGTCACTCCGGCACAATGGATAATATAATCCCATTTACCATTCCGGAGAGCAAATTCCCGCAACTGCCCTTTTAATTTTCCGGAATTATCCAGATCCAGTTCGATAAAGTGTATTCGTTTATCTGTAAGGTATTTACGGCTGCTGGTAGCGCGGATACCGGCCCACACCTCCATACTATCTTCCTGCAAAGCTCTCTCTACCAGGAAACTTCCAATAAAGCCACTGGCCCCGGTTATCAGTATTTTTGTCGTCATAGGTTTCTGCTTAAATCTCTTTTTTTAGGTTCCGGATGGATAGCAATATGAGTACCGGGACCAAACCGTTCTCTTAATTTCTCTTCAATGTCCGTAGATATCTGATGGGCTTTGGTCAACAACACATTCCCGTCCATTCGTATATGAAGTTCAATAGCGTAATTATTCCCTATCCGGCGGGTACGCAGATCGTGCGGGTGGCTCACCCCGGGAAAAGAGAGCACGATCTCCTCGATTTCCTGTTCTGTCTCTTCCGGAAGAGATTTTTCCAGTAATTCATCCACACACGGGATCAAAAGTTGTATCGCTACTTTCATGATCAGAAAACTAACCAATATAGCAGCTACCGGATCCAGGATCCTCCAGTTCTCTCCCAGTAAAATGGCCCCTCCGATACCCACTAAGGTAGCGATCGAAGAAAAAGCATCCGAACGGTGATGCCAGCCGTTAGCGATCAGTGCCGGTGAATGAAGTGTTTTTCCTTTTACAACGGTATAGTGATAAAGTATCTCCTTGGAAACGATCGAGATCATAGCCGCTATAAGAGCAATATATCCGGGAGCCTGTAACACTTCTCCGTGCAGAACACCCCATACTGTGGAAGTACCACTCCACAAAACTCCCAACCCGACAAACAACAGAATGATCCCGATCATCGCTGTAGCCAGTGTTTCAAACTTTCCGTGCCCGTAATCGTGACTATGATCCACAGGTTTAGACGAGAACCGGATAAATACCAGTACGATCAGGTCGGTGATAAAATCAGAGAGAGAGTGTACAGCATCCGCGATCATAGCCGCACTACGGCCGTATATCCCTGCCAGGAACTTAACAATGATCAGCAGAAAATTAACCAGGCTCCCTACAACCGTAACCTTGTAGATGCCCCGTGCCCGTTCTTTCTCTGCTGA
Organism: Bacteroides sp.; assembly: GCA_021203405.1. Lineage (GTDB taxonomy): Bacteria > Bacteroidota > Bacteroidia > Bacteroidales > Bacteroidaceae > Bacteroides. Next base: position 19,044 of record JAJQBG010000352.1, read on the forward strand.
CGAAGAGGTTATCTCATCCATTACAATCTTATTAAAAGAGGAACAAATATAGAACATTTCGGCTAAAACATGAACACCCAATCTAAATATTTGTTTACTTTGCATAGTATATATACATGATAAAAAACATCCTGACATGTCCAAGAAAAGAGAAAAAAAGGCTGGTAAACGAATGACGAAAAAAGAACTGGCCCAGAAACTGACAGACTTTTTCCATTCACGACCCAATGAGTCCATGGGACTTAAATATATATTTTCCGAACTCAAATTATCCACACATCCGCTGAAAATGCTCTGTGTAGACCTGCTGAGAGAGTTTAAAGAAGATGATTTTATTACGGAAGTAGAGACCAACACCTTCCGGCTGGTACAGCACGGTACCTTTATGACCGGTATTTTCCATCGGAAAAGCAACAGAAAGAACTCTTTTACCCCCGACGAAGGAGGAGATCCCATCTTTGTGGCAGAGCGTAATTCGGCCCAGGCCATGAACAACGACCGGGTGAAAATAGCTTTTTACGCCAAACGACGCAACCGCGAGGCAGAAGGCGAAGTGGTGGAAATCCTGGAACGGGCCAACGAAACCTTTGTGGGCACCCTGGAGGTGACCAAAGCCTATGCCTTCTTAGTAACGGAGAACCGCACCTTAACCAACGATATATTCATTCCCAAAGATAAACTCAAAGGAGGTAAATCCGGCGATAAAGCCATTGTGGAAGTAGTAGAATGGCCGGCACGTGCCAAAAACCCCATCGGCAAGGTGATTGATATTCTGGGAAAAGCCGGGGATAATACCACCGAAATGCATGCTATCCTGGCAGAGTTCGGGCTACCCTATGTCTATCCTGCAAGTGTGGAAAAAGCAGCCGAACAGATCTCCGAAGTTATTTCGGAAGAGGATATGGCCGGCCGGGAAGATTTCCGGGAGGTGACCACCTTTACCATCGACCCGAAAGACGCCAAAGACTTTGACGATGCCCTTTCCATCCGGAACCTGAAAGATGACCTGTGGGAGGTAGGCGTACACATTGCCGACGTAACCCACTATGTAAAAGAGGGATCCATCATTGATAAAGAAGCCGAAAAAAGAGCTACTTCGGTTTACCTCGTAGACCATACCATACCGATGTTGCCGGAACGACTCAGTAACTTTATCTGTTCCCTGCGTCCCAACGAAGAAAAACTCACTTACTCCGTTATCTTTGATATTACCGAAAAAGGGGTAGTAAAAGATTTCCGTATTGCCCGGACCATTATCCGGTCGGATCGCCGTTTTACCTACGAGGAAGCCCAGGATATAATTGAAACAAAAATAGGGGATCATACCCAAGAGATCCTCATACTCAATACCATTGCCCAGACCCTCCGGCAAAAACGGTTTGCCAGCGGAGCCATCAATTTCGACCGATATGAAGTACGTTTCGACATAGATGAAAAAGGAAAACCTGTCGGAGTCTACTTTAAAGAGTCCAAAGAAGCCAATAAACTGATCGAAGAATTTATGCTGCTGGCCAATAAAAGCGTAGCGGAAAAGATCGGTAAAGTACCTAAGAACAAGAAACCCAAAGTGTTCCCTTACCGTATCCACGACCTGCCCGATCCGGAAAAGCTGGATAACCTGGCTCAGTTCATTGCCCGGTTCGGTTATAAGATACGTACCAGCGGCACCAAAACAGATGTATCCAAATCCATCAACCACCTGCTGGACGATATCCAGGGGAAACGGGAAGAGAACCTGATCGAAACCGTCTCTATCCGTGCCATGCAGAAAGCAACCTATTCCGTACACAACATCGGGCACTATGGGCTGGCTTTTGATTACTATACCCACTTTACCTCTCCTATCCGCCGGTTTCCGGATATGATGGTACACCGGCTGCTGACCCGCTACCTGGCCGGAGGCAGAAGTGTGTCGGTCAATAAATACGAAGAGATGTGCGATCATAGCTCTTCGATGGAGCAGATCGCCGCCAACGCCGAACGTGCTTCCATCAAATACAAACAGGTAGAGTTCATGTCGGACCGCATCGGCAAAGTGTACGACGGAGTTATTTCCGGCGTGACCGAATGGGGACTCTATGTCGAGATCAATGAGAACAAGTGTGAAGGAATGATCCCCATCCGCGACCTGGATGATGATTACTATGAGTTCGACGAAAAAAATTACCGGCTGCTGGGCAGAAGGAAAAAGCGCTCTTACAGCCTGGGCGACCCGGTTACGATCCGTGTAGCACGTGCTAATTTAGAAAAGAAACAGCTGGATTTTGCGCTGGCCTGACCCCATAAAATTCCCATCCATGAAGACTATTTTTATTGAAGAAAAGGAACAAATAGAAGAAATTATCTCACGTTGTGATATCTGTTTTGTAGGTATCACCGACCTGCAACATAATCCCTATGTGATCCCTATGAATTTCGGTTACCGGGATGAAGTGATCTATCTCCACTCCGGACCAACCGGAAGCAGCATCGATATGCTGGCAGTCAATAACCATGTATGTGTTACTTTCAGTACCGACCACGAACTGGCCTTCCAACATCCGAAGGTAGCCTGTAGCTATCGGATGAAGGCCAAAAGTGTGATGTGCCGGGGAAAAGTAGAATTTATAGAAGAGATGGAGCAGAAGCGGGAAGCACTCAATATTATTATGCAGCACTATACCCAAAAAGAATTCATCTATTCCGATCCGGCAGTACGGAATGTAAAGATATGGAAGATAGCCGTAGAAAATATGACTACAAAAGAGTACGGAGCTCCGCATACACGCTAAACAAACACCTGGGAGATAGTTACTTCTCTCTTTCAGCACCCTACGGAGGGGTTATTTCGAAGACACAGAAACACATCGGATATGAAAAACACTTTGATACGGCAAACTCTCTTTGCTATTCTATGGTTACTGGCCCTGGCGGCAAACAGCCGCGATATTCCACTATCGGGGCCGCAATTCCGGCAACTCTCCACTCTGAACGGCCTGCCTACCAATGAAGTAAGACGTATATACCAGGATAAGGAAGGATATATATGGATCGCCACCACCAGTGGTCTCTGCCAGTACGACGGTTACCAGCTTAAAACCTATAAGGCAAATCTCCATACTCCCCAACGCCTTTCCAATAATAACATCCGTTGCCTTTCGGAAGATCCGGATCACAATGTATGGATCGGAACCAACAACGGGGTCAACATCATGAATAAGCTGACCGGAGAGTTCCGGGAGTTATCCGACAGCCGGTTCCATAACAATGTGATCAATACGATCTATACTACCTCTACAGGGATCACCTACATAGGAAGTGACAAAGGCCTGTTCCGTTACCAGGCAGAGACCGACTCCTGCTTGATGTACGACCGGGAGAACACCAAAGTAGATCTCGGCCCTTACAGCATACAACACCTGTATGAAGACAGCCGCAAACAGCTCTGGATATCCACCAGTCAGGGATTGTTCCGGTACGATCCCAACTCCGACAGTTTTTTTAGCTATACCGGCGTAATGCCCTACTACTCTTCCCATTTTATCTTTGAAGATTCCGGGAACCACATCTGGATGGGCACCCTGGGAGCAGGAATATACCGGGTAGAGAATCCCTATGAGATAGCAGAAAGTATCTGGCACCCTTTTGTCCACCACAGTAACGATGCGAACAGTCTGATCGATAACATTGTCTATGCGATGGAAGAGGATCTTCATACTCATACTTTATGGATCGGTACCCACAGCGGGCTCTCCGTACTGGATATGAGCACTGGCATTCCCGAATTCACCAACTACATGCCCCGTAAAGATGCCCGTTATTTCTCCTTTAACGAAGTGAACGCGATCTTAAGGGACGATCAGGGAACCCTCTGGCTCGGTATGCTGGGAGGAGGAGTAAACTTTATCAATACCCGGAAACCCACCTTCAGCCACTATCCGCTCGAAGAGGTCAAAGCACAACTCACCTCCAGTTCCGTAAGGAGTATCCTCATAGATGACCAGGAAAAGATCTGGCTGGGTATAGGAAGTTACGGATTCATCATCAAAGACCTGGTTACGGAAAAAGTCACCTATTACAAAAGCCTGCCCGGATTCAACTCTATGATAGAACTACCCACCATTAATTCCATGATGCAATCTTCCGCAGACGGCAAAATATGGCTCTCTACCTTTAATATAGGCATTCTGGTCTATGATCCGGCAGAAAAAAACTGGAAAATATCTACTCCTCTACCCATACCTGGCTACCCAGCAACTGTGTATACGAAGTACTGGCAGACCGGAACGGGAATTACTGGATAGCCACCAAAAGCGGAATTGCCCTGCTTACCGCAGAAGGTACCGGTTATAACATCACTCAAAAACAGCTATCCCGGATATTTTTATTGCCTCGAAGAGGATAACGAAGGAAATATATGGGCTGGTAGCGGAAGCTACGGATTACTACGCATCACTCCCTCCGACAGGGATCCCGGCAAACCTTCCATCAAAAATTACTCAACCGGTAACAACCTCTCCAACAAAACCGGCGTACAAACTATTTTCAAGGATAGCAAAAACCGCATCTGGGCAGGAACCGACGGAAACGGATTACACCTGTACGATGTCGGAAAAGATACTTTCATCTGCCTGAATGAATGGTTAAACCTGCCCGGGGACGGTGTGTTCAGTATAGAAGAAGATGGCAGGAACGACCTTTGGCTGGGTACCAATGCGGGGCTGGTCAGACTGACCGTTCCACAAGAGCCGGAAGAGAGCACTTTCCAGGTATACACCATGCGCCACGGCCTGCAGGACAATACCTTCCTGAGAGGAGTATCTGCCTATGCTGAAAATATGGAATGATATTCGGTGGCCACAACGGATATAACAGCTTCTTTCCCGACCAGATAGAACCCTACGACACACAAAACCGGGTGATACTGACCGATATTAAAATATACAATCAACCGTGGGAGAATTATGAAGAAAAATAAAGCACCGGATATCCCCCGCCACACCGGAGTTTACAGAAAAAATAACCCTGAATTACCGGCAGAACAACTTTAGTATAGAATTCTCCGGATTGAATTACACAGATCCTCTCCAGACTCACTACTTTTACCGGCTGAAAGGATTCGACCGTAAATGGCAAAACAGCGATGCCTCCCGCAGATTTGCCCACTACAACAACCTGGCTCCCGGAAATTATACGTTCGAAGTATACGCCTCCAACGGTGGGATAGCGACCGATAATCCTGTACGAACCCTGCAGATACTTATTTTACCTCCACCCTGGAAAAGCTGGTGGGCCTGGATGCTCTATATCTTTGGCTGGGAGGGATCGTCTGGATCACCATCCTGGTGGTCGGTAACCGGATGCGTCTCCGGGATGCATTACGTATCAAAGAGCTGGAAAAGGCTAAGGCCGACGAACTAAACCATTCAAAACTCCAGTTCTTTACCAACATCACCCACGAACTGTTGACACCCCTGACCATTATTTCAGCTACCATGGATGAACTGAAAATGAAGTCGCCCGGACATGGAGAACTCTACCAGACCATGACCCAAAATATCAACCGGCTGATCCGGCTGTTACAACAAATACTCGAATTCCGGAAAGCAGAGACCGGTAACCTGCAACTAAAAGTAGCCAAGGGAGACCTCGCAGCCTTTACCCGTAACAGCATGGAAAACTTCCGACCGCTTATCAAAAAGAAACAGTTACACTTCTCCCTGATCGCCCACCCGGAGATACTGCCTGCCTATTTCGATTTTGATAAAATGGATAAAATCCTTTATAATCTCCTGTCCAACGCTGCCAAATACAACGAAGAGGGAGGCACTATATGGATTGAACTCATACGCAACGAAGAGAAAAAAGTGGTGATACTCAGCGTAAAAGATAATGGAAAAGGAATCGATAAAGAAGCACTCAGTACCCTCTTTACCCGCTTTTACGAAGGAGATCACCGGCGGTTCAAAACCATCGGTACCGGTATCGGCCTATCCCTGACCAGGGATCTGGTACAACTGCATAACGGTACTATCACTGTAAAAAGTGAACCGGAAAAAGGAACTACCTTCCGGGTAGAGATCCCTTACAGCCGCCAGGCCTACAGGGAAGAGCAGATCGATGATACCCTGGTATTCGGTACGCTTCCCGTAGAAACGGAACCGGAAATAACCGGAGAAGCGTTGGAAGGATCCGAAGAGAATGAAAAAAGCTCCCTGCTTATTCTCGAAGACAACGAAGAGCTTATTGAACTTATGGTTAAACTATTGAACCGCGAATACCGTGTCTATACGGCAGAGAACGGAAAAGAGGGACTACGTATAATCCGGGAACAAGAGATCGACCTTGTGGTATCGGACGTAATGATGCCCGTGATGGACGGTAACCAATTCTGCCGGGAATTAAAAGCCAGCTTTGATACCTGCCACATCCCGGTTATCCTGCTTACGGCTAAAACCGGGAAGAAGACCGCATTGAAGCCTACGAGTCAGGTTCAGACGGCTATATCACCAAACCTTTCAGCCTGAGCGTACTCCATGCCAAGATCAGGAACCTGTTAAAGACCAGGGAACGGGTGGTACGGGATTTCCGGAAACAACTTGTTTTTGAAGCCCGGGAGTTGCAATATACCACCATGGACGAAGAGTTCCTGCAACGGGCCATCGACTGTGTGCACCGACACCTCGATAATCCCGATTTTGACCAGCAACAGTTCATCAGTGAAATGGGTTCCAGCAAATCCATCCTCTATAAAAAGCTTAAGTCATTGACCGGGCTGAACACCTCCGCCTTTATCCGGAACATCCGTCTAAAAGCCGCCTGCCGCATTGCAGAAGAGAAAAAGAACGTCCGTATCTCCGAACTGGCCTATGCCGTAGGGTTCAACGATCCGAAATATTTCGGCAGCTGTTTTAAAAAAGAGTTCGGTATGTTACCCAAAGAGTATATTGAGCAATTCACCACCAGCTCAGAAACCGGAAAAGAGAAAGAAATGATCTCCGGCTGATCAGTGAGACCTGTCTCAGAGCAGGCGGAACTCATATCCCTGTTCAAGAAGGTATTCAATAGAGCGGGGAAGAGCATATTTCAGGTTATTCTCTGCCTTCAGGGAGTCGTGGAAAGTAATAATGGAACCGTTGCGGACATACTTTTTCAGTTTGGAGAACACCTGCGGCCCATTCAGGTGCTTACTATAATCACGGGTCACCAGGTCCCACATTGCTACTTTATATTTGTCCCGCAGGGCATAATACTGCTTCATTCCCATATAACCATGCGGAGGACGGAATAGATCCGACCGGATCAATTCATTCGCCTTATCTGCATTGGCCAGGTATTCCGCTGCTTTGTATTCAAAACCCCGGATATGATTGTAGGTATGATTACCCACCCGGTGTCCCCGCTCAAGGATCATACGGAACTCTTCCGGATGTTTCCTTACATTATCACCCACCAGAAAAAAAGTGGCTTTAATTCCATAATTATCCAGCAGGTCAAGCACCCACGGAGTAATACCCAGCACAGGCCCGTCATCAAACGTCAGGTAGACCGCTTTTACTTTTGGGTCCATTCTCCAGATGGCACTGGGATATAAAATTCTTAGTAACAGAGGTGGTTGTTCGATCAGCACAATTCTTCGGGAATTGGTTATACATACAAAGATCCGGATACCTCTGTCCATAGAAGCGATCCGGATCTTTCCCGTTCGTTATCTCAACCCAGTACATTGGGTAAACATCTGGTAAAGTATATCCATCTGATTACCATACTCTTCTGCGAGCGGCCGTTTATACTCTTCCAGCTTACCAATAAACGTATGGAGTACCCGGAGGTAATAGATAAATTCACTGGTAGAGATGCTCAGGAACCGGTCGCTCAGGCTCAGGTACCAGGTCATATACTCTACTGCATTATCAGCCAGGGCGATCATGATCTCATCTCCTTTTTCAAATTTACCCAACTGATAGTAAGTTTCAGCCATGGTAAAGGAACCATTCTGTACATGATAGGGAACATTATAGGCCGGGATCACCTCCTCGGCATATTCCAGGGCATTCAGTGCCTCCTCCATCTTTCCCTCTTTCACCAGCTGGCTGGCTACCTGGCTGAACATACGCCGGTGGGTATAGCACATACGCATTGTGTTCTCATCAATATAAACGCCTTTTCCGGCCATATTACCATACTTGTAACGGGTCATCAGGTTCTCATACATCACCTCGCTATTGATCTGTCCGTCAAGCTGTGCCATATTGAACGGTGTAATGCGGTAAGCCAATCCCTCCTGCGAGAAGTGCTCCGTCAGGTTCAGGTGGTTCTCACTCCCTACCGTAGTGGCCATATAGATAGGACGCTCCCAGTTAGCATGGGCAAGCATTTCCAGCATCATCAGCTCATTCTTATACAGGGCTCGCTTCCCTTTCAGGGAAATATGCATATAATCGGGAATAGAATCTCCCAGCACCTTCGGTATCATCATACCACTGCGGCGTACGGCATCTTTATCTATTTTCAATACAATACTATCGGTTGGTATTACCCGCAGCCCCTCATTGGAAGAGCGCACCCAGTTATTCAGGATGTTATGGAGCTCATACGGGTTCTCCCCGAAATCTACCATAGCCTGCTCCGGATTCTGCTTATAAAGAGTCTCCAGCTGCCCCATAATATCGGGCCGGACCGGAATATAATCATTGGTACCCTGCACATATTCCAGGCGGCTCCAGGTGATCGGAAGTCCGGGAGATTCATACGCATCCTGCTTCATCTGGTCAATATACCAGTCTGTACTCAGGTAACTCAGGTTACATGCCCGGGCATCCGTACGGAAACCCTCCGTCTCCTGATTATACCACAACGGGAATGTATCATTATCCCCGTTGGTGTAGATAATAGGATAAGTACCTTCCGGAAGGGTCATCAAGTAGTTCTGCCCGAAATCACGGCACATATAGCGATTGCTACGATCGTGGTCGTCCCAGTTCTGCCCCCCCATCTGTATCGGGATCAGTGCACAAAGCACAGTAGCCAGGATAGCCGCCTGTGCCTCTTTCATCCGGAGTTTAGAAGTTAAAAACCGAACAACTCCTGCCACTCCCATACCGATCCAGATGGCATAGGCATAGAACGACCCGGCATAAGCATAATCCCGTTCACGCGGCTGCCCCGGGGTCTGGTTCAAATAGAGGACAATAGCCAGTCCCGTCATAAAGAAGAGGAAAAAGACGATCCAGAATCCCCATATTCCCTGGCTATTCTTATTATAGGCCTGCCACAACAAACCTACAATCCCCAGCAGGAAGGGAAGACCGTAATAGACATTCCGACCTTTATTCTCTTTCAGTTCGGTAGGCAGGAGGGTCTGATCTCCTACCAGTAATTTGTCAATAAAATTAATACCCGTGATCCAGCGCCCGTGCTCTATACTTCCATGACTCTGAATATCGTTCTGACGTCCTACAAAGTTCCAGAAGAAATAACGCCAGTACATAAAGTTAACCTGGTAAGAGAAAAAGAATTTTATATTATCCCACTGGGTCGGGATCTTCACCTGGATCATCTCTCCACACTGGTCGTACATCTGCATATATCCCTTTACATCCATCCACCCTTCGTACTGATCGGCATGCGCTTCACTATACATACGGGGGAAAAGCATATTTTGGGCGAACTCATAATCCATCCGGGTACGGGTCACTACATAACTATCCTTTTCATCGGGAGTCTCTTTCTCCTTCTGCGCATATACGGGAGCCCCCTCCACAAACACCGGTACACAGTAATTATTTTCCACTTTCAGCTTCACCCGGGAAGCATACGTTTTTCCGTAAAAGAGCGGACGGGTACCGTACTGTTCACGTCCCAGATACTCGCCCAGGGTAAAGATATCTTCCGGAGAGTTCTGGTCCATCGGAGTATTGGCCATCGAACGGATCACGATCACCGCATAAGACGAGTAACCGATCATCATCATCATGATACAAAGCATCGCCGTATTCATCACCCGGGCCGATATCTGGTATTTTACATCCAGCTTTTTAGCAAACAGATAGGCAGCCAGGGCCCCCAGTACGATAAGACCGATCACTACACTGCTGGTTCCATGACCATAAAAAGGAATACCAAGCAAGGCTACCGTTACCAGGAAAGAGATATTCATCCGGGTCCTGCTCCTAACCACACAACTCTCATAAATACCCCATATAATAGAAGCAGTCAGAAGCACAATAAAGACAACCAGACCGGTATTGAAAGGCATTCCCAGCCCGTTGACAAAGAGCAGCTCAAACCACCCTCCTACTTTCACCACACCCGGTACCACACCGTACAGTACGGCAGCCACCAGAATACCGGAAGCAAGCAGAGCCAGCAGAGAACCCTTGAGGTTGGCATCCGGCTTCTTTTTATAATAATAGACCAGTACAATCGCCGGGACACAAAGCAGGTTCAGCAGGTGAACCCCGATACTAAGTCCCGTCAGGTAAGCGATCAAAACCAGCCAGCGGTCACTGTGTGGTTCATTGGCCACATTTTCCCATTTCAGGATCATCCAGAACACAAGTGCCGTAAACAAGGAGGAGTAAGCATATACCTCTCCCTCTACCGCACTGAACCAGAAGGTATCACTGAAAGTATAGGCCAGAGCGCCCACCAGCCCGGATCCCATAATGGTGATCAACTGACTGGTCGTTATATTTCTCTCGTCTGTCACCACCAGTTTCTTCACCAGATGGGTAATGCTCCAGAAAAGGAACAGAATACAGAATGCACTCATCAGGGCACTCATGTAATTCACCATCTTGGCTACCTGGGTAGGATCAGAAGTAAATTGTGAAAAGACATTCGCTGTGAGCATAAAGAAGGGTGCTCCGGGGGGGTGACCTACTTCCAGTTTGTATCCGGTAGTAATAAACTCGGGACAATCCCAGAAACTAGCAGTAGGTTCAATTGTCATGCAATAGACAATGGCCGCAATCACAAAAGTAAACCAACCGGCAAGGTTGTTTACGGTCTTGTACTGTCTCATTTAATATGGTTGTAGAGTTGATAACATGTTACAGCCGACAAAAATAGTAAAGATTAAGGAACTGTGCAACTATTTAACACTTTATAGCGTTCTGCAAAATGTTTTCAGGAACCAGCTCTTTTATAAAAGAGTGCTAACCCTATACAGGACTCTCTTTTGTTATCCTGAACGCAGTGAAAGATCTAACGTTCTCTGTTAGGGCAGCCGGTATCCTTCGCATCCGGATCCGGATGCCCCAGGTTAGTATCACCTCCATGTGTATGGTTATGATCTTTCAGCACCCGGTGGGGAACCTTACCGTGCGCCACCAGCTCGATCGGACAATGAAAGTTTTTCTCCAGCCACTCGCCCGTACCTTCCGAATCTCCGTGGTAATCCAGCGTACCATTGACACAGGCAATGCTCTTTACATTCTGCAACACGGCTCCTATATCATGCGACACCAGGATGATAGCCCTCTCTTTATTTACCTCTTCCAGCATTTCATAGAGCCGTGCTTCAAAGCCTTTGTCAATATAGGTATTGGGCTCGTCCAGTATCACCACATCCGGATCGGATACCAACGCCCGTCCCAGCAGGGTACGCTGCAACTGCCCGCCACTTAGTTTACCGATAGCCTTTTTCTCTATTCCTTCCAGTCCCATTTCAGAGACCACTCTCCGTACCGACTCTTTCTCTTCAGCGGTAAAACCTCCTAACAAGGAATGCTTGCTACTGAGTCCCGAAAAGATCACCTCCTCTACCGATATGGGGAACTTCCGGTCAATCGCATTATACTGGGGTAGATATCCCATAGCCAGCGTATCCACCTCCTTCCCATCCCGGTAGAAGTGTATCTCCCCGGAGACCAGGGTCAATAACCCCAGGATAAGCTTGACCAACGTTGTTTTCCCTCCTCCATTTGGCCCGATAATTCCCAGGAAATCCCGGGAACGGACCGAAAGGTTCACACCCTGCAATACCACCTTCTTATCATAGCCGGCAGTTATATCTTTCAATTCAATGATCGGTTCACTCATGACTCTCTTTCAATATATGGGCAGTTCGTACCATCTCCTGCTGCCAGTCGTAGTTTAAAGGATTGATCGTATAGGTTCTCGTTCCGGTCGCTTCGGCAATGATCTCCGCATTCCGTATATCAAACTCCTCCTGGATAAAGATTACTTTTACCCCTTTTTCCCGGCAGGTATGGATCATGGATCTCAGGTAAGAGGGACTGGGTTGCTTCCCATCCTCTTCAATACAGATCTGCTCCAGGCCATAGTCACGGGCAAAATAGGTCAGTGCAGGATGATAAATAATAAACACACTTCCTTCCAGACCCGCCAGTAACAATCTTATCTCCGTTTCCGTACGGTCTATTTCTGTTAATAACGAATCGTAACGCTGTTGATAGTATGCAGTGTTCGCTTCGTCCAGCGAAACCAGGCATTGATAGATATTTTCCGCAATAATACGGGCATTCACCGTAGAGTTCCAGGTATGCGGATCAATCCCTCCCGCATGATAATGATCTCCGTGAAAGTGCCCCTCTTCTTCGATCAACTCTATCCCCTTTGAAGTATCATAGACAGGAAGTCCCGGATTATTGGCCAGGATCCGGTCCATCCAGCTCACTTCAAACCCGATGTAACCAATACGGATATAAGCCACACTGTTACTCAGGGAGACCAGCTGACGCGGTGTAGGATCATACGTTTCGGGACCACTTCCCTTAGGCACCATACTTACCACCTCAAAACGGTCTCCCGCTATAGCTTCGGTAAAATAGCGCAACGGCTCCATGGTTACCGCAATAGTCCGCTCCTGTTGTGAAGCACGGTTCCCGGTACAGGCTGCTATACAGCCTGTCAACAATAGTAGGAGAATGATCGGTTGTTTCATATCCTTCTGAATTATAGTATCTTCAGTGCCCGGAGTATTTCCCGCTTCCCTCCGGGAGGACCCGGTAATCTTTCCACGGTAAATCCGGCACTCTGTAACATCCTTCGAATTACCCCTTTTGCACAATAGGTGGTCAGCACCCCGCCTTCGCTTAAATGGGCATATAATTTATTAAAAAGCTCCTGTGTCCACATCCCCGGTTGCTTCTCCGGAGCAAATGCATCGAAATAGACCACATCGTACTTCCCGGAAAAAGAGAAGGTCTGAAAATCAACCTCCCTTTTACAAAGTGTAAAACGAGGTGTTATTGCTATATCCTGGTCCCATTCCGCCTGATGCAACCGGTAATAGAGTTCCTGCTCTCCGCTCTCTATCCGGGAAGGGTACTCTAACTGCCGGATCACTTCCGTAGCAAGCGGATAACGCTCTAAGGTTGTATAATGAACAGCGTCATATCCTTTTTCTGCTTCCAGCAAAGTAAGGAAAGCATTCAGTCCGGTTCCGAAACCCACTTCCAGTATGTGGGGCGAACGGCCGGGAAAGCGGTGCAACCCCATCTCAATAAAGACATGCTGCGACTCCGTAAGCGCTCCTTTGGTGCTGTGATAGTGCTCATCCATCTCCGGAAGATACAAAGTATGGCTTCCGTCGTCCGTCCGTATTAATACGATCCGCTCCATCCGATTCAGAAAAACAGGTTTATGATCCCGTTCATAGCCAGTACCACCCCTATATACCGGATCAGTTTTCCCGAGAACATGGAAAAAGAGGTGAACCATATATTGCTACGCATAAATCCCAGGGCAATGGCAATGGCACTACCCACAATAGGCAGAAAGCAGAAAAAAGCCATCAAAGCCCCTCTTCCCTGCAGGAACTCCTGCATCCGGTCTACCTTCTCCTTCTTTACATGCAGATACTTCTCGATCCACTCCGTCTTTCCCAGATGCCCCATGTAGTAACAGGTAAGCCCACCCAGCGTATTGCCGACAGTAGCTGTGATCACACAGACGGTAGGGCTCAATCCCAACCGGATCAGCCCGATCATCACAAGTTCCGAACTGAACGGTATCACACTTCCCGCCAGCAGGGCAGAGAGGAATAACCCGATATACCCCCACTCCGTTAATGTGGCTATAAAAGCTTGAATCAGAGCATCCATATATTCAATACCAAAAAGGCCAGGATCCCCGCTACGGAGAACCGGAAAAGCCAGTTAGAACTTTTACTATCCGTTACTGCAAAAAAATGTCCCACCACAAAAGCAGAAAGCACCATCCCCAAAGGAAGGAACGCCATAAAGTCTCCGGGTTGCAACAACTGATAGAGCCATACAAAGAAGCTCATCAAAATGAGGAACGAGAGAAAAGTACGGGTCCGTATCTTCTCCTGATACCCGGTCATGGCACAATGGACCGAACCAATGATCCATAAGAACACGATATAGCCGGTCATGGATAACACCCGTATATCTACCTCCGGAAAAGCCAGCGGCTCAAACGAGACCATCTGCAGGAAAGGTGTGGTAAACAACTCCATATTACTATGAAAGTAAGTATGCCCGAACAGGAACCACCAGGGCAGGCTCCATCCCACCACAGCGGCAAAAAAGCTTCTGGGCCCAAGCGATTGAAAACTCCACGCTCCCCACAGCAGTACCAGGCTCAGAAAGACAAATTCCGGCACAAAAAAGCAGGCTACCCCCAGCATCAGGAAACTATGGAACAGATCCCCCTGCGGACGCTCCTTCTGATAACTCCGGAAAAGAAAGATGAGGGACAAGAGCGTAAAAAGAGCCGCAAAAACCCCTTCACTCAACCGGTGCAGCGGATTGCACACCGCTACCCACATCAAAAAAAGCGAGGTCTGCACCGATGCCCGCACCCGGATAATAGAAAAAGCGTTGTTGATCCCGATCAGGATATAGCCAATCAGGGTATAGAGCAGCCAGGACAATCCCTGATCTACCGAACGGGGCAGGTAACCGAAAAGAGTTCCCCAGAAAGAGGCCCCTCCCTGCCCTTCATTCCGTCCGGACACAAAAAGAGAAAGCAGTACCCAGCATCCGATACTGATACACAACACCACAGGCAATGTGAACCGGCCGGTGGTTATCCTGTGCTGAAAACGTTTACCTGGTGCCATCCGGACCTTTTACAGATCAAATCCTATATCCCTGCGGTAATATTTCTTCTCAAAGTCGATCCTATCAGCCGCTTCATAACTTTTACGAAGAGCCTCTTCCCGGGTATCACCGTACGAACAAACCGCCAGTACCCGGCCGCCCGCCGTTACAATACACCCCTCTTTTACAGTAGTCCCGGCATGGAACAAAATACTGCCTGTCGTTTCAGCCAGGTTAAACCCGGTAATGGGGAATCCTTTCTCATACTCTTCCGGATAACCACCGCTCACCAGCATGACGCAGGCAGCCGCACGTGGATCCACTTCCAGTACATAACTATCCAGCTCCTCCTTAGCGACTCCCTCCAGCAGATCTACCAGGTCACTCTTTATACGCAGCATGACACTTTCAGTCTCCGGATCACCCATACGTACATTGTATTCAATGACCATCGGATCCCCTGCTACATTAATAAGACCCAGGAAGATAAATCCTTTGTAAACGATCCCCTCTTCACGCATGCCGTCAATGGTAGGACATATAATACAATTCTCTACCTTTTCCATAAAAGCTTCATCGGCAAACGGTACCGGGGTTACCGAGCCCATTCCTCCGGTATTGAGGCCTGTATCGCCTTCGCCGATCCGTTTATAATCCTTAGCCACCGGCAATACCTTAAAGTGACTGCCGTCCGTCATCACAAATACCGAACATTCGATGCCACAGAGGAACTCTTCGATCACTACGGTTTGTGAAGCATCCCCAAATTTACCGCAAAGCATTTCGCTGAGCTGACTCTTTGCCTCTTCGAGCGAATGAAGGATAAGCACCCCTTTACCCGCACAAAGCCCATCCGCTTTCAGCACATACGGAGCCTCCAATCCCTCCAGAAAAGCATATCCCTCTTCCAGATTATCTTTATTGACACTCATATAACGGGCGGTAGGGATCTCGTGCCGTTTCATAAATTCTTTGGCAAACTCCTTGCTCCCTTCCAGCAAAGCTCCCTCTTTAGAAGGACCGATCACAGGAATATCCTGCAGGAAACGGTCGCCCAGGAAAAAGTCATAGATACCATTGACCAACGGATCTTCCGGGCCTACTACCACCATGTTGACTTCATGTTCCAGCACAAATGTTTTGATCGCTTCAAAATCAGTTGCCCGGATCGGCACATTGACTCCAACCGAACCGGTCCCTGCATTACCGGGAGCAATGTATAACTTCTCCACCCTGGGATTCTGAGCGATCTTCCATGCCAGCGCATGCTCGCGTCCGCCTGAACCTAACAATAATATTCTCATCGTTCAATTTTTATTGCGCCATACCAGGGACTTACCGTGACCCACTCCGGTACAGCTTTATAGTACTTTGTTTATTTAATCCTCTATAAGTGTTCTTCAAAATAACGGGTGATCTTCTCATGCAAATGTACCCGCTCCACACCCCACACATTGTGTTCATGCCCGGGATAGATAAAAAGGTCGGGATAAGTACCCGCTTCGATACAAGCCTTGATAAAAGAGAGAGTGTGCTAAGGCACACATACATTATCCATATCATCGTGTATCATCAGCAAACACCCTTTGAGATTCCCTGCCAGAGCACGCAGGTTGGTCTCTTCATATCCTTCGGGATTCTCCTGCGGAGTATCCATATAGCACTCTCCGTACATTACCTCATAATAAGCCCAGTCAATCACCGGCCCCCCCGCTACACCCACCTTAAAAAGTTCCGGATAACGAAGCAAAAGGGCTGTCGTCATATGTCCTCCGAAGCTCCATCCGTGTACACCGATCCGGTCGCTATCCACATAGGGAAGAGAAGTAAGGAACTTACTCCCTCCACCTGGTCTTTTCCCTCTTCCATACCCAATCTGCGGAAAGTTACATTTTCAAATTCCAGCCCGCGGTTACTACTTCCCTGGTTATCCAGACTGAACACCAGGTATCCTTTCTAAGCCATATAGATATCCCATCCCCGCGCACCATGCATCCATCCGTTGTTCACCACCTGAGCATGAGGGCCTCCATATACATATACCACGACCGGATACTTCCGGGAAGGATCGAAATCAAGCGGTTTTACCATCCGGTAATAAAGATCGGTCACTCCGTCGGCTGCCCGGATAGTACCGGTAACGATCTCCGGCATTTCATGTCCCCGGTAAGGGTCCGCGGCGGCGAGCAATCTATTCTCTTTTCCGGTATACGTATCTATGACGGCAATATGCCGGGGAGTGCCGGGAGCACTATACCGGTCAATTACATAACGCCCGGAAGGGTTTGGTGTAACCGTATGTATGTCTTTATTGTTTCCTACTAACCGGCCTCTTCCCCCCTTTACAGAGATTCGGAAAAGATTTTCCTGCAAAGGAGAATATTCGGTAGAGGTATAAAGGACCTCCTTTTTCTTTTCGTCAAAACCCACCAGGTTCTTTACGATCCACTCGCCCCGGGTAAGCTGACGGATCAATTCACCCTCCGTATTATAAAGATACAGGTGGTTATACCCATCCCGCTGACTCTGGTAGATGAACAGCTCGTTATCCCAGGGCAAAAAAGTGACCGGATGCTGAGGTTCCACATATTTTTCGTGCCTCTCCTCCAATAAAACCCGATCTAATTTACCACTCCCGGCCTCATACCGGCACAACTTCGCATGATCCTGTCCGCGATTCAGTTCGATCAGATAGATATACCTCTCATCGGGCGACCAGGCTATATTGGTAAAATAGCGGTCGGTCGGATCACCGGTCTCTAAGTAAATCGTCCGGTTATTCTCCGGATCGTATATACCTATCAATACCTGATGACTGGTCATACCCGCCATCGGATACCGGATACTCTGCAACGAAGCGATCCGGATGCTGATATCTACCAGCGGATACTCTGTTACCATCCTTTCATCCATCCAGTAAAAAGCCAGCTTGTTACCCTGCGGACTCCAGAAAATACCCTTATGGATACCAAACTCGTTGCGGTGAACCGATTCACCGTTCAGCACCCCTTCGGCACCCTCAGCTACCATCACATCCGATACGCGTTCCGTACTATACCAAAGAGTGCCGGAAGAGGTATAAGCAACCACCCCTCCCGAAGGAGCAAGTTTGGCGTGCCCCCTGCCGGAAGAGATAACCTTTACGATCTCCTTCCGCAGGAAGTTATAAAAAACATGGTGAAGGGTGTCGCCCCGTGTTACTTTAAAATAGAATTCATCTTTACTGGAGGGAGAGAAACGGATATCGTAAAAATGTGGAATAGTACCCAGGTTCTTTGCAGTAAGCCGGTTATTGACCTCTTCCCGAAGGGCAATCACCTCCTCTGCCCCGGTAGCGGGCGTAACCGCACAAACCGAATCCATGCCGGGAACAATGCATTTTTCTTCCCACCACTGTAACCCGTAAAGATTTTCCGGAAGATACCGGTGATACGTTTCACCTCCCGGGATCAGGTCATGCAGAGTTAATAATTGCTGCTGGGCCATACTCATTACTGTCATACAAAAGAAAAAAAGAGAGGTTAGAACAGACAGACAGGTTTTTTTCATACTCTTTAGCCGATTGAGGGACAGACCTCCTATCAGGATTCGTTCAAAGCTTTTTTAAACTCCTTATATTTTCCGCCGAATATCTGATACTTACGGAACTGACACTCCAAAGAACCGTTGTAAAGAGGTATTTTCACTTCCGGTTTCAATCCGATCTGATCAAAACACTCTTCCCGGTAACTAAGTATCCAGGCCTCATTGCCCTGGAAGGCACGTTTCAACCACTCCCCGATCATCTGGTAAAGACCCAGCAGATCACGGCTGGAGATACGCTCCCCATAAGGAGGATTGGTGATCATCATAGCTTTCTCCTGAGGCTGTTCAAACTGTTGGAACGGCTGGACTTTCAGCACCACCTCTTTGGAGACTCCGGCAGCTTTTACATTGTGAAGGGCGATCGAATTAGCATTCGGGCTATTATCGTATCCATATACCTTATGGGTAAACTCCCTCTCCTTACTATCGTCGTTATAGATCTCATCAAAGAGATCCTGGTCAAAATCCACCCATTTCTCAAAAGCGAACTCCTTGCGGAATACCCCCGGCCATATATTGCGGGCGATCAGAGCGGCCTCTATAGGAATAGTACCCGATCCGCACATCGGATCAATGAGGTCGCACTCCCCTTTCCAGCCGGTCATCAGGATCATACCGGCTGCCAGAACCTCATTCAAAGGTGCTTCTACAGCCTCCTGACGATATCCTCTGCGATGCAGGCTCTCTCCCGAAGAATCCAGGGAAAGGGTACAACACGTCTGGGCAATGTGTATATTGAGAAGCACATCCGGATTATTGATACGCACCGAAGGACGGGAGCCGTTCAGGTCGCGGAAATAATCCACAATGGCATCCTTTACCTTGTAGGAAACAAACTTGGAATGACGGAATTCATCGCTGAAAACCACCGCATCTACCGCAAAAGTTTTGCCTGTATCAAGCAACTCTTCCCAGCGGATCGTTTTGATCGCCTCGTATACTTCGTCCGCATTGCGGGCTGTAAAATGTTTAATAGGTTTCAGAATACGGATGGCAGTCCTCAGGCAGAAGTTGGCCCGGTACATCATCTCTTTATCTCCGGTGAAAGAGACCATTCTGCGGCTAATCTCTACATCATTGGCTCCCAGGTTTATTAATTCTTCCGCCAGTACCTGCTCCAACCCCTGAAAGGTCTTCGCGATCATTTCAAATTGTTCAGTCATATATTACTCTTAACTACTATGCTTTATTTAGCCGCTTTGGGCTGTACTAAACGAGCTCCCTCCGGTACATCTTCGGTCACCCAGATATTTCCACCGATCACTGCATTCCGTCCGATAGTAATGCGTCCCAGGATCGTGGCATTGGAATACACAATTACATTATCTTCCAGGATAGGATGACGGTCAATACCCTTGATCGGCTTGCCGTTCTCATCCAGCGGAAAACTTTTGGCCCCCAGTGTTACCCCCTGGTAAAGTTTTACATTCTCTCCCAGGATACTGGTTGCCCCGATCACCACTCCGGTACCGTGATCAATCGTAAAATAAGCACCGATACGGGCTCCCGGATGGATATCGATCCCAGTCTCACTGTGAGCCAGTTCCGTAATGATCCGGGGGATCAGCGGTACGCCCAGTTTCAGCAGTTCGTGGGCAATGCGGTAATTGCTGATAGCCCGGATAGCGGGATAACAACTGATCACCTCGCCGTAGCTGGTAGCAGCCGGGTCGCCGTTGTAAGCAGCCTCCACATCGGTGGCCAACAGCCGCCTGAGTTCGGGCAAACGGCTTACAAACTGTGCGGTAATGGAAGCAGCACATTCACGGCTGTCCGAATCCAGCTCACAACACTCTTCACCACGACCGAAGCAGAGGCCGGCCAGCACCTGGTTGGTCAACAATCCGAACACCTTCTCAATATTTACCCCGATGTGGTAATTAATGGTACGGCTGTTCACCGTCGACTTACCGAAATAACCCGGGAAAATAATGGAACGTGCCAGTTCAATAATGCTCTGCAGGGCCTTTGCCGAAGGGATCGGCTCGCCATCCCTGTGTTGGTGGAACAGTCCTTTATAGGATGCGCTGTCGGAGAGCTCATCGACTGTTTTTGTAAGAATGTGAGTGAAATTGAGTGAATCCATTGTAACCCTTCCTAATGTTTTCTATAAGGTTACAAAGGTACGAATTCTTACCCGTATTTCAAGCTTTCACTGAACAAAATATAGGGCTTCGATCTTATTGATAAAACAGGATATGGGTTGTATCTTTGCATCGCATCCGGGTTTTATGGGTTTAAACCGGATAGAAGGAATATAAAAACAGATAAAAATGGAACGAATAGAAATCAAATTACTTTCCGAGAACTTTTTTGAGGCAGTTGGTAAAGAGTGGATGCTTATTACTGCCGGGTGCCGGGAGTCTTTCAACACCATGACAGCCAATTGGGGCGGAGTGGGCTTTCTCTGGAACAAACCGGTAGTATTTATCTTTGTAAGGCCGGAACGGTACACCCATGAATTTACCGAAGCCAACGATACCTTTACCCTCTCTTTCCTGGGCGTGGAGAACAAGGCTATTCATAAAGTATGTGGCTCCCAATCGGGTAAATATGTGGATAAAATAAAAGAGACCGGCCTGAAACCGGTCTTTACGGAAAAAGGGAATGTACTTTTTGAGCAGTCACGGCTCAGCTTAGAGTGCCGGAAACTCTATTCCGGAATGTTGCGTCCGGAAGACTTTATTGAGAAAGAGCTGATTGAAAAGTGGTATACCAGCCACGGAAATATGCACCACATGTATATCGGAGAGGTTACGGATGTGTGGGTGAAATAAAAAACAGGGTTTAGCAAAGAATCCTTTCCTGCTTTTTTACTCTTTGCCCCGGGCTTCCCTCTTGTACGCCACAAGCACCTTATCCGGAAAAAGAGCTTGTATCTTTGCCTGAAAAGAGCCTGTATAGTCTGTGAAAAGGAGCAAGTATCTATCCAAAAAGTATACTGTATCTTCCGGACAAAGAGCAAGTATCTGTTGGTAGAAGTTACTGTGTAAGGGGGCAAAAGGTTGCTGTATATATCTCTGAAAAGAGCTTGTAAATGTAGAAAAAGGGTGTCTGGCCCGGATCATACCAGAAGCAGAGGTGGACTCATAACGTTCCACCCCTGCTTATACATACGTGTTTAAAAGGTTTTTTCGTATTATTACTTCGTTTGGTTCTCCAGGTATCGTACCCTTTCACAGGCTGCCAGTAACCAGGCTCCTACGCCAAAATCAGCGGTGGAGTCTGCATCGATCACCTGTCCGGGAATAGCTTTCTCTCCGATCGGTTGTACATAGCCGATCCTGCCATCGGGCTGCAAAGCGGTTGTAGTGAGATAATTCCATGCTTTTTCAACCACCGGCCCGTATTCTTCTTCGGAAAGATAACCGTTATTGATGCCCCAGAGCAAACCGTAGGTAAAGAAGGCGGTGCCGCTGGTTTCCGGACCGGGCGCATGTTCCGGATCGAGCATACTGCGTGTCCAGTACCCTTCGGGCCGTTGAGTGTCGGCTACCGCACGGGCCATCGCCGCATAACGTATTACATACTCCGGGCGGTACGGATCGGTTTTCCGGAAGTTCCTGCAACACTTTGGCAAAGGCGGCCAGCACCCATCCGTCTCCCCGGGCCCAGAAATCTTTAAGGCCGTTGCCGGTTGTATGGTTGGAGTAGATATACTTGCCGTCCTAGTAATAAAGACCAGGCTCCGGATCATACATCAGGTTATCGACATAAAGCCAGTGTTCATGTAGTTTTTCCAGATAAAGCGGATCTTGTGTAATACGGTGGAGCTTGACCATGACGGGCATTACCATATAAAGACCGTCTGCCCACCACCAATAATCATTTTCAGGAGTACTCATCTGGTACTCCATCACTTCCCGGGCACGGGCTATTTTACGGGGATCGGGGTCCAGCTCATAAAGATCGGCATATACCTGGAAGCAGGTCTGGAAATCTCCGAAAAGGACATATTTATCGCTCTCGCCGTAACTATATTTCCACTCCCGCGGATCGTCTGACCGGGCTCCTTTCCAGTCGTTGTATCCGGCCCACGTTTCGGAGTAATCGCGATACTGCTCTTCGCCGGTAAGCAGATAGGCTTCCATATTACCGGTGTGGTAAGCGGCATGGTGCCAGAAGGAGTTTTTCTCTACCGGATTATTGGCCTGCCAATAGCGGTTTACCCGGTGGATCATCGCTGTGACCTCTTCTACCCGGGTATCTCTTTTTTCCTGGCATCCGGTAAGGATAACGACTCCTAATACCAGGAAATAGTAAATCTTCTTTTTCATTTGCATCTAACTATAAGGGTATGGTTCTGTTTAAGGCAATTCTGCTTCAAGTACATAGATAGGTTGGGGCTCTATATCAACTGTACGCTCCCCGTCCCCCTGTGCGGTATGCTGCACAAAAAGGTGGAGGAGTTGCTTCTCTTTCCATAGTTCCGTATCATGGCTGGGTTCCCAGGATCCGACGGAAAGATCAGTCAGGTCTTTATAGTTCCACGCTCCCCGGGTGATATCGTCACACCAGGCCATAGAGACCTTACTTCCTCTCTCTTCATCACGGAATATATAATAAGCTTTACTGGCCTCTCCTTCCCGGCGGATCACCAGGCGGGGACGGGCTATGGGAATAGCTTTGGTACCTCCTCCACTCAGGCTGAAAGGGGAAGTACGTGCTGAGACTTGCTGCATCTGCCACTTTTTCCCATCGAACCAGACCAACCGATATTGGGGCGTATCACTATCCGACTCCCGCCAATAGGTAGCGATATAGGGGTTACCACCGGGATCCGCGGTCATACTGGTCTGGTTGATGAGTTCACTGTTCTGTGGAACAAGCCAGGCATATTCGGCATTGTCTGCCCGGATAGGCAAGGCGTAAGGAGTACCATCGGAGCGTTCCCAGCTCTTTCCGCCATTGTTGGAACGGGCATAACAAAGGTCGTGGTTGGTCTCTACTAGCCAGCTCTCCCTCCATACCCAGGAGAGGTGAATGGTACTGTATTCATCGATATAAAGCT
Source organism: Bacteroides sp. (assembly GCA_021203405.1). Lineage (GTDB taxonomy): Bacteria > Bacteroidota > Bacteroidia > Bacteroidales > Bacteroidaceae > Bacteroides. The sequence continues at coordinate 42,654 of JAJQBG010000352.1, forward strand.
GCCAGTAAGCATTTCGCCGGTTCTCTCCGTCAATCAGGACATCCTGTACTCGCTGCCAGGTGGCTGTGTCTGTCTGATAACGGTTCATTACTAAATTTCCCCGTCCGGAAACCCCGGAACGGTAGACAAAGATGAGGTCACCTTCCGGTAACTTATAAAACTCAGGATAGGTCACATCGTTCTCGTCCACACCGGTCATGGACTCTTTTTCACCGAGGCGGAGCGAGAAAGGGGCTACACTTTTACAGTAGTTGAGGGAATGCCCGTGATGGTCAAAAGCGACATGGAGATAACCCTTTCCATCTACCATGATACTGATCACATTGTGGGCATCTTCACAGTTCCCCCGATAAGAAGAGCGGTGGATCTCCCAGTTATCTTCACCCAACTTCCGCTTTCCTGTGACCAGGAATTTATCGGCATCGTAATAAGCAATATACTGGGTATCTCCGTGGGTTACCAGCGAATTATTCCGGAAGATGGTGGTATTCACAGAGGTTTTGCTATAACCGGGTCCCACCTCCGAAAGGGTTTGTGCCCGGCAAAAAGGAGCCACCAAACAGCTGCTCCACAGGCAAATGAACACCAGATGTTTTTTTGTCGTGAAATTCATCCAACAAAAATCACTAAAATATTACTCACTGCCAAGAGGCAGGGAGAACGAAAAGGTTGGCTTATGGTTCAAAAAGGAGGAAGAAAAGCCGTTCTGTACTTATTTAGAGGTTTTTGAATGATAAAGATGGTGGATGATCCCATCGACCAACCCCAGTTTAGGCACATAGATCTCGTTGGTCTTGCACGTCTTGGCTACCGTCAAGAATATCTTAAGTGCAGGAATAATTACATCCGCCCGATAGGTATTCAGCTTATAATTGAGTATCCGCTCTTCATAGGTTATTCTCTTCAGGGCATCGTACAACACTTTCGTTTCCGGATAGTTAAGGGATTCACCTTCCCGTTTCCCCAATAGTTTATGTACTTTATTGATATTACCGCCGGAGGCAATAATGGAAAGGGGAGCGTGGTCCTTATAAATATCTTTCAGCCACTCTTTAAATTTCAGGAACTCCTCTTCCGACACATTGCCGGAAAGGATACGGACCGTACCCAACTGGAAAGAGGTAGAAGTAAGTTTTTGCTGATCTCCGTAGACTACTACTTCGGTACTTCCGCCTCCTACATCCACATATAAATAGTTACGGTTCTTATCCATCATGGCATCCAGGCCGCCGGCTTCATAGATCATATCAGCCTCTTCACGCCCGGTTATAATACCAATATCTATTCCACTGCTCCGTCGGATCTCCTCCACCAGTTCTTTTCCGTTGGCAGCATCCCGCATAGCACTGGTAGCACAGGCTTTGTATCCGGTAATTTGATAAGCCTGCATAATATGCCGGAAACCATTCATAGTTTCCAGTACCAGTTTCTGCTTTTCGTCACAGATAGCTCCCCGGGAGAATACATCTTCTCCCAAACGGATGGGTACCCGGAGATAGGCTACTTTTTTAAAATCGGGATGTCTCTGGTTAAGGTCTACATTATTAATAAGTAACCGGATGGCATTGGAGCCAATATCTATGGCTGCATAGGTCTCTATATTCATTCTTTTTCTGATGTCTTTTTATAGTAGTTATATAGTTGTTCCTGTGAACGGCAGAGAGGATTCTCCCCCGTAGTAACATAGTTATTCTTTCCATCTTTATCCTGTATACGGGCTTTTACATTATCTTTCCATTGAATATCAAAATAATCACGCAGGGATCTCTTTATTTTTTCATCCAGTACAGGGGTACAAACTTCTACCCTTCTCTCTAAATTGCGGGTCATCCAATCTGCACTTCCTATATAGGTCTTATGGGCTCCCCCCTGGTAAAAAATGATCAGCCGGGCATGCTCCAGGTATTTATCCACGATACTGATGATCTCAATATTTTCACTCATACCGGGAATTCCGGGCTGGAGGATACAGGAACCACGTACGATCAGCCGGATCTTTACGCCGGCCTGTGAGGCTTTATAAAGCTGCCGGATCATTTTTTCATCGGTCAGGCTGTTAAACTTGGCAAAGATATAGGCTTTTCCTCCTTTCGCAGCAATTTTCATCTCTTTTTCTATCATCTCCACGAACTGGTCACGCATATAATAAGGAGATACCAGCAGATGTTTACAGGTAAAGTGGCGGTGTGTATTGAGCAGGAAATCGAAAACAGCCCTTGTATCCGAAACGATCTGGGGCTGGGAGGTAAAGAGACCGAAATCCCCGTATATTTTAGCAGTAGATTCATTAAAGTTACCGGTCCCTATATAAACAAATCCTGGATTCACGGTTTTGGAATGATACTCTACCAATGCTAATTTACTATGTACTTTCGATCCGCTTATGCCGTGGATCACTTTGATCCCTTCCCGTTGCAGCATCTCCAGGTTCTCTACATTCTGTTCTTCGTCAAAGCGGGCCAGGAGTTCCAGGAGTACGATCACCTCTTTTCCGTTCTTGGCAGCATTGACCAAGGCATTGATCACACGCGACTGTTCTGCGGTTCGATAAAGGGTGATAGAGATACGTTCCACATGGGGATCAATGGCAGCTTCCCGGAGGAAATCAATAAAATGATTGAAAGTATGATAGGGGTAACTAAGCAGTACATCCTGTTTTTTGATCACTTTAAAAAGGCTGCGGTTGGGTTCAATAGAGGGGTGATGAATGGGAGGGTCATTGTGGTTTTCCAGGTCGGGCCGTATCATAGGGAACTTCATCAGGTCCCGCAGCAGATGGTACCTTCCCCCGGGTTCAGGGTACTTTTGTCCCGGAGTTTCAGTTTCCCGGCAATGGTACACAGGAGATCCTGCGGCATCTCCCTGTCGTAGATAAGGTGTACCGGTTCTCCATGTTTACAGTTCTGGATCCCCTCTTCCATCTTTTCGATCAGGCTTTTGGAAAGATCGTTGTCAATGGTAAGCAGAGCATCCCGCATGATCTTAAAAGTGTGAGCCGAAATAGTATCATAATTGAACATGAAAAATACTTCGTCTAAGCACAACCGGATAATATCATCAATAAAAAATAATATTTTTCTTTTCTCCCCCGGAAGGCAATACAATGAAACAGGGAGAAACACTGTTTACCGGCATCTGTATAATGGCATACCGGTGACGGGCTCCTTTACTCATTTTTACACCCAGGTAGATATTCTTATCGTTCAAAAAAAGGGAGCTGCATCGATTTCCGCACCATCAGAGGTATAAGCAGCGGACTGATAACCCGGAAAAAATAGTCCCGGCAAAAGAGTTTCTGCTCTTCTGTAAGCTGTTTTTCATTTACTATATAGATGCCCTGTTGCTCCATCTCTGCCGGTGTGTTGGCATATACAACTGCAAACTTCTCCCGGGCGGCCATTACCCGGGAGTTGACCAGGGGTAACAACTCTTTGGCCAGATAGCCTCCCGAAAAACGGGACGGTTTTTCTCCCTTAATTTGGCAAATCTGATAATATTGGCTACCCTGACTTTAACGAACTCATCCAGGTTGTTGGAAAATATACCCAGGAAACGAACCCGCTGTATCAGGGGAACACTCTTATCTTCTGCTTCCTGCAATACTCTATCATTAAACGAAAGCCAGCTCAGATCACGGTTGTTTATTGTCGTACCCATATTTCTTTCAACTTTAAATCCCGGGTCAAAAGAACGGCACTGGTATTACAGGAGTATTAAGTTTATAAGAAAGATCTATTAAACACCTGAAAAACTGTTACTCTCTCTATTGATATCCTTCATTCTGTTCCATCCGGTGCCCTACATTGGCATCCATAATGATCTGGGGAATGGGCAAAAGTACATGGTGATCCTGAATACCGGCTCCTCCGTCCCGCTCACCGGATGCAATGGGATTGTATTTACGGGTTCTTTCCACCAGTTTACCGGTCCTGACGAGGGTTTCCCGCCTGTGTTCTTCGGTGACCAGCTCCCTGGCTCTTTCGTCCAGGATAAAATCCAGGGATACTTCTCCGACGGTAATGGGTGTAGCATTGGAACGGGTGCGGATGAGATTGAGGTAGTAAGCTGCTCCGTCGCTCTCACTGTTCTTTCCCTGTAAATGGAGAGCTTCGGCCAATAACAGGTAGGTATCGGCTATACGGAGATAGGTCTGGTGCCCGTAGGCATACAACTCTCCCCACCGGTCGGAGTCTTCAAAGGTCCAGTCCCATTTGCGGGTACTGGCCCATTTATGGTTATTAGAGGTCATACTTCCGGCATCCATATCACACGGAAGAGTGATTTTGTCATTCACGACATAGGCTTTGTGAATGGCATATTCACTGAAGCGATCGTCCTGTTCTTCATACAGGGAGAAGACCCAGGCTGTAATGGAGGCTCTTCCCAGGCCTCTTCCTCCATACTGCGGAGTGATGGGAATGCCCAGGTTGTGATAGGCGCTGATCCAGCTACGCCTCATGGAGTTACCATATTGTCCCTGTGTTCCGTCAACCGGTGTATTGGGAAATACCCACAAAGCTTCGGTGTTCCCATTCCCGGGTAAAATGTTCCCATCCAGGAATTGATCCATAAAAGGGCAACCGGGCTCGTTCCTGTTGACCCCATAACGTTCGGTAATGAGTTTGTAATTAGGATTATCCACTACCAGGCGGGCATATTTTTCGGCATCCGAAGGACGGTTCATCCACAAATAGAGTTCAGCCAGGTAGTGTTGGGCTACCGCGCGGGAAAGGATCTCTACCTTGCCGGAGTAGACCGGGAGCCACTCTGCGGCAAAGAGCAGGTCCTCTTCCATAAGTTCCTGAATATCTTCCACTGGGTCTCTGGTCCAGTCATCCCGGTAGTTACTTCCGGTTATCTCTTCGGTGGAGATCGGAACGGGACCGAAGGTATAAGCCAGATGGCGGTAACACCAGGCCCGCACCAGATGAGCATGTGCTACCATCAGGTTCCGGTTGGCTCTGTTTTCCGTTTCGTCTGCTCCCATCCAATCGACATCCGGGTTCTTCGCCCGGTTGATGATCATATTGGCAGCGTTAATTCCTTTATAGAGAAGCAGGAAAATACCGGGATTGCCACTGGTATCTCCGTTAAGGAATTGCATGGTAGAGGTAAGGTCGGCAGCCGTATACTGATTGAGTCCCCGCGACCACGAAAGTTCGGAATTGGCCCAGGCCACATCAGTACCGATCTTCCAGATAATACCCAGCTCAGCCGACTGAATGGGTTCGGAGCGTTCAACCCTTACCATATGGAGCAGGGCATTTTTGGCTGATACAAATCCGTCCAGATCTTCAAAAAGGTTATCGGCATAATTTTTATCACGGGCATCTTCGTCCAGAAAACTATCGCTGCAAGCCTGAAAGACCAGACAACCTACAAGAGACAAAGCGAAAAGAGAGAATTTCTTTATCATGGTTCTTCTATTTATCAGATTCCTAATTTAATTCCGAATACAAAACTACAGGAAGCAGGTGCATTGTGATCCTATTTATACTCCGGATCGAGACCCACATAACCGGTAAAGAGGAAGGGGTTCTTTATATTCCCAAAAATATCCAGCCGCTGGATACCGACAGGTTTGAGAAGTTTTCCGGGAAAACTGTATCCGAGTGAGATATCGGCTATACGGATAAAAGAGGCATTATTCCCTTTCCCAAAAACAGAGACGCCGTAGGGATTGGTATCACTCCGGTTGGCCGGATAGGTATTGATCGGGTTCTCAGGAGTCCACCACGTGCGATCGCGTATGTTCCATTTCTCAAAATAGGGATTGTTATATTCGGTAAAGCGGATAGCGCCTGCAGAACCGTACATAAATATACTGAGGGTAATTCCCTTATAATGAAAGGTGTTCATCAATCCGGCTGTTACTTTGGGGTCTTCGCTGCCAAAGACATGCCGGTCCTCGGGGGTTATAGCCCCGTCCCCATCATAATCCAGCACTTTGACATCTCCCGGTTTCGCATCAGGCATGTGGGAATTGGCAATGTCGTCTCCCTCCTACCAGATGCCGTCAAACTTATAGTCATAAACAGCACGGATGGACTTACCGATAAACCATTTATTGGCTACGTTATCTGCCGGTTTTCCGTTCTCATCGTATAGCCCTACATGCACAATACGGTTTTTACTGTGTGCAAGGGTCAGATCGGTGGTCCACTCAAAATTGCGGGTACGGATGTTTTGGGTAGAGATACCGATCTCTATCCCGTTACTTTTAGTCTTACCTACATTCTGCTGGATGGAAGTAGCCCCGTTGATATCGGGAATGGTCTTATCAAGCAACAGATCGTAAGTAGAGGTATAGAAGAGATCAAACGAACCGGCAATATGGCCTTTCAGGAACAAGTAATCCCATCCGGCATTGAACTGACGAGTCTTTTCCCACGTCAGGCTGGTATCAGCCAGTTTATTGACATAAAACCCGGGCAGGGAGTTGCCTTCGCCATCCGGGTAATATTGTTCCTGCATGGTAGCCAGTGTGGAATAGGGAAGAATATCCTGATTCCCGTTCTTGCCGTAGGAGATCCGGAGCTTGGAACGATCCAGAAATTCCCATCCCCGGAAAAATTCTTCCTGTTCCATATTCCAACCGAGGGCAACCAAAGGAAAGGTACCGTATTTATTTCCTTTTCCAAAAACCGAATCGCCGTCCCGGCGCATGGTAAAAGTGAACAGATAACGGCTATGATAGGCATAATTGGCACGTAGCATCTGGGAAATTCCGGTACGTTTGGTAAATGTATCGTAGGCATTGAGCACAGAGGCATTTTCAAACTGGTAAACTCCGCGTGTATCGTCCGGAAAGCCGCTTCCCGTCATAGAGCGGTATTTAAGAATATTTTCATGGGCACTGTACAATCCGGTAAGGAAGATCCCGTGCCGGCCCAAGGTACGGTTGTAACTCAGGATATTCTCCAGCGTCCATTTCTGGGAATTCTAATGAACCACCTCTGCATATCCTTTCTGAGCCATGCCCTGAACGGTATTTTTGGAAGATCTATACAATTCGGTATCGATCACATAATAATTATAGCCATACAGTATTTTGTAGGAAAGGCCCGGTATAAAGGGAAGATCTACTTTGAAAGAGCTGTTCGAATGAATACTTTTTAAGCCATATTCATATTCTGTGTTAAGAGATTCCAGGGGATTTATCGTACTTATATCGTCTTCATTGGGCCATAGAGAGAGTTCTCCCGCTTCATCATAGGGCTCTGTCAGCGGGCTCATTTTGATGGCAGTGGCTATATCCGCCCTGTTACCGGGCGAATCGGTACGTGTAAAATAGGTAGCTGTTTCAAAAGTAAGCCACGAGGCAAGTCTGGTATCGAAGTTGATCCGTAAATTATACCGGTTAAAGTCGTCGTTCCGGGGTGTCCCTTCTATCCGGGCCAGGTTTCCGGATATGTAATAACAGGTTTGTGCGCTTCCGCCGGAGAAAGAGAGGCTGTAATCCTGTGTATGGCCGGTGTGGAGGGTCTGTTTCAGCCAGTTGGTATCGACACCTTTTTCATATTGACGGGTATCAAAAGCACTGACATACCCGAGACATTCTTCCTTAAAACAGTAGAACGTTTCGCTGTTTATCATATCAGGAAGGTTTGTGGCTTTCTGGATACCCATGGTGGCTGAGAAAGCCACAGAGGTTTTTCCGGGAACTCCCCGTTTGGCAGTGATCAGAATAACTCCATTGGCAGCTTTTGCGCCGTAAATCGCTGAGGAAGAAGCATCTTTGAGCACATCGACCGATTCGATATCCAACGGGTTAAGCTGAGCAAGGCCTTCGCTGTACTCAATACCATCCACCACAATAAGCGGAGCAGTCCCGGCAGTAATGGAATTTTGTGCACGGATGCGTATAGTTACGGCACCTGAGGCGGAAGAGGCCTCGTTGATAATATGTAAACCGGGCAGTTTTCCCTGTAACATCTGGGCAATATTGACAGCAGGCATCGTTTCCATTTTATCCGGTTTCAGGGAGACGATAGAGCTGGTCACATCTTTTCTGCGCTGAACACCGTATCCGACCACAACCAGTTCATTGAGTAAATTGTCATTTTCAGAAAGAGTTACTTTCAATGTATGGCTCCGGCCCAGCGGAACGTCGCGGGATTCATACCCAATGTATGAAAAAGAGAGGGAAGAGACGGACTCCGGAACTTCCAGCTGATAATATCCGTCTGTTCCGGTTACAGTACTGTTGATACGGTCGGGTGTAGTGACGGTAACGCCAACCAATGGTTCTTCATACTCATCGGTTACCTGTCCGGTTATTACACGGGTTTGAGCCTGCAAGCTGATCACAACAAACCCTAACAAAAGGGGTAATAGTAGTTTATACCTATCCATAGATCCAGTAAATTTTATCGCGCGTTGTGCTGATAATTTAGTTGTATGAAACCACTTTCCGAAAGGGGATTTTCCGGAAAATGGAGGCTGGGGATAGAATTGAGAGGGGAGGCGATCGCCTCCTTATAATAAGTGTGTTAATGTATGCTTTCGCCCTTCAGTGTGGCCGAAGAGGCAGAAGTAATTTTTACCTGTACAAAATCGCCGATCCGGTGATCCTTGCGGTCAAATACCACTACACGGTTTTGTTGGGTCCTACCGAAAAGCTGCTCCCAGGAACGTTTGGAGACACCTTCGACCAATACTTCGTAAGTCTTGCCGATACACCGCTGGTTGGCCTGGGCGGAGAGCTGGTTCTGCAGGGCTATTACCTCATTCAGGCGCCTTACTTTTATCTCTTCGGGTACATTATCTGCCAGGTGTCTGGCAGCATAGGTTCCGGGACGTTCCGAATATTTAAACATAAAAGCCGCATCGTATCCGCACTCTTTCATCAAAGAGAGTGTCTCCTGATGATCCTCTTCGGTCTCTCCGTGAAAACCTGTGAACAGGTCGGTGGAGAGTCCACAGTCGGGTATGAACTTCCGGATAGCTGCTATCCGGCTCATATACCACTGACGGTCGTATTTCCGGTTCATCAGTTTCAGCACACGGGAACTCCCGCTTTGTACGGGCAGATGAATGTGATTACAGATATTGGGGGTCTGCGCGATCACCTGTAAGGTTTCATCGCTCATATCTTTCGGATGGGAGGTAGTAAAACGTACCCGCATGCCGGGAGCAGCGGCAGCGACCCGCCTCAGTAACTCCGGAAAAGTAATGGTACTCCCCTCCTCTTCAAACGAGTAAGAATTCACGTTCTGTCCCAGCAGGGTGACCTCTTTATAGCCTCTGGCTGCCAGATCCCGGACTTCCCGGAGAATACTCTCCACATCCCGGCTTCTCTCTCTCCCCCGTGTATAGGGTACAATGCAATAAGTACAGAAATTATTGCAACCACGCATAATAGAGACAAACCCGGAGATATGATTGCCGCAAACCCGGGAGGGTATCACATCCTTATAGGTCTCTGTGGTGGAAAGATCTACGTTAATAGCTTTCTGGCCTGCTTCCACCGAAGCGATCAGGTTGGGAAGGGTTAAATAAGAGTCGGGACCCGCTACCAGATCCACATGGTGATTCTCGATCAGATTATCCTTTACCCGTTCGGCCATACATCCGAGTACACCGACAATAAAATTTTCCTTCTTTTTACGGAGGGAGTGAAAAAACTCCAGGCGGTTAATGATCCTCTGTTCGGCATTATCCCGGACAGAGCAGGTATTTAAGAATACTGCATCCGCCTCTTCCAGGGTTTCACATACGTTATATCCGGCCATCTGCATGACCGAGGCTATTACCTCGCTGTCGGCCACATTCATCTGGCATCCGTATGTTTCAATAAATAGTTTTTTGTTCTCAGCAGGAGCAGATTTAGAGTCTGCCCACATTTCCTGTTCCATCATCATAAAATTAAAATTCAGGGTGCAAAGATAGCTGTATCTGGAAGATTCCTGATATTTTTGGTTGAAATAATTGGCTGCCCAACTAATTTACAGCCTCTTAATACATAATAAATGTTAAACCAACACATATTTACCACACGGTTATTTTGCACATTTAAATTAAATTCACAATTTTGTGCGATGAAAGAAACATTAGATTTTTCATAGTTAAGGTTTAGGTTAAAAAAATAAGGGGGCTGTGAAGCTGCCTTTTTTTTTACTATAAATTGTTAGCTTCTATCAGATTAAATGATTAACTTTGCAGGGAATTATAC
>JAJQBG010000260.1 GCA_021203405.1 Bacteroides sp.
GGCAAAAAAGCAGTTCCTTACTCTCATCCCGCAGATGCATGCCGTTTCCCCGGCAGTACCGGAAGAAAGAACAATCGGCACACTTCCCTTTTTTCATCCACCTGCGATCCCGGTAGGGCTGGTAACGGTTGTTCCAGACCTCCATAAAGTCATCTTTATAGATATTTCCCTGGTGGAAATCGCTCCGGATACTGGGACAGGCAGAGATAGAGCCATCGGCCAGTATGGAGCCGACTATAATACCGGCCCGGCAGGCATAAAAGTGATCCCTGACTCCTCCTTCATAATTTCCGAGAAATCCTTCACACCCGTAACTGAGTTTGATGCGCCCCTCTTTGCGGGTCTCTTTGATAAATTCCATCACTCCCCGCATCTCTTCATTATCGAGTTGAAATTCGGTATACTGTGCTGCCCGGCCTACCGGAAAGATAGTAAAGATACGCCACTCTTTGATTCCCAGTTCGATCAGGAACTCTTTGAATACTGTTAACTCCCGGTAGCTCCGCTTATTGACACAGGTTACTACATCAAAGATTATATCGGGACAGTCGCGCATGAGTTTAATAGCACTGACGGCTTTGTCAAAGCTTTCGGGATGGCCACGCATCCAGTTATGGGACTCTTTAAATCCATCCAGGCTGACGGTAGCTGTATGGATACCGGCACGCAGTAAAGATTCAAACCGCTGCGGGGTAAGTGCCAGGCCATTGGTGACCATCCCCCAGGGAAAACCTCTTTTATAGAGAGCCAGTCCGCAAACTTCCAGGTCTTTGCGCATCAGGGGCTCGCCGCCGGTGAAAATAATAAATGTCTTATCAGGATTTACATGGGGAGTAAGGGAATCAATGACTTTCAGGAAGTCTTCGGCCGGCATATCTTTAACTTCCGACTGCTTCCGGCAATCACTGCCACAGTGTTTACACGCCAGGTTACAACGAAGGGTAGTTTCCCAGAAAAGCTGCCGGAGAGGATGTTTCTGGATAAGATCATTCTCCATTTTCCGGGCAATTTCCAGCGCCATACGCCTCCGAATAGTCAGTCCGTCTTTCATATACCTGATTTTGTCTCACAAAGGTAACTTTTTTACATAAAAAACAAAAGAAACAGAATCTTTTATAGTATCGGGAGCTGATAAAATAATTACCGGATATTTTTAGGTTATATCTGTCTTAATTCTACTCTTTTATTATCTTTGCCTGACTACTCTTTCAACCGGGCAGGGATTAAAGATATATGAATAAACTTTTAGTACTTATTTTATGGTTCGTCACTACTACCGGTTACGGCCGGACGGAGGTAGAGAATTCCCTGCGGGAGCTGGATAACAGTATAAAGAGTAAAAACAGGTATGTTCTGCAAAAAGAAGAGAGGATCAGGAATCTCCAAGAGTTACTTACAGACGATCTTCCTTTGTTGCAGGAATACCAGTTGAATGAGAAGCTGGTCAAAGAGTTCCGGAAATTTAAATTAGACCCGGCTATCGGGTATGCACAAAGAAATGTGAAGATCGCGGAACTCCTGAATAATCAGGAAATGGTTTACTCTGCCCGCATCTGGCTGGCTCATTTATACTCCTCTTCAGGCAAATACCGGGAGGCTGAAAGCTTATTGAAAAGTATAGATACCGGGGCGCTGACCAGGCCTGTTCTTGCCTGGTATTATGAAATGTGGTATCTTTTTTATAATTATTATGCTTCCAACACACAGATCAACAGCTATGGAAAACAGATTGATCTGTATTGTGATTCTCTGTTATCGGTACTGACACCCGGGACAAGCAAATATATAATTACCCGGGTAGAAAAGGAGCTAAGACAGGAACAGTGGAAGCCGGCAGAAGACAAACTGCTGCTATTACAGGATAAAACGGGTAACGATACTCCCGAATATGCACTGATCAATTATCACTTAGGATATATCTACCAAAAAACAGAGAAAATTGAACAGGCCATTGTACATTTTGCCCGTTCTGCCATCATTGATATTAAAAATTCACTGAAGGACAATGCTTCGATGCAGATACTGGCTTCTATTTCTTACGACCGGGGAGATATAGACAGGGCTTATTTATATACGCAATCGGCCATTGAAGATGCTATTTTTTGCAACGTGCAATTCCGTACGATCCGGCTCTCTGAATTTTACACCATTATTAACAGTGCTTATCTGGATAAAGAGGCGAAAAGAAAGAGCCAGCTTCAAATGTACCTGATATTGATCAGCCTTCTCTCTTTTTTCCTGATCATCGCTATCGGCTATGTGTACAGGCAGATGAAAAAGGTGTCTAAGATAAAACAGGAGTTACACCGGACCAACGATAAACTACGGACACTGAATATTGAGATCCTGGATACGAACAGAGAACTTCAGGAAAGGAACGGGCAGTTGTCTGAAGCCAATCTAATTAAAGAGGAGTATATTGCCCACTTTTTTGACCTGTGCTCTACTTATATCAATAAACTGGAGGACTACCGCAAATCGCTCAACAAAAAAGCAAGTGAACGGCACCTGGACGAACTTTTTAAAATGTTGAGATCGACCACGCTGGTTGAGAATGAGCTGGAAGAACTTTATGCCAATTTTGACCGGATATTTATTAACCTCTACCCTACTTTTGTAGAGGAGTTTAACCAATTACTGATCGAGGAAGAGCGGGTAAATACCAAATCAGGAGAGATCCTGAATACGGAGTTGCGTATTTTTGCATTGATCCGCCTGGGAATTACAGATAGTATAAAGATCGCCGCTTTCCTTCGGTATTCATTAAGTGCGATCTATAATTATCGTACCAAAGCCCGTAATAAGGCAGCGGTATCACGGGATGAGTTTGAAAAAATGGTAATGAAGATCGGGAGTTCCTGTTAAGGGGGGAAACTTTATCTCTATTCCCGGAGGGTATATATCAATCACTCTTTATCCCTGTAAGGGATATTTAAATAGCCCGGCGGCTGAGCGAAGCGAATCCCCGGGTAGAGATATAATCCTAACAGAACATTGTAAATGTTCTACATCATTGATATATCACTATCCTATAT
>JAJQBG010000206.1 GCA_021203405.1 Bacteroides sp.
GGTATGGAGTGGTATGTGGAAGAACCGGAACTGCTGTACCGGTTCTATACCTTAAATTTATTATTGGGCAATAATGGGGTATTCACCGCCATCCAGCCAATCTTCAATGGTTACTTCCATATCAGCAATCGGTTCGCCGCGTCTGAGGGTCAGGTAGAAAATATAACGGTATCCGGTTCTCAGGTTGAGTGTATCACTTATCTGTGCCAGGTAAGTACCTCTATCGGGAACATCAATTTCGAAGGTTACGCCCGGACCTGCTTCGCGGGGGAGTACAATGGCCTGACGAATGGTGTCGGCATCTTCTGTACGTCAGGGTACCGGAATGTTTTGTACGCTTGTAGCATCCTGACTCTCAAAGTCATTTTCGAAAATGTTGTAAACAGCACTGGTTTTCATGCCGTTAATGCTCAGGTCGGAATCTATGAAAGAGAGGAACTGTTCGTCATTGTAGGTACGAAGAAGGAAAATAAGTTTGGAAAGCCGGTGATAAAAACGTATCCGTACATTGGGATCATTCTTACTGTAACCTGCCAGGTGTTCGGCAGTCATCAGGTCAATGTTCTGGAGAGTGGTCTGGTCTGCTACAGATATATCGTATGAGTTACTACCGGTCTGGCTTTCCAGATAGGGATAATAAGATTTAATACGAATAGCATCTCCGTTTTGCGGGAAGTAGATTAGGTTCCATCCATCCTCAGCGCGAAAGGTACTGGAGCCATCTTCTGTTACATACTTTTTATTATTCTGGTTATCGAGGATCTGGGTGTAATCCGGATTGTAAACGGTTACTCCGATTGCATCGCCGGCATCCCACTCAGTATCTGTGGCGCGTCCGGAAATCCCGGTCTGAATCACTACGGGAACCTTTTCGTCCACCTCTTCGGCAGGCGTGTTATCTGTCTGACTACACGATACAGCTAATGCTGCGAAAAATAGTATACCAACAGGTATGTAGAATGTTATTTTTTTCATAATGAGATAAATATTTAAAGGTGATTATTTCTGTTTTATTTAAATTCAAGTTCCGACTCGGAACCACTTTTCCAGTCTTCAATGGTTATTTCCATATCGTTTCCTCCTCCTATTCCTACGGAGAGCCTGAATTCAAGAACCCATGGTTCAGTTACATTGACGGTATGAAAACCAAACATGGCATCCGTTACATCAAAATTGAATGTCTTTTGAGCACCATCGTTGAAAATAGCTGTAAGATTCAGGAATTGGGAGGCTCCTCCGTCTGTTCCCAGGAGGTTTTTACGGTCACTGAAGGTAACTTCGTCTGTACTTTCAAGGCTGTAAGCTACGGATGCGGCAATAAAAGCCGGGTGCAGATCTTCTCCATCAATAGGGGGAAACCCATCGTGAATGGAACGGGACATGGCTATTCCACTTATTTCGCCTGCTATACGGGATAGATTTCCTACTCCTGCTCCGCTGATAATGGCCCGGATAATAAGGGGACGTACCTGCTGACACATGGGAATGGTTACTATCTGGACGCCCTCTCTATCTACGATGAAGTCTTCAACGGCTCCTGCTACAAAATATCCCGGTCCGTAATAATTTCCGGATGCATCCTGTTGTACAGTGAGTATACACCGGTCAATGGTTACGTTAGGAGCCTCTTCAAAACCAACAAATTCAAATATATGCGACTCCAGATCTACTTCTGTTCCGTTATGATTGGTAAAGATCTCCCGGGAGAAATCGTCCAGATCGGTAATCAGGATCTCGAGTATTTCGTTATCGTCGGGCTCGGTTACCATACTCCAGTCAAACTCCACAAGAATCTTATGCATACATTCGGACGGGTCATAATACTCATTGATACAGGAAAAAATGAATAACCAGACCCATATGGCTGGCAGCAACACACGAATTTTTTTTCATATTCAGGTTTAAGTGGTTTATAAATTATTTCCGGTAATCCGTTGTGGGTGGGTGCTGCCCAGAAGGTGCAGATAGGAGATTACCGGAATAAATCAATGTTACTAGTATAACAGCATGTGCCTGTTTTTGTTTAGAATATTCCTTTTTGATCCCTGTTCTGGAAAAGATTATTTTTTTCTGTAAAATATAAGATCGGAATGTGTACGGGCAGCTTCCGTAAGATTATTTCAGTTAAAAACAGGAAAGCGGTTTTCTTTTTCCGGACTCTTTTTCGGTTCGTTTCGGTTGTGTTAACGGTAATTGTGTAAAATAATATTTGCAAAAATCTTTTCCGGGTAAAAAGAAATGTTAAAAAGTATCGGATGGATATAACAGAGGATATTACCGGGCAGTAATATGGAAACAGCCCTGCTTTAATTCATATTTGATATAGCATTTATCTTCTTTTTTTACATCCCTGAGTACTTCTGAGAGTACAAGTTTTAATGTGTCCGGACTGACATCCTGCATCGGACGTTTCCCTTCGATCTTTTTAAATTGTTTCCAGCTTATATCAAAGGTCGTTCCATAAAAATGCGCTGAATTCTCTGTGGCGTTGATATTTCCTTTCCGGAGTTTTTTTACATCATCCCGGGTACGTAATACGGAGGTGACGATGATCTGGTTGGGATTAAGGCCTTTGGATGCCAGGGAATCCAGAAAATTCTTTCCGATAGATGACAACACTTTTTCGGCTTCAGGTACCAGATAGGGAATAGAATGAGTTAAAGAATCGACACTGTAATATGGATTGTCCTGTATATGGACCAGTTTCTTTTTTAATTTTTCGGCTTCCTCTCTGGACGCTGCTATGGGTGAAATACCTATTTTACGGGCAGCTGCCAGATGAACGGCATTCAGATCGTCAAAAGCCCGTTTATAGCTTACAACCCCCCCCGGATATTACGGGGCTCATTCATCTTCATGGACATATCGGTTTTTTCAAACCGTATAAATGCGATAAGTGTTATTGCACAGACAGCAAGAACAAAATAGGCTGTTTTTTTCTTATTCATACTAACTACAGGGCATTTTAAAGCTGCGCAAATATAATATATTTGCCTTTTTAACTGAAAAAAGTGATGAATTAATTTGTAC
>JAJQBG010000372.1 GCA_021203405.1 Bacteroides sp.
GGATATATATACTATAATGGTGAGTATCTCCAATAAAAATGCTGTACGGATATTGCCTGTTCCCGATACGGACTGGAATAAAATATTTCCCGGTATCAGGAAGATATAGGCCGTACACATGACCCATAAAGAGGGAACTGCTGCCGAAATGAGTTCGGTATTGTTGGTGTAGATACGGATCACTGTTTCAGGAAAAACAGCAAAAAGTATTGCCAGTGGGATCAGTATCAGATAACTCATTTTTATACAGATCTTAATAACCTTAAATACTTTATGGGTCTCACCAGCACCGATGAAGTTACTTACCAGGGAGCCGCACGTAGAAGCAAAAGCGATCATGATGGTAAATAACACCGAAGAGAGGCTGCGGATGATGTTGGTAATAGCCAGGGGCCGCTCTCCCAGGTGCTCTACGGCGATAAAGAAGAGAAACCAGGTGGAAAGAGAGATAAAGTTCTGGATTATGGTCCACAAAGAGACATTCAGGATCTGTTTGATCACCCGTTTTTGTAAACCGTGGAATATATCCAGACCATACTTACGGATGTCTACTTTCCGGATGGTATAGATAATAAAAAAGAGTACGGACATTAACTCTGCCAGTGAAGAACCGATAGCTGCTCCTGCAATGCCTAATGCCGGGAAGCCCAATTTTCCGAAGATCAGTATATAATTGAAGAGCACATTGGAGATCACCATCACCAGCGAATTGGCTGTCAGGGTTTTGGTCTGGGTCGTTCCTACAAAAAATGCCCGGAACATAACGGCTATAAAAGAGAAGAAGAATCCGTAGATCCGCCAGTTGGTGTATTGAAGGGCAGACTCGTAAATGGCTTCTGATTCGATAATGCCTTTCAGGATACGGGACGAGAAAATTTGAGACAATATAAATATGCAGGCAGCCATTATCAGGAGTATAAGGGTGCCCTGATAAAATATTTGCCCGATCTGTTTGTACTCTTTTTCTCCGTTACGGCGTGCTATCAGGATCTGTGCTCCCAGGCTAAAGCCGAATCCCAGCATAAATATAGCCAGGTAATATACACCTGCCAGTGCAGATGCTCCTAATTCAATTTCTCCTACACGTCCCAGGAAGGCTGTATCGGTCATACCGATCAGTTGTTCCATCAGG
This sequence comes from Bacteroides sp., assembly GCA_021203405.1. Classification (GTDB taxonomy): domain Bacteria; phylum Bacteroidota; class Bacteroidia; order Bacteroidales; family Bacteroidaceae; genus Bacteroides. The sequence goes on from JAJQBG010000372.1 coordinate 1,133, forward strand.
AGACTGATCAGGATAGGATAGGCAATGATCCAGACACTTCTATAAGACAGGTTTGTTTTTGGTTCCATAATTGCAAAAGTAGATATTTATCATAAAAAAGTAAGGGAGTGTAAAGGGTGGCAAGAAAAAACGGCCGTATATTTGATTATATATACGGCCATCTTTTCTATTTTATCTCATGTTCTTCTTTCATGTCGATCTCCTCACCCTGGGAGTCATAAAAGATATATTCCAGATAGGCCAGTTTCTGACTCGGAATAATTTTTATTCCGAAACCGTATTTAAGCTGCCATTTACGTTTCAGGGAGAGGACACCCTGGTTAACAAAGGCCGCTACAAACGGATGGATGTGTAATGAAAACTTTTTAATTCCCAGTTTATTTACCAGGTAGTCAATTTTATTCTCTAAAGTGCCGGTGAAAAGTATGGAAGAATGTATAGTACCTTTTCCGAAACAGGTCGGGCAGATCTCTGTAGTGTTCACGTCCATAGCCGGCCGTACTCTCTGCCGGGTGATCTGCATCAAACCAAACTTACTCAGGGGAAGTATGTTATGCCTTGCTCTGTCCTTCTGCATATTGGCACACATACGTTCGTAAAGTTTCTGGCGGTTCTCACTTTCATTCATATCAATGAAATCCACCACAATAATACCTCCCATATCTCTCAGTCTGAGCTGGCGTGCCAGCTCATCAGCTGCTCCCAGGTTTACTTCCAGCGCATTGGCTTCCTGTCCGTTCGCATTTTTTGCACGGTTGCCGCTGTTTACATCGACCACGTGAAGAGCTTCCGTATGTTCGATAATGAGGTAGGCACCGCTTTTATAGGAGACTGTTTTGCCAAAAGATGATTTGATCTGTTTGGTAATAGCGAAATTATCAAAAATCGGGAGTGGTCCTTTGTATAACTTCACAATGCCCGCCCGTTCAGGGGCGATAAGACCGACATAATCCCTGATCTCTTCGTACACCTTACTGTCGTTTACATAAATGTTCTCGAAAGAAGGGTTGAAAAGATCCCGTAGCATGGCTACTGCCCGGCTCGTCTCTTCATAAATAAGAGTAGGATACTTTGTCGCTTTTTGCACCCGGGTTATACTCTCTTCCCAGTGTTTTAATAAGATCTTTAATTCTGTATCAAGCTCGGCTACACGCTTTCCTTCGGCAACTGTGCGTACTATCACCCCGAAATATTTGGGTTTAATACTTTGCAAAAGTTGTTTCAGACGTGCTCTCTCTTCACTTGATTTAATTTTTTGAGAAACGGATACCTTTTCGTTAAAGGGAATAAGTATCAGGTATCTTCCGGCAAAAGATATTTCGGAAGTAAGTCTGGGCCCTTTGGTCGAGATAGGTTCCTTTACAATCTGTACGACTATCTCCTGACCGGTTTTGAGTACGTCGGCAATGGTTCCGTTCTTATCCAGATCAGGTAAAATGGTGGCTTTGGAAGCAGGAACCAGTTTTTTTTTGTCGCTCAGTGTTTGCTTTACATACTTTTGGAGAGAATTAAATTGAGGACCGAGGTCCAGGTAATGCAGGAATGCATCTTTTTCATAACCGACATCCACGAAACAGGCGTTCAGGCCGGGCATCAATTTTTTGACGCGGCCCAGATACATGTTACCGACCAAAAAGGAGGTTGTTTTTCCTTCCCGCTGAAGTTCGACCAGACTTTTGTCCTCTAACAACGTTATCGAGACCTCTTTCGGCTGTACATCAACTACTAGTTCGCTTGTCACAGTTATATTTACTAATTAAAAATTTTAAGTGGAACGCCCGTTTTCAGGGCGATGTTCAACTTCTACTCTTTAAACAAAGAACAAACTTGTAAAAGCCAGCCTCACAAGCTTGTTCTTTAATTCTTTTTAAACCAGACAAAAATTATTTTT
>JAJQBG010000423.1 GCA_021203405.1 Bacteroides sp.
TCAATAGAGGGGACAAACCAAGTGCGATGATAAACAATATATTTCTTTTCATTTTTTCTTTTATTTAATCAATCAAATGTATTCAACCCACTATTCGGGGTTGACTGTCCAGTCACGGGTTTACCCCCAGTTGCTTCGCTTCACCGGGGGTTATTTACATTTTACCCCTGTCGGGGTAAACCATTCGGGATGCATGCTTACAATTTGGTACATCATCACAGGGCAGTCAGACTTTACCAACCTTCATAATAGAAGGCGTATAAATATAGTGAAACTGTATTTTTATCTTCAACGATTACTCTATTATTTTTTGGCCGTTACGGGACATCGTTATCTCATTTCGTCCCTCCCGGGTGGGTGTAAAACGATAAACGTCTGTTTGATTGCCATACTGAATGGTGAGAACAGCCTTCTCCTCATCCCAGGTAGTTTCGGGCAGTTCGTCTCCTGCCAGCAGGGGGAACAGCAGTATTTTAAAGTCGGGCTGATCGGTCAGAGCGGGAACAACCACTCTTTTTGCCAGTCCGTAGGTATGTCCGTATCCGTTGGCAGACTCATGTTTTTCCACGATCTCCAACCGGATGGCGAGATTTTCCACATACGCGGGGGGCTGTTTCAGACTACGGTCGAGTACCCTGATCAACAGGATGGGTTCGCCTTTTTGTAAGTTGCGGGAGTTTGCCCGGAAGGCCCGGGGATTTTTGGAGATATCTTTATCTTCCATCAGGATAATATCGTTATGGGTGATGGAATGGATGGTAAGATCCCACTCCACCATCATATTCCACTCATACATATACTCTTTTTGGTCTTTCCGGATATCATCTACAAGGAATACATACGGTTTTTCTCCTTTGATAAAGCCTGCTGTACGCCAGGCATATTCAACCGGGTTGTAAGGGAGGCGGTAAGGACGGGGGTCTTCATCCCAGATACGGGGATTGCCCTTTTCATTCCCTTCAAAATGGGCGACTATCTGGGGAGATGGATCGGGTTCGCCGGAGTCTTCACCATACAGACGGCGGAACTCTTCTATCTCTTTTTGGAACGAGGCGTACCGGGGAGTTTCTAAACGGGGATCATCCGGCTGCGTAGCAGCGACCATGGGTTTGGGCCACCAGTAGTCATAGGCGTATTTCTGATCGATCACACTCCAGGTAACCTCCGGTTTATCTACCATTTTCACCCAGGTGGCCTGCGGGGTAAAAAAGCTCTGTCCCCTGCCATTGATCGTGACAATGTTATGGAATTTGGAATCGACTGCCCGGAATCCGTCCAGGCTCCAGGCTCTTCCTCCCGACTCCAGCGTAAAGGTTCCCCGGTCTGCATGGTCGTGGTTGCCGCCCAGCGGGTCTGCCCGGGCCTCCAGGTGAAAGACAGTGGCCTCTTTGTTCCAGGCATTCCGGCTGATCACCATTCCCCGCTCTTCATCATAGAAGGTTAAAGGCAGATGAAAAGCCTTTCCATACTGATAATCGGTAGGGGTAGCGTCACTAGCGCAGATCAGGGGGGTGATGAGGTCGAAGGTTCCTTTATAGAGATTACTGGCGGTATGTTGCTCAAAATCCTGAAACAGATAGTCAATAACGGGATCATCCGGGTAGAAATATTTCATCACCATAAGCTGTACGATGGAGGGGCCGCCATCGCCTCCGTCTCCGCGGGAGTTATATCTGCCGCCGGAGGGGCTTAATGAGTAGAACAACCAGTTTTTCATCGCTTTGAAATGGGGGTGTGCCAGTTGCAGATCGCCCCGGCGGGAGATGGCGATCATGGCGGGTGCTCCCCATTTGAAGCCGAACTGGGTATAGCCTACGGCCTCGGTAGAGGTGCCGTATTTATCAATGCCATAGGTGAGATAATGGCGCATAACTTCGGCACTCTTTTCATAGACACAGGGGTCATATCCTTTTTCTCCTTCAATGGCCAGGACATTGAGGGTGTGGCTTTGCCCTACGGCGCACCAGTTCCAGTTTACAAAATAAGGGGGGATCAGCATGCCCATCGTGGTAAGTCCCTGGGTAGAGAGGACCAAGAGATCGCGTACATAGTCGCGCTGCCGGGGTGACATGTAGTTGTAGCTGAAATCATAGAGAAAGGCAAACATGTGTCCATGGATAAGGTCTTTGGTGTTTGAACGCCATACATCGGTCGGAAAGGGAGAGGTTTTGAGATTCTCTACCACCTGCGGTTTAACGATGCGGGCATAATGATAGAAGGCGGTAGCGACTTTTTTGCCCTCTTCCTTTTTATCAAAAAGAAGGCAGTCAAAGCTTTTAAGCATCAGTTCATATAGGAAATAGGGTTGATAGTGGCCCGTTTTTCCATTTTTAGGAGGCATATTTTCAAGGGTGCGGCTTACCTCTTCTATCTTGCCGGCAGCAAGTTGATGGAAAGCCTGATACTCCCAGTGATCGGGATTGTCAAAAACGGCTATTCGTTGAGATAGATTGGCATACATGGCCGCTCCGGACTTTGTTACCCGAATCCGCTCCCGTATTTCGGGTATTTGCTCCGGACTAAAAAGTATCCGGGGGTGGACTCCGGGGGAGGTACTTTTCCGAGTTTGTTCAGGGCCAGTCCACTGTCGTCGTAAACGACAGAGATATCCTTTACGGAGGGGTTCCATCGCCAGGTACCATTTAAAATATCTTCTGCATAGGGTTCTCCCCAGGAGTTGACCCGCTGGGCATACAGAGAAAAAGCATAGAAAAAACAGAGGATCAGGATCAGATTTTTTTCATACTATTATAATATTAAGTTTTTAAACAAAAAGATTGCAGTATGTAATCCGGACATACTACAATCTTTTTGAATCTATTATTTCAGGGAAAAGCTCCCGTCTGTATTCATTACCGGACCAGTATCTTAAATTCGATCACTTTTTCTTTCGTTACATGTTCGTTCTGGTTGAAGACATAGAAAGTGGCGGTGTATAAGCCGGGGCTGGAATAGGGATGGCTATATTCCCAGATCATACTTTTGATCTTGCTCTTCACAACGGCAGAAACATTATCGGGAGTAACCAGCCGGGTGAGATGCTTACGGGAGATGATCCAGGATTCGCGGGGTTCATCTTTTAAATGATCAAATGGCTCATTGTCTTCCGTTCCGTCCGGATGTATATATGTGATATTATCCGTGGGTTTTTTAATCTCAATATCATAGATCCCTTTGATCGGTTGCTTAGCCGAATTAACTCTGACCCAGGGATAGCCTGACCCTTCTCCGTAATTAAGTCCCAGCTCTCCTACATTCCACACATAGCGTGTAGAATTGGCTATAGGTTCGCTTTCTCCTTCTCTGATAGTAACCAGGGGGTTGTAACTGGCCCAGCTGGCGGCTGTAGGTTCATTGTTCACGGTGAGGCTACTGCTGTAATTAGACAGGGCACTGATGAGGGTATAGGCGCGGGTTCTCTTGATCTCTTTTGTTTCTCCGTCATAGGTATAGCTGTAATCACGGGTTTCGGTGTTGGTTACAATAAACTCCTGTAATTTTAACCGGTTGTCTTCGGAGCGGTTACTTTTGGCCCGGATGGCACAGGCTACCTCTTCGTTGGCATACCACTGCTCATAGTCAAACGTACCATTACTGCTCACCATTCCGTCGGTAAAATTAAAATACTCTGTCAGAGAGTTAGCACTTACATCCTGCCCCCTGAGCCTGTACTCTTTCCAGGTGGCACTGGTAACGCCTTCGTCGGTAAACTCTTTCAGGTCACTACTGACTAAAAAGGTAAATTTGCTTTCTGTGAGGATATCGGGCTGTGGCGATGTAACGGCTGTTTTGATAGAAATCGTAGGTTTGAGTTCCGCATCCTTATCAGCGATATAACGGTCGCGAAAGGCAAAGTCGTACCCGGGTTCTCCGGAGTAGAAAAGGTTATTGTCTACAAACTCTCCGGCAAATTCAAAATTGACGATATCATCCGCATCAATCACATAGGCACCTGTAACCGGATCAATCTCCGTAATACCTGTTACTGTGATGTCGATCACGGGATTCTCTACATTATCAAAACCTATATTCTCTTCACAAGCTGTGAAAGCGATCCATATCAACAGAAATGTTGTTATATGATTATATATCTTTTTCATGATCTATTACTTTTTAATTTAACATTACCAACCCGGATTCTGCCACATGACATTGGGCACCAATCCTACTTCGTCCTGCGGGATGGGCAACACCCGGTATTTTGTATAGTCTTCGCCCAGTTTTCTGATAGGGAAATTTATATTGGTGTGATTGGGGTTGCTATCGATGACTCTCTGCACGGCATTGTATTCTCCGACATAGGCATCTCAACGGATCAGGTCGAAGCGCCGTACTCCTTCAAAACAGAGTTCCCGGGAACGCTCATCCATGACAGTCTCCAGGTTATATTCTTTGAAATCAACCCGCTCGTTTTTCGCATAGACATCTTCGCCATAGGCTCTTCTGCGTACCATATTAAGGTACTCCAGCCCTTTCTCTTTATTACCGGAAGGAGAGATGAGGTGAGCTTCGGAAGCCATCAGCAGTACATCTGCAAAACGCAGGATAGGGAAGTTGCAGGAGGTTTTGTCTCTTTCGCGCAAAGGAGGTACATTGACTTCGTATTCCCGGCGCCATTTGCCTATACCGCGTTCGGTGACCATCGGGAAAGTATTGGAACCCATGGTGTTATTGAGGTTGGTGCGGGTAATGGCCGTGATCACTCCATTTTCGATCCGTACCTCTACTTTCTGGTTGTTGTTTTTACCCTGTATGTTCTGGTGTCCGTAATCGAGATTATTGTTGGTATTTAAATGGCTGCCGCTCTTGTAACCAATGATGCCTCCCTGGTCATAGAGAAAGGTACCCATGGTATTGACACCGGAACCTGAATGTAGCTGGGGCAGCTCTACGGTAAAAGTAGTCTCTCCATCTCCATTCCGATAGCCTGCTCCACCCTCTTCGATATAGACATCCAGCAATTGCCCGCTGTCGTTGTTCCAGGTTTCTTTGTTAAATATGGGCAACAGAACGACTTCTTTTTCCCAGGTAACCTGTTGGGGTAGTATCACTTTAAAACTCGGGAAACGGGTAGTGACTGAATATCCTTCTGCGATGACATTGTTACTTTTGTATTTATAGCAGAACGTGGGAATGTTCCAGTCTCTTCTCAGGTCACCAATGGGATAATCTTTTCCATGGTTGAAGTCGGTATATTTGTTATAGAGGTTATTCAATGCGCGATAGGTAAGATCTGCATATCCGATGGGAGAGGTGGTCTGGTCATCTGCACAGGGCAATCCCATCTGTGCGCCCAGACGCATGGTGACATAATATCCCATATTTTCGTACTGACCGGATGTGTTGGACTTGGAAAAGAAAATCACATCCCATATCCCTTCCGCATCGGTGGATGCATTCCAGTTCTGGTCGTCTTGCATGTTTTTTACAAATAACCGGGCATAGGCGGGAAGCACTTCGCCGTTCACTTCATAAGGCTGGGTATTGAGTTTATGGGGGCCTGTGGCAATAAACTCATCGGCCCATCCGGCTACCAGCTCATACTTCTCTACGTCCCGGACATCGGGATGGGAGGCCATGTAGAGGGCAATGCGCAAAGAGAGGGCCTCGGCTGCGGATTGAGTGATCTGGGCGGTGGTTCTCACCTGCTCCATGCCTTTCAGCAGAGGGATGGCATCCCGGCAAAGGTCGAGTGCAAACTGACACACCTCTTTGATGGAACTACGGGGAATATCTTTTTGAAGCCCCATATCGAAGGTGGGTATGTTCTTAATGGGAACCGGTCCCCAGTTCTGAGTAGCATAGAAGTGATAAAAGGCCTGCAAGACCATAGCCTGGCCGCGGATGTGATTTTTCTCTTCTTCACTCATGCCTTCTTCTACTGTTTCCAGCATGGCAAGAATGTTGGTGGCACACTCGTTGCCTCTCCACAAATAACGCCAGAATTCCATCACCTGTCCGGTACTGGGGGTAATATTGTGGGAGTTCAGTGCGGTGGAGTTGGATCCCATATTGTTGCGATAGGCCTCATCGGTATCCATGTTACCAATGTATCCCTAATAGTTTTCACCAAAGACATGCTGATTGAGCAAAAAGCTATAAGCGGCTGCCAACTGCGCCCGGATAACGGGTGCTTCTCCCTTACCTGTGTAATTGGGTTTGGTTGAGTCCAGGTTGAGATCCCACCCGTCGCATGAGGCGGTGCCCAACAATACAAACAACACGAGTATATATAATGTATAATTTCTTTTCATCGTCGTATATTTTAGAATGAAACATTGAGCCCCAGATTAAAGACTTTCGCCCTGGGATATTGTGAGCGGTCATATCCTCCGGTCATACTGGTATAAGCATTTGAATTCGTCAAAACATTATAGCCTAACCCTTTGGGAGCTGCATTATTATTAAAACTATCCACCTCCGGGTCCTGTCCGCTGTATTTAGTCCATAACCATAGATTTTGTGCAGAGAAACTTACGCTGGCACTCGACACCTTTACTTTACTTAAAATAGTTTTAGGAATACTATAACTCAGAGATACCGTATTGAGACGGATAAAAGAGCCATCTTCGATCACCCTGGAAGAAACCTTGGGTTTGGCCCTGGATTGAACATCTCCCCTGTTATAGGGTTTAAGCAGGCGGGGGATATCGGTATCTGTATTCTCCGGGGTCCAGTAGTTGGCATACGAAGCATAATTATTGGTATATTTATTGAAAGTTCCTGTAGTCTCAAACAATAATTTATTGTAGTCAAGAATCTTGTTGCCTAAAGAGTACTGGAAGAATACATTCAACGACCAGTTCTTATAAGTGAAGGTATTGGAAAGCCCACCGATAAATTTGGGAATCGGAGAACCCAGGGTGGTGCGGTCGTTGTCATCGATCTTGCCGTCTCCATTCAGGTCGGCATACATAGGGTCTCCGGGCTGTACGCGGTATCCTCCTTCGTAGTTGGCAAACTGAGGGATGCCTGGTTTCAATATCCAGTCTCCGTTGGGGGTTTTATCAAAATCGGATTCCTGATAGAGCCGCAGGTATTTATATCCGTAAAATTGCGAAGTAGATCTTCCGACCTAGGCCATCCACACCTCGTTGGGGCTGAAATCGTCGTTGTTGACGGTGGTCATGACATCCAGACCTTCATAAAATTTACGGACTGTATTTTTGTTGAAGCTAAAGTTGAAACTGCTGTTCCAGCCGAATTTTTTATTCTTGATATTGGTGGTGAGCAGGGTGACTTCAACCCCTTCGCTCATGGTGGAACCTGCATTCTCATAGCGGGTATGATCTCCATTACCATAACCCAGGTAATAAGGTACTTTTCTGGAGAGGATCAGATCGGTGACTATTTTTTTATAATAGTCAAACGAAAGAGCGATCCTGTTGTTAAGGAGATAGATATCTAACCCCAGGTCGAGTTCCGTGGTTTTCTCCCATTTTATTTCACTGTTGCTAAGGAAGAACTGCAGCATCCCGGGAGAGATGGTCTGTCCATTCACCATATAGCCATTGTTAGCGACCAGACCGCCAAACTCCATCAGATAGGAGAAGTCGTTGACACTTCTGTTGTTTCCGACAGAACCGTAACTGACACGTACTTTGGCATCATCAACGACCTTTTTTAAAGGTTTCATAAACTTTTCATCCGACAATCGCCAGGCAAAAGCTCCCGAGGGGAAAAGCCCCCCACTGGTTTCCTTTAGCAAATTTTGAAGAACCGTCGTAACGCGCGGTAAAGGTGAAAAGATACCTGTCCATCAGATTATAATTGGCTCGTCCATAGGAAGAGACCAACTGGTTTTTCTGTCCATTATGCTCGGCCTGACCATTTTTGACCTGCCCGGCATTCAACGCGTAAAATTTCAGGTATTCAAATTCGGGAGAGATATTCAATACCGAGTATTTGTCCTGTTCATATTGCTGGTACTGATACGAGAACCCGTACAGCAGATCCAGCTTATGATTCTGGTTAAACTTCCGGTTGTAATTTACGGTATGTTCGGTTACATAGTTTTCAGTAAAGTTTTTCTCCATACTTGCATTGATACCATTGGCATTGGCAAAAGTTCCATTCGGTTTTTTATAGAGGTGACCCTGCCGGGTCTGGCTGTTATAGTATCGATCCCGGTAGACATTGGTAAATTTTCCGCTTGCCTGAGGAGTATAGGTAAAATATTTCAGGAACTTGATATCCAGTTTGGCAGAAAAGCGGGTATCCGATGTTTTTCTACGGTCATACTCATTCTCCATCTGTTGCAAAGGTGTGACGAGTGATCCATAATCAACACCTGAGTCACTAATGGTACCATCGGCGATCATCTCTTCAATATCCCGTTGGAAATCTTCGAGGTCGAAGAGTCCGGTAGTGGGCATATATCTGCGGGCCTGGTCAAAAGCACTGTTACTATTGACAATAGTGGTAGAGTGGTCGATAGAAAAAGAGACGTCTATGTTTTTATTTATTTTTTGCCGCAGATCCCCTTTGGCATTGTAGCGGGTCATGCCGGTATTCTTTACGATCCCATCCTGGTTGGTATAGGCAAACTGTACATTATACCGGGTTTCCCGGGTTCCTCCATTGAGTCTTAACGTGTGTTTGTGTGTGGCACTGTTGTGGGTTACCAGATCCTGCCAGTCGTACCCGGGATCTGTTTTATACCAATCCAGCGTACGCTCCCGGTTTCCATTGTCATCCAGTTTACCCAGGTAACGATCGCGCATGACACCTCTTTCTTCCAATGCTTCCGAATCGAGCAAAAGTTTCACATACTCGTAAGGGCCCATCATTTTTATAAATTTGGGCTTTACATTCAGAGAAAAATTATAATTATAATCCACTTTGGGTTTGCCCGTTGTACCCTGTTTGGTATTGATCACAATGACCCCATTGGCCGCCCTGGATCCGTAAATGGCAATAGAGGAAGCATCTTTGAGTACCTCCAGCGTTTCAATGGTACTGACATCCAGCGTGTTCATATTGAAATTCTCAATGGGAAAGCCATCAATGATAAAAAGTGGAGAGGCATCCTGTGAGAGCCCTCCCCCACGCAGGGTGATAGAGGATTCAGATCCCGGAGATCCGTCGGCAGATACGATCATAAGCCCTGCAATGCGCCCGGCCAGTGCCTGGTCCAGACTGGCGGCAGGAGATTGCTCCAATTCGGCAATATTCGCCTTGCCTACCGCTCCGGTAAGGTCTTTCCGGGCTACGGAACCGTAACCGATAATGACCGTTTCGCTTAGTAAAGTAGCATTATCTTTCATGACTATATTAACCACTCCACGGTCTTTGACTTTTTCTTTGACTGTTTCCAGTCCTATAAAAGAGAACACCAGCGTACCATCCGAAGGGACAGTAATGTTGTATTTGCCTGTGTGGTCAGTAATGGTTCCCCGGTCTGATCCTTCTACCCGGACCGTTGCACCAACCACCGGTTCTTTTTCTTCATCAGTCACCACACCGATGACTTGTTTTTGCTGAGCAGATATTGTCTGTACCCATAAGAGTGACAATAAAAAAGCCCTGATTTTAATTTTTGCATCATGTTTTTTGTAGTATTTGAATTAAATTTGTAGGAAATGCTCCTTTCCGGAAAACACAGAAAGAGAGAGATTAATTTCCGGGAGAGTAAAAGGGGAACAGGGGGAACGAAGGGTGTGATAAACCGGCATTGCCATCATAGTATTAAGTATTAGTGTTACATACAATCATTAACCACACAAATTAAAAGAATAGGAAAACAATCTATATTGCAATAAATGTTCAAAATCAAGGATTCCGGTTACACAAACGAGCTTTCACAGGTCTCCATCCGATAAATACAAAGATGATGCATCCAGTTTACCCAAAGCCGCAACATTTATCCTGCTACTAATCGGGAGGGAAGTTCTACTTTTGTTTACGTATTAAAATCATGTTACCTATGAAGTTCAAACACTTATTCATTTTCACGACCCTCTCTTCCCCTTTTTTCCAGGAAGTACAATCTCAGGAAGACTACCGGGGAAAGTTTAACCCCGATGCATCGTATGTGTTAAGTGGTCAATTGGCCAGGGACCTCCCTCCTCTTCCGTATGTTCCTTATTTTTACGACGAAGAAGGATTTCACAAAGAGAGGCTCAGTAAAGTTCCTGCCGTAGGTGTCCATCCCCGGGTAGTAATGAGTCCTTCTGACATCAACGATATCCGGAATAAGATAAAGTCCGGAGAGAAAGCGGGAAAAAATTTTGCGATCGTTTACCGGGAGCTTCAAAACCGGGCTGCCCAGAAAGTGGAGATCCCGAAATCTTATAAGATCTCTCCCTGGGAGGGATTGAGTATTCCTGCCTCCAAAGCCTTATTGGCACTGATCCATCAGGATAATCCATTAGGGAGAGAGGCTGTCACCGAAATTATGGAGCATGCGCAACACCTGGAAAAAGTGGCAGACGTATTGAACAATCATCCGGAGACTCAGCCGTATAAAGATAACTTTTTTTATTTTGCCCGTACGCCCCTTATCAAAACCGATAATGGATTTATGTTCTCCTCCGAATTGTGTAACGGAACTGAAGACGGACAGTTTGATATGGTTCAGTTAGGCATGGAATACGATTACGGCTATAACTTTATGACTAAGGAGGAAAGGGAGTATGTACGCTCAGTGATCAGTAAACTCACCTATGGTAAATATACTACCGGTATGGAGATGCCGGGCCATATGTTTATTAATAATCATCAGAATTGTGCGATGCAGTTTATCAACCTGGTACTTGCCATTGAAGGGGAAAAAGGGTACGATGCGCGTATCCTGAAAGAGTTTTATCCCCGCATGGTTGATCACCTGACCTATAATATTTCCCCGGCAGGATATATTTACGAGCGCATCAAAGGGTATGTACCCCGCGCCCCTTTACTGGCTCTGGCCAGACGGGGAGACCGCAAGCTGATGAGCCACAGCCACCTCAAAGCGTGGATATATGCACAATTCCAGGATGCGGAATATAACTACAACCGGTATGTTAAACGGGATTTCCAACTGGAGAACTCTTCCCGGCTTCAGCACCTTGCCAACGAGGAGCGTTACTGGGATATGCTCTCTATGACAGGGCCTGTTACCTCTACCGGATTTGCATCTTTCTGGATGATGAAACATTTCTATCCGGAAGATCCGGTGATAGACTTTGTGTTTAAGGTACGGAATAAGAATGCGAACTTTGATCATTTCACAGGTGCCGCAGGTGAAGTCTATAACAGAAAATTGCTGTTTTGCAAACCCTGGATGTGATGCTGCTTACTGCCACAGATGGTCTCACCGATGAAAACGGCGAGGTAATCGATTACAATAAGGAAGGATTAACCGAAATATTGAAAAAAACAACCCCTGGTATGGACCGATGACCAGTGTGGAGTAGTTACGGCACGTTCTTCCTGGGAAGAAGATGCGCTGAACCTCTATTTCGATGTAAGGCAGGAGTGTTATTTCACCGGACATGAATCGGCGGAACAGGGAGACTTCCAGTTAGGGGCACACGGAGTAAAATGGCTTCCCTATACAGGTCCCTATATGCATAGCTACTACCGCAACATGGTGCTTATAGACGGTAAAGGAGCAGGTGGATGCGAGCCGGAAGGAAGACAGGGCCCGGTTCCCGGTAAATTAATAGAGGTGATTGATAGCCCGGAAGCAACTACGATGAGTGCCGATCTAACTGACTGCTACAACTGGATGAAACGGGACAAAGCTTTCGAACTGGATCATGGAATGTATAAAGAGGCCTTCAACCATACCTCCTGGAATTATGAAAATCCTTTTATTATGAACCGGAAAATGGAACTTCCTTTCCATGAGCAGATGAAGACTTTCTCAGAAGGTTTCGGTCACCTGGATTACGGGGCATGGCACGGGGAAAACCGGGGAACAGAACGATACCAACAGTATAATGATGTAGAATATGTATTCCGGACCATGCATCTGGCCCGGGGAAAACAACCCTATCTGCTTATAGTGGATGACCTGAAAAAAGATGAGTTGAACCACACCTATGACTGGAACCTGAATTTACAGGGAGATGCCCTGTTATGGAAAACAACAGGTACTCCCCTTTTCCGGTCTACATCGGGAATTTCGGGAACGGATCTGCATCTTTGTATAGAAGAAACGGCTCACAACCGAACAGTCAAGAACATTCTGAACACCCATGTAAATTTTGTAACTCCTACCCCCAAAAAGGGAGATCCTATGTTACTGGTACGGGTATTGTGGAAAAATGCCGATTACAACTACCCTCTTCCTACTTTTGAAAGGGTAAATGGTTTCAGCCGTATCAACATTCCGGCGAACTGCACGGAAGCAGCTTTTAAGATCCTTATATTTCCTTACCGGTTCGGAGATTTTCTGCCTGTTACTCACTGGACAGATGATAAACGTATACTCACTGTAGAGATCGAAGAGCAGAAAGATGAATATACCTTTGAAAAAGGAGAGAAAGGACAAACGATACTGGCTATGAAAAGAGACGGAAGAGAGATACAGAACACCTCCGTAAAGCCGGCCTCTCCTGAGTTGCTCACCCCCTCTTCGCTCTTTACCGATAGCCTTACCCTTGCCTTCAAGACACCTGCGGGCGGATCTGGTATCCACTATACACTCGATGGTACTATGCCCACCCGGAACTCTCCTCTCTATTCCGGTCCGGTAACGTTGAAAAAGAGTGCCCGGGTACGAGCCATTACCTATACCTATGCATGGCCCGGAGGTGAAGAACTGGCGGTGAGTGAAGATTGTGTAGCCGAATTTAACCGGGTAGATTTCCTTAAACCCGCCTCCCCTGCTACTTACGGACAAGGATTGCTGACGGAAGTGTTTGAGATCAAAACATCTATCTTTGATGAAAAAAGGATTCTTTACCGGCAAGCTCAATATGCTCCCTGTACTTACTGACTATACTCCCATCTACCAGGGAGTGACGCAAGGGTTCGATATACCCAAAGTTACCCCACAGGCGCCTATCCGGCTCCAGAAAGAGGGATTTTACCGCTTTACCGGAGCATTAGAGATAAAAGAGAGTGCCGTCTACCAGTTCAGGATCAACTCCTGTGGTCCTGTGCAGTTTACCCTGGACGGACAAAAACTGCTGGATGTAACCGGCCAGTATGGGTTATCACAAAAAGATCGTTTTGCAGAAATTGCCCTGGCACCGGGTATACATACACTGGAGCTCGTTATTACGGATCCGGTTTTCTGGAAAGGAGAGCTGGAGGAGGATTACCAGATAGAGGTCAGTATGAAAAAAGCAACAGAAAAAGAGTATCAGGCCCTTGAGACGGATCTGCTTTATCGGACGGACAGGAATGAATTTATGCCTTTGCCGGGCCGCCCCATAAAACAGTATAGTGCTGTAAAGACGGAGTTAACAGCCGGATTAGTGGAAAAAAGATTTGACAGGCAAGGTATTGCAAAGGTGGAGTATGCCGTAAGACCCATTCCGGGTGCTCAAAGAGATGAAGTTCCTGCTACGGAAGGAATAAATCCGGAAACCTTTGCCATCGAAAACAGCGTTCCTTACTCAGTACGGGCGGTTACCTCCCTGACGTCTCATGATGTATATACCAAGATAAAAGAGTATAGTGGTTATTTTATCGCTACAGTACCGGGTATCTATCGTTTCAAACTGGATACACAGGGAACAAACGAGCTGTACATTCACCAGACTCTTGTCTTCCGCAATAAAATAAACGGAGCACAACCGGAGGAAGATGTCTATCTGGAAAAAGGGGCCCATCCTTTATCGCTGCGCCTGGCTCAAAGCCAGAGTACCTTTTTGGTGCAATCGCCCATGGATGAAGATTTTCGTTCGGTTTCAGCGGCGGAACTGGCACGTAACAAAGACCTGGTGATTCAGGAGGAAAAGCCCGAAGATCGCCTGGTAGCCCATCTCCCCTTGAAAGAACTGTCTAATGGTAAAACTCCGATCCATGGACAATCTTCTCTGAAAGTAGAAGTACGGGGAGGAGAAATAACAGAGGATCCGGTAAAAGGAACCGTGATCAGGTTGTCAGGTAAGGGGTCAGGAATCCGTATGGAAGAGATCGATATGTTGGATGATGCATCTACCTTCTCTGCCTGGGTCTTTACAACTAACAACAAACCCGTTTATCTGGTTAATCGTTATCCAAGTATCTATTCAGAATATAACAACGGGGTAATTACAGCCAATTACGACCGGTCGCAGGATAAACTGATATCTAATAGACCTGCCTCTCTGCAAAAAGGGGAATGGGTACATGTTGCTATCACCTTTGATAATGCGATTAAAGCCTATATAAATGGTGAATTTGTAGGGGTAGTAAATATAGACCGTACCATACTCCGGGGTGCAAGTAGCCGCTATACAGATCTGAATATCTTTAATGATCGCCATATGAATCAGGATATTGATATAAAGGTTATGGATGTAAGGCTTTACAATAAGGTGTTGACGCTGGGGGAAATTAAGGAGATATATAATCCGGATTTATGATGTTTGTCATCCACAAATATAATTCTCACAAGAATGCTACTTTTAATTAAGAGTTATTCAGAGATTAGCAGAAACCAGCCATTGGATTAGAAAAGGTGTATTAACAAAATTACCCTCATTATACTGTAGTTGGGGTAATTTTTATATTAAAGGTTTAATTAAGATAGAATTGTTGTAATATGATCCCCATCCCTAAACGGCTTT
>JAJQBG010000170.1 GCA_021203405.1 Bacteroides sp.
TTGTGCAGAATTTGCAGAGCTGCTATTTTATACCCCTTAACCTTTCGGGTAGTTTCCCTTTCTGTTTCCCTAACCGGGACTCAGAACCATAACATCTTATAAACCTATATGTATAGTTTATTTTTATTATTGCAAAACAGGGTATTTAACTATTGAGTAATTACAAAATGAAGAACAGGATCTATGAAATTCTTATTGATACACTCCGCAAAAAATACCGGATAAAAAAGAGCTGGTAAGCCACCTGGTAGAGATCTTATGTATTGAAAAAGAGGCCGTTTATCGCAGGCTTCGCGGAGATGTACAATTTTCTTTTGAAGAGATAGTAAAGCTTACCCAGGCATTTAACATCTCGCTTGATAATATGATAAGTCTTGGAATGGCTTATGAAAAACTCCATTCTGCCCGGATCGCAGATATTGATTTTTTAAATCCCCGGGAACTTGATTATGCTAATTTAGCTGATTTTGTACAGAATCTGAAACGCATCCGTCATTCTCCGGTTTCTGAAACAGGTATTATTACCAACTCATTGCCTCAGTTCCTATATGTGGGCTATGACTCTATCTTCCGATTCTTTCTGCTCAGAAATTTGTACCGGTCGGGAATTGTGGCAAAAAATCAGCGTTATGCCGATCTGGAAATCGACCCGGGTATGATCACTTATAACCGGGAGTATCAGGAATACCTGAAATATAGCCGTCATACTTCTATTATATGGGACCGGCGGATGTTCCAGTTCCTAGTAGATGATATTCATTATTTTCTCAGTATCCGCCTTATTACTCCTCAGGAGGTGAAGATATTACGGGACGATCTGTTGCATTTCATTGAAGAAACAGAAAAACTGGCTGCCAGGGGTTATTTCCGCACGCCCGAGTGTAAGGTTGAGTTTTATGTCTCAGGACTGGTTGTGCGGGCTAACCAGGCTTATATAAAAATTGAGGAAGATTTTGTGCTCTCTCTGATGGAGTGGTTCTCCCTGATTGACACCTCTACCCAGGATGTGCCTATTTACAACCGTATGAAGACGCTCTTCAGTTCTATGAAACGGAGTTCTATACTTATCTCTGAAAGCGGTGAAATGCAACGGATTCTTTTTTTTCGCAAACAGCGGGAAATAGTACAGCAGCTAAACGAAAAACTGTAATTTTCCCCTCTGAGACAGAGTAAAACAGATACATCCTGGAAAAGAAGGAAAAAATTATTTCTTTTTTCAGACGTTTCCCGTGCTGAAATTGTTCTATATTTGCAGGTATACAACAAAAGGAATGGGTGATGAAATGGCTGTACGGACTTATTAGTGACTATTCAGGATTGCAGGCAGTGATCCTGTTGTCACTCATCTGTGCTATTGGCCTGGGATTAGGGAAGTTGAAGATCCAGGGAATGGCTCTGGGAACCTCTTTCGTCTTTTTCATAGGTATCGTAGCGGGAGCTCTCGGCCTTTCTATTGACCGGCAGATGCTCGACTATGTAGAGTGCTTCGGTCTGGTACTGTTCGTATATGCACTGGGACTTCAGGTCGGTCCCGGTTTTTTCAGCTCTTTCCGCAAAGGAGGGGTACCGCTCAATATACTAGCTATGGGAGTCATCGCCCTGGGGACTCTCTTTGCTATCCTCGGAGCCAGGATCGCAGGAAGTTCTTTGCCTGATATGATCGGGGTACTGTGTGGAGCTACGACCAATACACCGGCTTTGGGAGCAGCACAACAAACACTCAAACAACTGGGTGTTCCGGCTATTACACCGGCCCTGGCCTGTGCCGTAGCCTATCCCATGGGAATTATAGGGGTGATACTTGCCATTATGCTGCTGCGTAAACTTTTTGTCAGCGAAGAAGAGTTGAAAAAGTGTGGGCAGGAGAATAATTACAATACATTTGTGGCAGGATTCCGGGTAACCAATCCTGTTATTTTTAATAAAACGATCGGGGAGATCCCGGGTAAACATACTCCCCGGTTTATTATTTCCCGGTTATGGAGAGCAGGAGAGGTCTCTATTCCTACCTCTGATATCATTCTCAAAGAAGGAGACCGTATCTTGGTCGTTACCTCCCGTAGATCAGTGTCCGCATTGACTACTCTTTTCGGAGAGGCGGATGAAACAGACTGGAACAGCCAGGAGATAGACTGGAACTCCATTGATGCTCATCTGGTATCCCGAAGAGTGGTGATCACCCGTCCGGAGATAAACGGGAAGAAACTGGGAGCCCTGCGGTTGCGTAATGAATATGGGGTCAATGTCAGCCGGGTATACCGTTCCGGTATTCAGTTGCTTGCTACTTCTGATCTCCGGCTCCAGTACGGCGACCGGCTGACAGTGATCGGAGAGGCTGCCGCCATTGACAGGGTGGGAGAGTTTATGGGAAATACGGTAAAAAATTTAAATGAACCTAATCTCATTGCTATCTTTACCGGGATAGTACTCGGGCTTGTAGTGGGTTCTGCTCCGTTGTTTATTCCCGGAATAACCACTCCCGTTAAGTTAGGGCTGGCAGGAGGGCCTATTATCGTAGGCATATTGATGGGAGCCTTTGGGCCCGGTATCCACATGATAACTTATACCACTATCAGTGCCAATCTCATGCTCAGGTCCCTGGGGATCTCTCTTTATCTGGCCTGTCTCGGACTGGATGCGGGAGCCAACTTCCTGGAAACCATCTTTCGTCCCGAAGGACTTGTCTGGATAGGAAGCGGTGCGCTTATTACCATGGTACCCATTTTCCTGATGGGGATGATCGGGCTTAAATGGATGAAATTAGATTTTGGGACGATTTCGGGTATGATGTGCGGTAGTATGTCAAACCCGATGGCCCTTAATTATGTGAACGATACCATTCCGGGGGATACTCCCTCTCTCTCATACGCTACCGTTTATCCACTCAGTATGTTCCTGCGGGTGATCATAGCACAGGTAACATTGATGTTTTTCTTATAAATCAAAATAATTACTATGGATATACAGAGACAATTAGCCGAAGAAGGAATTACCAACGATCTCAGATACCTGCAACTCCTTTCCAGAAGCTTTCCTACGATTGCCGACGCCACTACGGAGATCATCAACCTGGAGGCCATTCTGAATCTTCCTAAAGGTACGGAACATTTTCTTACCGACATTCATGGTGAGTACGAAGCTTTTCAGCACGTACTTAAGAACGGGTCGGGTGCGGTTAAGAGGAAAGTGAACGAAATATTCGGCCATACTCTTCGTGAAAGCGAAAAGAAGGATATCTGTACTCTTATCTATTATCCCGAACAGAAACTCGAACTTGTTAAAGCGACCGAAACCGATCTGGACGACTGGTATGTCATTACCCTGCATCAGTTAGTTAAAGTATGCCAGAATGTATCTTCCAAATATACCCGCTCCAAAGTGCGGCGTTCCCTGCCTAAAGAGTTTTCTTATATCATTCAGGAGTTACTTCACGAATCCTCTATAGAACCCGATAAACATGCTTATATTAATGTAATTGTCAGTACTATTATCTCTACTAAACGGGCAGACGATTTTATTATTGCCATGTGTAACCTGATTCAGCGGCTTACGATTGATTCGCTCCATGTAGTAGGAGATATCTATGACCGTGGCCCGGGGGCCCATATCATTATGGATATTCTGTGTGGCTATCATAATTTCGATATCCAGTGGGGAAATCACGATATTCTCTGGATGGGAGCTGCTTCGGGCAACCGCAGTTCCATAGCCAATGTGATCCGGATGTCGCTTCGTTACAACAACCTGGGTACATTAGAAGATGGATACGGTATCAATCTGCTGCCATTGGCTACTTTTGCAATGGATACCTATGCGGATGATCCCTGTACGCTTTTTATGCCCAAGATGAGTGAGGAGAAAAATGTAAAGAAACGGACCCTGCAACTCCTTGCACAGATGCATAAAGCCATTACCATCATCCAGTTCAAACTCGAAGCTCAGATCATTGACCGGCGACCCGATTTTGAGATGCAGGACCGCAAGCTGCTTCACCTTATTGACTTTGAAAAAGGATCCATTATACTGCAGGGAAAAGAGTATCCGCTGCGTGATACCTTTTTCCCTACTGTCGATCCTGCCGATCCTTATAAACTAACCGAAGAGGAGTGGGATCTGATCAATAAAATACGTAAATCCTTTATAAACAGCGAAAAACTAAAAAAGCATATGCGTTGCCTTTTTACCAACGGGGCCATGTACGCTATCTGCAATTCCAACCTCCTGTTCCACGCTTCTGTTCCGCTCAATGCGGACGGTACCCTGAAAGAGGTAGAGATCATGGGGAAAACCTATAAAGGAAAAACCCTTCTCGACAAAGTAGACCAGCTTATCCGTACTGCCTATTTTGAAGAAGAAGAGAGTGAGGAAAAACTCTTTGCCAGGGACTACATGTGGTACCTGTGGTGCGGAAAGAATGCCCCTTCTTATGATAAAGAGCGGATGGTCACTTTCGAACGTTACTTCATCGCTGATAAAAGTCTCCATAAAGAACCCAAAGGATGCTATTACGATCTCCGTAATGAATCCCGTATCTGCGATATGCTTCTGGATGAGTTTGAAGTACCCGGAGAGCACCGCCATATTATCAACGGACACGTACCTGTAAAAACCATAAAAGGGGAAAGTCCCATGAAGGCGGATGGTAAACTACTGGTGATAGACGGCGGATTCTCCAAAGCCTATCAGTCAGAGACCGGTATAGCCGGCTATACACTTATTTATCACTCCCACGGTCTCGAACTGGTTCAGCACGAACCCTTCGAATCTACCCAAAAAGCCATTGAAGAGGGACAGGATATTAAATCTACCACCTTCGTTATTGAGTTCAACTCACAACGCCGTATGGTAAAGGATACCGATAAAGGAGTCAAGCTGAAAACACAGATACGCGACCTTAAAGAGTTACTGGTGGCTTACCGCAATGGATTCATTAAACAGAGTGTCTGGAAACTAAGAGAATAGAATAATTAAAAAGAGATGCTGAAAATTATACATACTGCCGACTGGCACCTGGGACAAAACTTTTTCGGATACGATCGTACCGATGAACACCGTCATTTCCTCTCCTGGCTTCTGGAAACCATCTGCCGGGAGGAGGTGGATGCCTGCTTCATAGCAGGCGACCTGTTCGATGTTTCCAATCCCTCGGCCGTATCCCAGCGTCTGTTTTACCAGTTCGTCAGGGAGGTGGTTACTAACAGTCCTGATACCCGGATCATTATCATAGCCGGCAACCACGATCCCGGAGCTCGTCTGGAGGCCCCGTTACCTCTGCTTGAAGTATTGAACACCGATGTAAAAGGAGTGATTTATAAACATGCCGGCATGATTGATCCCGACCAGTTCATTGTTCCTCTTACAAACAGGCAGGGAGAGACGGAAGCCTGGTGCCTGGCTGTACCTTTTATCCGGCAGGGAGATTATCCCGCTGTCAGGACCGAAGGCAACAATTATACTGAAGGAGTGAGGCAACTCTTTGCCGATCTCTGTCAGCGGGTGGAAGAGCGCAGAACCCCGCAACAGGCTGTAGTTATGATGGCCCACCTTTATACAGCCGGAGCTGAAATATCCGAGACTGACCACAGTGAGCGGGTGATTATCGGTGGACTTGAATCCGTATCCCCCGAAAGCTTCCTGTCCGGTATCGCCTATACGGCTTTGGGGCATATCCATAAACCTCAGCGGGTAGCCGGACGAGAGCACATCCGTTACGCCGGAAGCCCGCTTCCCATGTCGTTTGCCGAAAAGAACTATAAACACGGAGTCAACCTTATCACCCTCTCTGGGAATGAATTGATCTCTTTAGAGCGTATTCCCTATACACCTCTGTGCAGCCTGCTCTCCCTGCCGGAGCAGCCGGCACCACCCGAAGAGGTGTATGCCATCCTTGAAAAAGAGCTGGAAGACCGTGGTGAGGATGAAGAGGTAGAGTACCCTCCCTACCTGGAGATCAAAGTACTGCTGACCGAGCCTGAACCCATGCTACGCCAGCATATCGAAGAGATACTCTCCCGTAAAAAAGTACGCCTGGGTCGTATTGTCTCTTCCTACAAAGAAAAAGAGGCGGCTCCCGGTATGCAGGAGTATTCCATTTCCGGCTTACAGGATCTTTCACCCCTACATATTGCAGGACAGATCTTTCACAACAAGTACGGAGAGAGCATGCCGGACGAACTGAAAATATTATTTGAAGAAGTGTATTCCGGAATTGACCTGAACGAAACGCAGTTATGAGAATATTAGCCATTCGCCTGAAGAACCTGGCCTCTATCGAAGGTAATTTTGAGATCGACTTTACCCGTGAACCGCTACGCTCAGCTGGTATATTTGCCATAACCGGGCCTACAGGAGCCGGTAAATCCACTATACTGGATGCCCTCTGTCTGGCCCTGTACGATAAAACACCCCGTTTTGCCTCTACGACCGAGGGGGCAGTTGTGAATGATGCAGGTACTAATACGGTACGTCAGACCGATGTCAAGAACATTTTGCGCCGTGGTACGGGCGAAGGCTTTGCCGAAGTACTCTTCGAAGCGGTAGATGGCTACTGTTATCTCTCCCGCTGGTATGTATACCGCTCCCGTCGCCGGGCTGACGGTTCCCTGCAACCGCAGACTATCCGGGTGATCAACCAGGATACTGACCAGGAGCTACAGGGTACCAAAACTGAGATACTGGCACGCCTTACCCAACTTACCGGCCTTACTTATGACCAGTTTACCCGTACTGTATTACTGGCCCAGAACGACTTCTCTACCTTTCTTAAATCCAATGAAAAGTCAAAAGCCGAGCTATTGGAAAAACTTACCGGTACTGATATTTACTCCCGTATTTCCAAAGAGGTATACGGCCGGTATAAAGAGGCTACCGAACGCTATACCCGGATCAGCGAAAAGCTTAAAGGGATTGAAATACTATCTGAGGAAGAGATCCTGAGACTCCGTAACGGACAGCTGCTGCTGCACCGTTCCAGACAGGAGGCTACTGCTCTGCTGGCTGTCATCGGGGAGAAACAGCGCTGGTACCGGGAAAAGGAGGTCTTCGAGCAGGAACTTAACAAGGCAGAAAATGCCTGCCAGGTGTTAGAAAATAAGATCAGCGAAGCACAACCCCGGTTTATTTTACTTCAACGCATCGAACAGGCAGAACCCGTACGCTCTTTAGTCGAGACTGTTCGTAATTATGCGTGTACCTGTAGCCTGCAACAGGAACAAACAGCCAAGCTAACTGCAGATTATCAATTGGTCACGCTGAAACTTCAGGAGAGTAAAACTCTTTTTGAAAAGAGTGCGGAGGATACGAAAGCTTATATCCGTTATAAGGAAGAACTCGCTCCCCGGTTGCAACAGGCACGTGTGCTTGATCAACAGCATGCTTCCCTGCTTACTCACTATAAGGAGTTGGAAGAAGTTCTCATCACTATCCGCCGGGAGCGAGCAGGAAAGGAGAAGGAGATAGAGACCAGTGGGAAGAATATGGAGAAGTATCTTTCTCATCTGCAGAAGATCTATCTCTCCCTGCCGGACTCCGTGCCCCTTTCCGGGGATGTTCCCGAAGAAGTATTGAAACAAATAGTCGAAGGTGTGCAGGAGTATACTACCGGGGCAGAGGCTGCCGCACAGCTACATATCAGGCAGGCAGAAGAACTAAATAACTTTGGGGTCGGAAAAATAGCTGAAAGACAACAGGAACTGGACCGTCAGAGGGATAAACTTCTGGAACAACGCCTGCAGGCCGAAAAATATCAATCCCTGCAAAAAGAAGTGGCACGTCTTACCACTTTGTTGAAAGAGTATGGAGATCACCGGATGAAACTTACCGGCCGGATAGAGCAGTTTACTCAGCAGGAACACTCCAAAAAGGAGGCTCTTGCTCTTGCCAAACGTCTCTATGATAATGCCCGTATTACCCTGAGCGAAAATATAACTCATCTGCGTAATAATCTGCGACCCGATGAACCCTGCCCACTCTGTGGTAGTACTACTCATCCTTACCAGGAAGAGCAGAGTCAGATCAACCACCTTATTCATGAAATAGAAAAAGAGTATAGCCTTGCCGAAAAAGAGTTCCGGGAAGTAGAGCATACTCTTGTGTCGCTACGAAGAGACCTTTTTAACCTGCAGGAGCAAGAGGCAAAAGTAACGGAAGAGCAGAAAAACAGAACAGCTGATATAGAACACCTGCTTACCGTGCTTTCTCAAAAGGATAGTGTAGAGTCCATTGAAAATCAACTGAAAGAGATTGAAAAAGAGAGTTCCGGGTTGGTCGAAAAACGCCGTCAGTATGATCATCTGAATCAGCAGTGGCTACAAAGAGATGCAAAGCTGAAAGAGACAGAGGAACTTTTAAAACGTATAAACAAGGGTCTCAATGTATGCCATATCTCTCAGGTAGAACTTGACTCTTTGCAACAGCACTACCGGTTGCTCTTTACCCGTGAGGAAGAGGAGAACCGGAAAATTAGCCTTCTTGGTCAGGAGATTGAGAGTGTGGCCCGCCAAAGGAAGAACCTCCTGGAAGGAGAGCCTGTAGAGGCCGTAGAAAGAAGAGTGAATGCCCGGGAGAAAGAGCTTATCCGGCACCATGAAGAACTCCGTACCGATTACGAAAAGATGCAGAAAGAGTTCTTCCGCCTGCAGGGAGAGATCAGTCAGCTTAGCGAAGAGCTGCATCGTAATCAGGAGCAGCTCCGTCTGGCGGAAGAGGAGGTTAAACAGTGGATCACTCGTTGGAATCGTGTTAATAACGCATCCTTTTCTCTGGAAGAGGTCATGGAGCTACTCAGTAAATCTATAGAGTGGGTACAACAGGAACGTACTGCCCTGGCTGCTCTGCTTACCGGTAAAGCTACTGCACATGCCACCCGGGACGAACGAAAACAACAATATGAGAAACATCTCTCCGCTATCCATCGTCCCGACCCGGAAAAAGAGTCCCTGTTTCTGCTCAGCCGGCTCAGTGAGGATCAACAGGAGCGGATACGGGCTATAGCACGGGAACTCTCCCTGCTCCAGGGTAAACTTTACCAGGATCAGCAGAACCGGAACCAACTTAACTTGCTACTGGCCGATTTACAGGAGAAACAGCTCTATGCCGAAAAGTGGGGGCGTCTCAATGAACTGATCGGTTCTGCCAGCGGCGATAAATTCAAGGTTATTGCCCAGGGCTATACCCTGAAAATATTGATCCTCCACGCCAATAAACACCTCTCTTACCTCTCCGGACGTTACCGGTTGCAACAGGTGGGAAATACCCTGGCCCTGCAGGTAATTGACCGGGATATGTGCGACGAGATACGTACCGTCTATTCCCTTTCCGGGGGAGAGACTTTCCTGATCTCCCTGGCCCTTGCCCTGGGACTCTCCTCCCTTTCCGGTAATAACCTCAAAGTGGAATCCCTCTTTATTGACGAAGGGTTTGGTTCGCTCGATTCTGAGAGCCTCCGTATGGCGATGGATGCCCTGGAGCAACTACAGATGCAGGGGCGGAAGATTGGGGTCATTTCCCATGTGGCAGAATTGCGGGAGCGTATCCATACCCGGGTCATGGTCTATCGGTCTGCCAACGGAAGGAGCCGGATCGAAGTAAGGTAAAGGCTCACTACTGTGAATCTGATCTGTGTAAGGGCGTTTGAGAGTATACTATATAAAGGAAAAGAGCCCACTGGGAAGTGAGCTCTTTTTGCAAACTTAAAACAACCAACAAAAGAAATAGATAATATATAATTATCTGATAAAAAGTAATTCTCTGTATTTCGGGAGCGCCCATTTCTGGTTGTCCACGATCAGTTCCAGCTTATCGATGTGGTAACGGATTTCATCCAGCATCAGAGCGATCTTATCGTGGTAAACAATGGCTTTTTCCCGTTCGCTTTCAATCTGGTTTGCCTCTTTACGGGCTTCGATCATCGTAGCTACGTGCTCTTCAATATAAAGAGTATGATCAGCGATCTGTTCGATCAGTTCCAGGTTCTTGGCGGAGAGTTTCACTGCTTTTTCGGCAGGGAACAACTCTTTCATTTTATATACGTTGTCGATCAGGTCGCTCTGGTACTGGGTAGCGATCGGAACAATGTGGTTCATTGCCAGGTCACCCAGTACACGGGCTTCGATCTGTATCTTTTTAGTATAAGTTTCCCATTTCACTTCGTTACGGGCTTCCAGTTCCACTTTATTCATTACTCCTGTTGATTCGAACATTTTGATGGTCTCTTCTTTCAGGTAGTTATCATAGATCACCGGTACACTGGTTTCGCAGTCCAGACCCCGTTTGGCGGCCTCTTCTTTCCATTCATTACTGTAACCGTTACCATCGAAATGGATCGGCTTGCAGATCTTCACATACTGACGAAGGATCTCCAGAATAGCAGAAACTTTCGGTTCTCCTTTTTTGATCAATGCATCCACATCTTTTTTGAATTGGGTCAGCTGATCTGCCAGAGCTGCATTCAGTGCGATCATGGCGGAAGCACAGTTAGCCATGGAACCTACCGCGCGGAACTCAAAACGGTTACCGGTAAAGGCAAACGGAGAGGTACGGTTACGGTCGGTGTTATCGATCAATAACTCAGGGATCTGCGGAATATCCATTTTCATACCCTGTTTACCGCTGATGTTAAGCAATTCTTCTTTCGGGCTCTCTTCCAGTAATTGCAATACCTGTGAAAGCTGTTTACCTAAGAACGAAGAGATAATAGCGGGAGGTGCTTCGTTAGCTCCCAGACGATGGGCATTGGTTGCACTGGAAATACTGGCTTTCAGCAGTCCGTTGTGTTTGTAAACCGCCATCAGGGTATTGATCACAAAAGTAAGGAAACGCAGGTTTTCTTCCTGTGTCTTACCGGGAGCCATCAATAGTACTCCTGTATCGGTACCTAATGACCAGTTGTTATGTTTTCCGGAACCGTTGACCCCTTTGAAAGGTTTTTCGTGGAGCAGTACACGGAAACCGTGTGTACGGGCCACTTTACGGATCAGTGACATCAGCAACAGGTTGTGGTCGTTAGCTAAGTTACACTCCTCGAAAATAGGAGCCAGCTCAAACTGGTTAGGAGCCACCTCGTTGTGTCTTGTTTTTACAGGAATACCCAGTTTCAGGGCTTCTATCTCAAGATCTTTCATAAAAGCGGCAACACGGGTAGGGATCGCACCGAAATAGTGGTCTTCCAGCTGCTGGTTCTTGGAACTTTCATGTCCCATCAGGGTGCGTCCGGTGAGCAACAGGTCGGGACGAGCCGCATACAGCCCTTCATCTACCAGGAAGTATTCCTGTTCCCATCCTAAGTAAGCAACTACCTTTTTCACTTCCGGGTTGAAGTAATGGCATACATCTACCGCTGCTTTATCTACAGCACGCAGGGCTTTCAGCAGGGGTGCTTTATAATCGAGTGATTCTCCGGTGTAGGAGATAAATATAGTAGGGATACAAAGGGTATCGTCTACAATAAATGCAGGTGATGAAGGATCCCAGGCACTATAACCACGGGCTTCGAATGTATTACGGATACCACCGTTTGGGAAGCTGGATGCATCAGGCTCCTGCTGTACCAGTAGTTTTCCGCTGAAATCTTCAAGCATGCCCCCTTTACCGTCATGGTCTACAAAAGCATCGTGCTTTTCTGCAGTACCTTCTGTAAGCGGGTGGAACCAGTGTGTATAATGAGTCGCTCCCATTTCAGTAGCCCATTTCAACATACCGGCTGCTACATCATTGGCAATACTACGATCCAGCGGAGCTCCGTTGTCAATAGCGTCAACCAGTTTGTCATACACTTTGGAGGGAAGATACTTGAACATCTTCTCTTTATTAAATACATACTTTGCAAAGTATTCGGATGGTCTCTCTGCAGGAACTTCTACCTGAGCGGGTTTTTTCTTAAACGCCGTCTCTACTACTCTGAATCTTAGTTTTGACATAATAAAAATTGATTTGTTGTTAATATATAGGTAAATTAATTTTCTCTCTTGTTCCCGGAGGAGCGGTCAGGCTCGCTCCGGGATTATATGGTTCTTATCAGTTATAAGCTGATTCACCGTGTTCGTAAATATCGAGTCCTTCTTCTTCGATACGTTTCGGCACTCTTAGTCCAATGAGTATATCTAATCCTTTGAAGAGGATAAATCCTGCAATTACTGTCCAAAGGCCTACTATGATAGCTCCAAATAGCTGTGCACCTAAGAAACTGGCACCACCACCGTAAAAGAGTCCTTCTTCGGTTGCTAATAATCCTGTCAGGATTGTTCCGAGGAATCCGCATACACCGTGTACAGAGGATGCACCTACAGGATCATCAATCTTAAGGACTTTATCAATAAAGTCAACTGAATAGATCATTACGATACCTGAGATCGCACCGATAATAGCAGCTCCTGCGGGAGAAACCAGGTCGCAACCGGCTGTAATACCTACCAATCCGGCCAACACACCGTTCAGGGTTAGTGACAGGGAGGGTTTACCATATTTGAACCAGCTTACTACCAGGGCAAAGAAACCACCGGCACAGGCTGAAAGGTTTGTGGTCAGGAAAACATGGGAAATAGCAAAGCGGTCTTCTTCGCCGGCAGCTGCCAGCTGTGAGCCCGGGTTGAATCCGAACCATCCGAACCAGAGGATAAATACACCCAGACAAGCCAGGGTAAGGTTGTGTCCCGGGATTGCTCTTGATTTTCCATCTTTTCCATATTTACCGATACGGGGACCGAGAATGGCAGCACCTACCAGTGCTAACCAACCACCTACAGAGTGTACAATGGTTGAACCTGCGAAGTCATGGAATACAGTTCCGAACGTTCTCATCATAAAACTGCTGCCCTCTTCGTTCATTAACCATCCGCCACCCCATGTCCAGTGGCCTGATATCGGATAGATAAGCGCACAGATAGCCAGGGAATAGATCACGTATACAGAGAATTTAGTACGTTCGGCCATAGCACCTGATACAATAGTAGCAGCAGTGGCACAGAATACGGTCTGGAATACCAGGAATCCCTCTACCGGAAGTTCACTGTCAAAAAATGAAAGATCAAAGAAGTGTGGCATTCCTACAAAGCTTCCTACACCGAACATAAGCCCGAATCCGATAAACCAATATAGCAGTGAACCAAAGGTAAAGTCTACTAGGTTCTTCATCAAAATGTTAGCGGTGTTCTTTACCCGGGTAAAACCTGCCTCTACCAGGGCAAAACCAGGCTGCATAAAGAATACCAGCATAGCGCCCAGTAACATCCATACAGTATTGAGCCCCAGAACCAGGTCACCTACCGTAGAGGGAAGCGATGCTTCGTTAACTGATTCAGTACTTGCAGTATAAGTCTCTATGGATGCTGCGTCCTGAGCTATTACGTTTGTTACAAAACATATAAAAGTGACTATAAGAGTGGCTATACACAGCTTTCTGCTGCGTTTTCTATATTTATCCATAATCGAATTTTTAATAAAGTTAAACAGGAAAGAATCTGGGTTATTTCTCTTGTTCGGCGTTGTAAAGGGCAATATCGCCTCTCTCGCCTGTACGGATGCGGATGGCATCTTCTATGGGGATCACAAAGATCCGTCCATCACCGATCTCACCGGTCTGTGCGGCTTCTATAATAGCCTGCACGGTTTTCTCAGTATTTTTATTCCGCACTACAATTGAAACAAGAATTCTTTCTATATAACTGGTATCATATATTACACCACGATAGATACGTGCCTGACGAGATTTACCGACACCTCTTACATCATAATAAGAGAACCATTCAATACCAGCTTCAAGAAGAGCATCTTTTACTTCTTCAAACTTTGTCTTTCGTATGATAGCTTCAATCTTTTTCATTGCCTTAATATTTGAAATTTATTTTTTAAAAAGGTACAGAGGGGACAGGCAGCCATAGCAGGTTACCATACAACAAACCGATAAAATCAATAAGCTCTAACTACCTGATTCCCTCCGTACGCTCTTTATATTGTATATATCCTTTGCAATCTTTTTACCTTGACCAATATCTGTATGGTTATGTCTGAACTCTGTTACTCAAAAACTTACGCCGAATACAAAGTAAGCACCTTCTGTATTGGGGTTAAAGGTTACTTTGGTGAAAGCGGGGATGGTGAAGGTATCTGTTATTTTTATCTCTTTGGCAGCTCCTACACTGATATTTACTACGTTGAATTTGTCTGAGTAGGCTCCTTCCCACGGGGTCATACCCAGTTCGGCTAAGAAATCAACGCCTCCGATGGTGAAGGGAGCCGCTATCTCAAAATAACTGGAATAAGCTCTTTTTTCATTAGCCTTTTCGTAATCGGCTCCTGCAAAGTTCGTATTCCACCATAGTGCTACGGGGCCGAAATCATAACCAACGGTTGCTTCGTAAACATGGGCTGTTTTATGGGCTGCATAAGTGAAATACTTTTCAGTATCGAACCAGTAATCGGTTACTGCAATGGAGAAGCCTCCGTATTCATATCCTAAGGTAAAATCGACCTCTTTGTCATCTTTGCTTTCAAATCCTACCGATCCCCAGGCTGTGAGTGAAAAGCCTGCCCGTGCTATAGAGATTTCAGGCTGAATGCTTACGCCTCCCAGATCCTGGCCACGCCAGATGTAACCGCTTACCAGATCAGCTCCTACGGAAACTTCAAATTTGTCCTGCGCCCGGAGCGCGGGTGCTATCATTAATAT
>JAJQBG010000084.1 GCA_021203405.1 Bacteroides sp.
CCCTCCCACCGTAATCCCCAATACCACCAACGCAAACAAATATCCATACGGCCATTTGGTTTCAGGCATTATCTCAAAATTCATTCCCCACAACCCCACTAAAAAAGTAATAGGAATAAAAAGAGTAGATACCAGGGTAAGGCGTTTCATTATAGTATTCATTTTCAGGTCCGTATTCGGTACATACAGATCCCGCATGGAAGAGAGTAGCTCCTTACTATTTTCCGACGTAAGCAATAAAAAATCAAGCTGGTTATAGATCTCCGTATACAGCGGATGCGTAGCCGGATTGGTACGTACCAGGTCGGTATCCAGGAGTTTTTTAAACTCTTTCCGCAGAGGGATGGTGTTTTTCTGGATAATCAGATTAGCATGCCGGCATTGCTCAATCTGCCGGCCGATATTGATATTGGTAGATTCCGCCTCCAGCAAAATGTTATCCATATTCTCCAGCATCTCCTCTACTTTAATAGCCGTACCGATCATAGTAGAGATCACTGCATTCAGCATAAACGCAACAAGCATAGCCGGATCACTCTCCCGGACACTCATTATATTCATCCGCAGGCTTTTCATAACGTTATCCATGGAGAGAAGGCCCCGTTCCCGGAAAGAGACAATAACGTTTCCCTTGACAATAATACAGATGTGTTCGGAAGTGACAGTACGTTTGGATTCGTAAAAGCAGGGACGAAGCACCATAATAATACGACCTGCATCATCATCAATACGGGCAGCATGGCAGGGAGTAAGAACCGCTTTATTATCCACCGGATGGAGTTCAAGCTCCTGCAACATCCGGCCAATGGTTTGGACATCTTTTAAACCGGTAACCCGGAACCAGTTGATACAATAGGGATCGATCAACTCCTGAAAAGAAGGAGTGTCCCGCTCAATCTTTTTCCATTCCAGAATACGTGCATTGTACTGGGTCAAAAGAATCTCAGTCTCCACACTGTACTCCCCATCGTACTGGTAGGTATCGGAAAAAAGATGATTCTTTATATGATTATTCCTGCGAACAATACTATGGCTGCTCATATAGCTGTAAACAGATGAGCACAGAATTTGTTGGCAGATGGCTCTTTTTTTAAATGATGGTGAAAAATCCCCGGATATAAGAACAGACTTTCCCGACTTTCTTCCGTTCTTCATCCGCCATTTTAGAATATTGATCTGCTACCTGGCACAAAGCTTTCACAACCACACCTCCTGAAACAGCAATACCTATCCCGGGTAGCCAAGAAGTAAGAAACATAATTAACGTAAAAGCCACACTGGCTGTTCCTATCATCTCTTTCAAGATTTCGGCAACCTCTTTTAATTCTTTTTTAGTAACACGTTGTACTACGGAATATTTCTGTAGATCCCTGCCTAACTGGCTATTCTGAAATTTATTCAACCGTCTGTTTATTACCTCTTTTGTCTCATCTTTGGTAGCATCTACCATACTATTCAACTGGTTCCAGTATTTCATGGAATCCCGGTGGGCTTTCAAAAGGTTGGGTTTTAAGGTACGCTCCCATTCATTTCTGGTATATTCAGCAAATTCCTCTACTTTTTTTTGAGCCTTCTTCGTTTGCTTTTTAAGTTCCGGCTGTATAGTGTGTTTCCACTCCTTACCGGCATCATCTGCCAGCTTCTCCAGGCTACTTACTCCCTTTTTAGCGGCAGCAGTCAAATCATCGAAAAATCCCATAGCATTCTTTTTAGGTATATACAAAAATATATACATTCGCTGAATGTACCGGATTTATTCCTTATGTTAAAGAACAACCGATACTTTTCAATAGCACTTACGGAAGTATAAGAACTCTTTCTAATTTTCTCCGGATAAAAGAGAATAGTGTAGAAGTTCTGATGAAAGCGGCGAAGAAAGAGAGGAAAAAGGAAAAATAAGGTTTTGATTTTACTCTCTATACGTTTTAAAATGAAAAAAATCTCCCATTCTCCCACCAATCACTATTAAAGAGCAGTAAATCAGATAAATAATAGCACAAAAATGGTGGGAGATGCAAAAAAACATCTCCCACCATCTCCCATATCTCCCACCCTATATAGTAGAAACAGATGTGCTGTTATAACTTGTGTGAGCCAATAAATAGCCTTTGGATCGTTTTACTGAGTTTCCACTTAAACAGCCCGCCTATGATTTTTTTCACCGGCGGGTAAATTAAATTCACCCGCCGGTGGTTTAAATTTACCGGCGAGTGGTTTCTGATTTACCGGCGGGTGAAAAACAACTCCTCCGCCAGTGATTTTGAGTAACGGACAAGCTTAAAAAAAGTACAGTACAACGCAAAAAGAAGTCCAGGTCAGTGTAAGAAAAAGTAGTGAACAACGCAAAAAAAGTATAGGTCAATGAAAACCGGTGTAATACTCCTTGCCATTTCCTGATTTGTATTTACCGGATCCAAAACAAAGGAGCTTTTTTGCTTTCCTACGATTCACTAATTTTCAAAAAACTTAGTTTATTGTCGGGTAACAATTCACTAAGTTTTTTCTACGATAAACTAAGTTTTTCGAAATCTCTCCGGTACTTTTATAGGGTATCTGGAACACTCCGGGACCTACTAACCGGATGCCGGGCACTGCCGTACCAGACTATACTGGTTTGGGCCTTTCGTCCACTGAGATATAGACTTAGAAATAAGTATTTTTAGTCTTACCCTAACCGCTATTTCTAAAAGGGGATAACTTCGGTGGGAGATGATGGGAGATATTTTTTTGTATCTCCCACCATCTCCCATACCTGTATTATTTTGATTTACAGATCTTTAATATTGATTGGTGGGAGAATGGGAGATTTTTTTCATTTTTAATTTGCATGAGAGAAGTAGTAAGCAGGATGTAGGAGAAGCTTACATTCATCCTTTTTATTACAGGAAAATAAAAAAGAAACGCAGGTTTTCTCCTTTATTTCTTATCCTATATCAATGCAACCGATCACAAAATGCAGTAACTTTGCCGCCCAAAAAACTGTATATGAAGAAGAGTCTGATTGCCCTGGCGTTCGGAACACTGGGACTGGGCATAGCAGAATTTGTAATTATGGGGGTACTGCCGGATGTAGCCGCAGGGTTGGGTATCACCATTGCGAAAGCCGGTCACCTGATCTCGGCGTATACCATCGGGGTTTGTGTGGGTGCTCCCATGCTGGCTGTCGTGCGGAAATTTCCTTTGAAGAAGATCCTGTTGGCCTTAGCTGCTATTATGACTATCGGAAATATTCTGGCTTCCCTCTCTCCCAACTACGGAACCATGTTGCTGGCCCGCTTCCTTTCGGGACTTCCCCATGGGGCCTACTTTGGAGTAGCTTCCATTGTAGCGGAAAAACTGGCCGACAAAGGAAAAGGCTCGGAAGCGGTCTCCATTATGATAGCGGGTATGACCGTTGCCAACCTGCTCGGTGTACCCTTGGGAACAGCTATGAGTGTAAGTATCTCCTGGCGAAGTACATTCCTGCTGGCAGGTATCTGGGGTATTATTACTTTTTATTATATCTGGC
The DNA here is from genome assembly GCA_021203405.1 of Bacteroides sp. GTDB lineage: Bacteria > Bacteroidota > Bacteroidia > Bacteroidales > Bacteroidaceae > Bacteroides. The sequence goes on from JAJQBG010000084.1 coordinate 3,509, forward strand.
GATGGATCCCCCAAGTACCCGGACTACCCGATACAGGTTTCAAAGGGCAATTCCGTTTCCTGAAAAGTCCGGCTCCCTGGCTGATCCTACTGGCAACCATGCTGGGTAACGGAGGAGTATTTAGTTTCTATAGTTATGTAAATCCACTCTTAACCCAGGTAGCCGGGTTTGCTCCCGAACACATCACTATCCTGATGGTACTGGCCGGTTTCGGTATGGTAGTAGGAAACCTGACCAGCGGTAAGCTTTCGGATCGTTACTCACCGGGAATGGTCGCCGCTTTTTCCCAGGGAACTATTTGTTGTGTACTGCTGGCTCTCTTCTTTCTGGCTGGAATTCCCTGGATGGCCGTACTCCTGATGTGTATCTGTACTACCGGACTCTTTGCCGTTTCCACTCCCCAACAGGTACTCATTATTCGTCACGCTCCCGGCGGGGAGTTACTGGGAGCTGCCAGTATACAGGTAGCTTTTAATTTAGGAAATGCGATTGGGGCTTATGCAGGTGGTTTACCGTTGGAGGCGGGAAAAGGGTATCAATACCCGGCACTCGTCGGAGTACCGTTCGCATTTTGTGGATTTATGCTATTGCTTTGGTTCCATAGGAAGTATGAACGGAAGTGACGGGGATTTTTTCGGATGAAAAAGTTTGCAAAAAATCTTTTGGTTTTAGTGGAGATAACTTAAAGCAGTAAAATTTTGGATGGCCAGTGGTGCTTTTACTTTTCTTTTCCTTGATGAAAAGAAAAGTAACAAAAGAAAAATCAAGGACACAAGCTCTGCGGAGCTACTCCAGAGGTCTGCGCAGCGGGGTAGCGAGAACTCGTCGCGTTGCTCCTCAAACAACTCGCTCCCTTTTCCGCTGCTCCAACCTCTTCCGCTTTACACTCCTCCGAGATGGTTCGAATTGGCTTCGCGTCCATCATGCTTCTATTCCGCATCGCTCTACGCTCGCGAGTTTTGGGCTTTACCCCAAATAATAATTCTCAGGCTAAAAGCTCAGTTCTAAATGTTTTAAGAATATTCTCTTACTCCGAAAATAAGAGCTGGGGCTTCAGCCCGAATACTGTGAGGTCTTTAACCCCGGGTATCACTCATACGTTCGTTCTGCCTGGGGCTGGTATGAGCTGCCCCATCCGGGGCGAAAAATAAAATATACGCTATACCATAGCCTTTTAAAACCGATATCAATCCTATACTTTACAAAGAAAAGAGCAACGAGTAGAGCGATGTTGCGTCTCTTAAAAGGGCCTTCGGAGCACAGCGTGAAGCGGAGGGATTCGGAGCGGCGGAAAAAGGGAGCGAGCTGTTTGAGCATCGAAGATGCGAGTTCTCGCTACCCCGTCGCGCAGACTCCCGGAGTAGCGAGCACCGTACGCCCCGACTTTTCTTTTTGGTTCTTTTTCTTTGTGTCAGGGACAAAGAAAAAGAACAACACCCCACCAATCAAAAACAATCCCACAAAAAAAACAACAAACTCCACAAACAAAAAAAGAATTCTTTTCCAAAACTTTTCTCATTCACGAGAAAAGTTACCCCCCTCCAGATACTCTTCCGGCGGCAACACCTCCAACAAATAAATAGCATCGATCGACCGGGTAGCTACCCCATTGGTGCTGACGGTCGGCTCCTCCCATACCGGATCCAACGTCTGAGGAGGTTCCACCCAATAAGGTTTAAAACTACGTGCTTCTTTTCCATGTCCATAAATTAACTCCTGCCACGCTTACTGAGCCAGCGTTCTGTCTTTATAATAAAGCGCTCCATGGGCCGTTAATTTCGGGACCAGGAAGACGGACCGCTTAATCTTCCACGCTTGCGAAGTATAGCGGGCTGCATGATCCACCCAGGCTTCATTCCATTGCGGAATATCGATCATCTCCAATAACTCATTCATTATTTCAAAACCGGCCATGATGGTCATCAGGTGATTAGTGTTCTGTAACTCCGGATCTCCTTCGTAAGTGATCTCTCCGGTAGCCGGATCGTATCCCAATACCCCGGGGCCGGTATAGAGTCCATTGGGTAAAGCTGCGATGGATTTCATGCCGGTAATGATCTTATCCCGGTAAAGGGTGTTTCCGGTACGCTCCCACTCCGTCATCCAGTTACCTACATAAGCAAGCCAGTCGGGACCCACGCGGAGACGAGCGGGGGCCGAAGAGGGATATTTTTCCCGGGGCTGAGCCAGTCGCATGGGGTCCAAGGTATAAAGTTTAAGATCTGCGTCTTTAACCTCGGTCATTAAGTCACCGGTTCTTTCGTCGGTAGTGAGGTAATAATAGAAACGGTTCCACGCAGCCTGACTCACACGGGCCTCTTTGGCTCCACATCCCCAGTGGCTTACATTGTGACGGGTACCGAGTCCGGCATACGCTCCAAGATGATAGACATCTACTTCCGGCGTATGGCGCGACATCGCTTCCGCCATCTTCCAGATATCCTCCCGGCCACTCCGCAGGAACATATACCAGAGCCACATATTAGAGGCCAGTTCGGTATTGTCCCAGGCAAAACCACCAATATCGTACCGCCATTCGTGACGGACTGCATCATAAGCATGCATCACATCTCCGTAGTTCCAGAATCCATACCATTTGTGTTGCTCTATCTGCTTCTGATAGTAATCGATATATCCATCCAATCGTTCTTCTACCCAGGCCCGGAAGGGGGTAGATAGATTGGGAAGGCTCCAGATACCAAAAGCATGCTTGCTTTGCAGATATTCCGGGGTACAGATCAGTTGGTTAGTACCAGAAAGGGTGGAGGCTAATTGACTGATACTCTCTTTGCCCGGATAGGCAGAAAGAGGCTGGATCTTTACTACACTGGTGCAGGCTACACCGTATGGAGTGCTGAGCCCTTCCTGTACATCTTCGTAACTGGCTTCCAGACCGTGAGCTACTTCATCGTAATGACGAAGATCCATCACTTCTCCTTCGGGGCTCCATAACCAGACAGTAAGGGTAGCGGTATCTGTCCGGGCATTGTTCACTTCCAGGGTAGAGGGATAGGATTGCCAGAAATCCTGTAAACAGACAGCCAGGCCGCCGCTAACATCCCCGGCAAAAGCCAACCCGGAAGAGCGGCTGGAGGAGACGGTCCCTATCCAGGGAGAATCAGGCATAGCCCGTTTTCGTACGGAAAAGGCATCGGGCAAGAGTTGAGAGAGACGATACCCATCCCAGGAGGCCCAATCGTCAATCAGCTTCCGGTTCCTCTCATCAAACTCTTCATAAGGAGGTAGGCGTTTACCTTGCAGTTGCTGTTTATAAAGAGTATGATCTCCGTTCAGAGTAAGTTCCCTGCGGCCGGTAAGGGGTTGAACCGGTTCGCTCCACACCCCTTTTTCATAGCCGGAGAAAGCAATATGACGATTGTAGAGCGCTTCGCGCATCGGTACTTCAAAAGAGAGGCCAAGACCTTTGATAAAATCCTGTTCGGCATCGCCGTCATAAATAATAGTATGTACCAATTTAACCTGTTCACTGCCGGCGTAAAAATAGAGACGGACTACAAAAGGAAGCCACTGCCGGACTCCATCTGTATATACTCCTTCTATTTTAATGACACTCCGTACTTCTCCTGCCTGTTCTACCTCCATAGATATTATTTCGCTCCGGTATTCTGTTACCTCTATGGAAGAACCGGCAGCAGTCTTATTTCGGGATTCCAGCAGACAAACCAGTGAAGCCGCACCGGCTACTTTATTATCGTTCAATAGTAACTCATTGAAAAGATTCTTACCGCTTCCGGAAAGAGTAGCAGTAAGGGGGCCGGTAGATACAGAAATATGATCTGCAGACTCTTCTATCCGGATGGAACCGGCCGATCTTACCTCTCCCTTTTTCCGGGGTGTTAGCCACATTTTATCATTTCTCTCCGGTACTACCGTGGCAAAACCCACCCATTTCAGGGAGCCATCGGGCCAGGAGGCCAGCTTCCAGTGATCGGCAGGTATCTCTTCTCCCGCTTCCGTAGCCAGTACAAAAGAGGTACGGGGCGGAATTTCTCCCTGGGCAAAAGGCACTCCGAAACTTACCGGAGTAGGTCCGGCAGGAGTCTTTCCGATCCATCCCAGTTCGATAGGAGTATACTCTTTTTGTGCTGCAGCAGTTGCTGTAAAAAGAGAAAGAAGAGATACAATTAGTAAAAGTCTGTTTTTCATGATGTTCTTATTTAGTACGCTATCCACAACGCTTGTTCCGTAAAACGAAGTTCTAAAAAAATAAAACAATTTCCAACCCTGATCTCTTTCTCTTACCTAATACAAACCGTTTTTTTCAGTGATTTGTATAAAAATCCATCAGATGTTACTATTTTTGCGAAGCGGTCCGGTTGTGTATGGATACCAGATACCGGATCAATTTTCAAATAAACCCGGAAGAACACATGGCTCTAAGAAAAATATGGATATGGATGAAAAGGTTCAGGCACCGCAGAGGATACGGTGTGCATTCTCCTTTTGCTTTTAACCTGATCACCTATGTTATCTATTGTAAGAACACTTATTATGCTTATGAAGACCTGAGCAGGATACGGGAAGAGGTAAAGTCCGGAAGGGATCAAAAAGGGAGAGCGACCGGAAGCACCAAACGGTACCGACTGCTCTTCCGCCTGGCCAATTTTGCCGCTCCCACTCATATTCTTAGTCTGGGAACAGGCACCGGCCTGGGTATGATCCACCTGGGATTTGCCCGCAAGGCAGAGTACCTGGCACTGGATAACCGTCCCGGATTTGAGGAAATGACCCGGGAATTACTGAACCGGTATTTACCGGAAGCCCGATATATAAATACTCCCGATATAAGTAGATTGGAACAAGAAATTGAACAACTACTGGAAGTGGGTATTGTACACATTAACCATTTTTCAGCAGCCTATCTTCCTCTGATAGAGAAATGTATGCAGAAAGTCTCTACACACTCTCTTTTTATTGTGGAGAAAATCAATCAGTCGGCCTGTAAAGAGATGTGGGAACAACTAAAAAAAGACGAACGTTCCGGCAATAGTTTCGACCTGTATGAAACCGGATTGCTTTTTTTTGATAAAAAACTGCCTGAGAAACACTATATTGTTAACTTTTAATTATCTTCGACACCCGTTATTTTTATAACAACGCTATAAACAGGACCGGCCCATGAAAAAGAGTATGGTATATACCAAAAGCGGTGATAAAGGCACTACCTCTCTGGTAGGTGGAAAACGAGTATCAAAAGCAGATCTGCGTCTGGATGCGTATGGTACTGTGGATGAACTTAACTCCTTCCTGGGGCTTCTGATCACCTACATCCGGGAAGAGAACGACCGCAACTTTCTACTCCGCATCCAGGACACCCTGTTTTCGGTAGGCTCTTACCTGGCAACCGATCAGGAAAATACGGAAGTACGGTCAGCCAGCATCATAACGACCTTACAGGTGGAAGAACTGGAGCAGGAGATAGACCGGATCGACCAGAATCTCCCCCGGGTAAAACTTTTTATACTGCCCGGCGGATGCAGGGAAGCGGCCGTCTGTCATATTTGCAGAACTGTTTGCAGAAGGGCGGAACGGATCATCACCGCGCTCTCAGAAAGCATTCCAATCGACTCTGAACTAACTTCCTATATGAACCGTTTATCAGATTATCTGTTTGTACTATCACGTAAGATTAATTTATGTGAAGAAGAGAAGGAAACATTTTGGAATAATAGTTGCAAATGAAATAAAATATTATACTTTTGCGGAAAATTGAAAATACAACCTTAGTATTCACACTTAATAAAGAGAAACAATGTATTGGACACTAGAATTACCATCAAAACTGGAAGATGCTCCTTGGCCCGCATCCAAGGACGAACTTATAGATTACGCTATGCGGTCAGGTGCTCCTCTTGAAGTGATTGAGAATCTCCAGGAAATGGAAGATGAAGGTGAAATATATGAGAGCATTGAAGATATTTGGCCTGACTATCCCAGTAAAGAAGATTTCTTTTTCAATGAAGAAGAATATTAATGAGGAAAGATCACGATATAGAAGAGGGGATGTTCACACAGATATTCCCTCTTTTCGTATATCCATCCAAAGTCATATCTACCGTAAATAACGGTATTTTAACCGGAAAATCAAACATAAACTTCTTCCATGCGTTATGTAAATAGAATGTAAATTAGTAGCTTTGCTGCTATTCGTATACTATATGGAAGTAATCAAAACAGACATTGAAGGAGTATTCATTCTGGAGCCCCGTGTTTTCCGGGACGACCGGGGATATCTTTTTGAAGCATTTTCACAAAAAGAGTTTGTAGAGAAAGTATGTTGTACCACTTTTGTACAGGACAATCAATCCAAGTCCAGTTACGGGGTAGTGCGGGGACTTCATTTTCAAAAGCCTCCTTTTTGCCAGAGCAAACTGGTACGGGTTATTAAAGGAGCTGTACTGGATGTAGCTGTAGATATCCGGAAAGGATCTCCTACTTTCGGCCGGCATGTAGCCGTAGAACTTACTGAAGAAAATCATCGACAACTGTTCGTTCCCCGCGGATTTGCCCACGGATTTGCCGTATTATCCCCGGAAGTTGTGTTTCTCTATAAATGTGATAACTATTATGCCCCTCAGGAAGAGGGAGCCATAGCCTGGAATGATCCGGATTTGGCTATTAACTGGCGTATACCGGCAAACAAAGTTATTTTATCGCCCAAAGATACCAATCATCCGCTTTTGAAAGATGCGGAATGGCTTTTCGATTATCATACTTCTCTTTATTAAAACAAGTCACATGACAGCAACAAAAAATATCCTGATCACAGGAGGCGCCGGATTTATCGGCTCGCATGTAGTACGTTTATTTGTAAATAAATACCCGGATTATCACATTATCAACCTGGATAAACTAACCTACGCCGGAAATCTGGCCAATCTCAAAGATATAGAAGATAAACCGAATTACACCTTTGTAAAGGCGGATATCTGCGATTACGATAAAATGCTCGAACTGATCCGGGAGTATGAAGTGGGTGGGATCATTCATCTGGCCGCTGAAAGCCATGTAGACCGCAGCATCAAAGATCCTTTTACTTTTGCCCGTACCAATGTTATGGGTACCCTCTCTTTACTGGAAGCCGCCCGTCAGAACTGGAACGGGGACTACGAAGGAAAACGTTTCTACCACATCTCTACCGATGAGGTATACGGTACCCTGGAGTTTGACGGTACTTTCTTTACCGAGACAACCAGCTATGATCCGCATTCACCCTATTCAGCCAGTAAGGCCGGCAGCGACCACTTTGTACGGGCCTACCACGATACATACGGATTACCCACCATTGTAACCAATTGCAGTAATAACTACGGCCCCTACCAGTTCCCGGAAAAACTGATCCCGCTCTTTATCAATAATATCCGCAAGGAAAAACCGCTCCCCGTCTATGGAAAGGGAGAAAATGTACGCGACTGGCTCTATGTGGTAGACCACGCCCGCGCCATTGATCTTATTTTCCACGAAGGCAAACTGGCAGACACCTACAATATCGGTGGTTTCAATGAATGGAAGAATATTGACCTGATCAAAGTGATCATTAAAACAGTGGATAAATTACTGGGTAATCCGGAAGGAACCAGTGAAAAACTGATCACCTACGTAACGGACCGTGCCGGACACGATCTGCGTTATGCCATTGATTCCACCAAACTAAAGAATGAACTGGGTTGGGAACCGAGCCTCCAGTTTGAAGAGGGAATTGAAAAGACCGTGCAATGGTATCTGGATAATCAGGAGTGGATGGACCAGATTACTTCCGGAGATTACGAGAAGTATTATGAAATGATGTATAAGGAACGATAAATAGTATATACAATCTTTTACAGGCCACAAGGCTGGTATATTTTAGCCCGGCCATGTCAGTCCTGTTCAGAGGACTCTCAAACAGGCCGGAGGCCTACTCTATCTTAGGCCCTGGCAACGCCAGGGTGGGCGTATGGTATTATCAAAGATTGCGCACTGTAGGTGCAGTATATAAAATATAGCATTTATTGTTTCACTATTATACTGGGCCTACAGCCCGTAATCTTCTGTTTATCACTCCCCGGTGCTACCGGGGGCTAAGATATAATACCCTCTCCGAGGGTGATTAACAAACCTGTAAGGAGAACCTGTTACCACCCGTATCGTTTCAGAGACCATCTAACGTAAAGCTGGCAGCACCAGTAAATGTTATTTGCAGAATATTCCATCTAAAATAGCCCGATCTATCTCGACCTTACCTCTCTCCGCATAAACGAAAAATAAGAGAGCGCAAAACAGATCAGCGTAGCGGCAATAAGGCCGGTCAGTTGAGGCCATACTACCATCAGACTTTGCCCCAGGGGTAACGGACTGGGAATAGCTCCCTGTACCTGCTCCATGGTCAACGACCCCAGGCTTCGTACCGAAGGCATTAACAAGGTAGTGGTAGCTTCGTTAAAGAGTTCACTGGGAGCAAACCGCAACAGGTTTAGCATAAACTTCTGGTAATTGATGATCTGATAGGTAGTAGCAAAAGGTCCCGGATTCAGGCTTTTACCGATCAGATTGACCAGCATATTATAAAACACACTAAAGAATAGCCAGATAGCCACGGCTGCCAGAGCGGAAGTAGCCGCCTGCCGGAACTTCAGGGAAAAGAAGATGGATAGGTTCAGCCAGAATCCTACATAGAAAACCCCAACCAACAGGTAACAGATAATACGCAGGAACTCCTCGGCAGTAGGTGGAATACCGATAGCGATCAGTCCGAATCCCATTACCAGGAAACCCAGCATAAAGAGCAATCCACCGATCACCAGCAATGCACTGACAAATTTGGCATTCAGCAGGTAATCCCGGTGCACAGGCTGGGATAGGATACGACTAAGGGTACCTTTGTTCTGCTCGGAATTCACTGCATCAAAACCTAATGCAATACCCAGAAGGGGGCCCAGGAAACTAATAAATACCGTAAAGGAAGGCAGCGTACCATCGGAAACGGTAAAGAGTTTCAGGAACAGGAACGAGCCATCGGGATCGTTGGGTTTAATCGCATCACCGATAGTAGTTAACGCCGTATATAAAGATCCCATACAGGTAAGTGCCAGAATAAACAACAGGATCAGGAAACGCCAGCTCCGGATATGGTCGGAGACCTCTTTCTGCACCATGACCCAGAAAGGATGATGTGTACTATACTTCATGGTTTGTCCCTCCTTCCTCAAAATAACGATTATAGATTACTTCTAACTCCTCTTTTTCCCGGTCAGGCCCTGTCAGGGAGATATCAGCCAGTAGCTTACCACTCCGGAAAATACCTACCCGGTCGCATACTTGTTCCACCTGGTTCAGGTGATGGGAAGAAAAGAGCACCGTCAGTCCCTCTTCCCGGCTTAGCCGGCGGATCAGTTCAATAAATTCACGTACTCCGGAAGGGTCAATTCCGGAAGTGGGTTCATCCAGAATAATAATTTCCGGACTTTTGATCAGTACATCAGCCAATCCGAGACGCTGCCTCATACCGCGGGAGTATTTACCACACTTTTTATCCGTCTCATTTTCCAGCCCTACCCGTTTAAGTAGTTCACAGGCACGATCATAAGCCTCCTGGGCAGGAATTCCATTGAGCCCGGCTGTGTAGAGCAGATTATCGAGTCCGGTACGGTCGTCATAAAAGCCTACATCCTCAGGCAGATACCCCACTTTTCGCTTGACTTCAATAGGATGGGTCACTGCATTGACTCCACCTACCGTCACGGTTCCGGCAGTAGGTTCGGTAAGCCCCAGCATCATCAGGATAGTAGTCGATTTTCCTGCCCCGTTAGGGCCTAATAAACCGAAGATCTCTCCTTTGCGGATGGTCAGATCCAATCCATCGACCGCAGTAAATGTACCGTACTTTTTGGTAAGTCCGGCGAGTTCGATCACTACGGGTCTCATACTTACCTCCTTCCGTATTTACGGAACAATCCATAAATAATTCCCAGTACCACCAGGATAATAAGAATACCCATCCATCCCAGGATCAGAGGAGTCTTTACGGAGATACGGAATTCAACATTGGAAGTGACTTCGGGGTTGCGGGCGTCCATCCGTACTACATAATCTCCCGGAAGTGCTTTTTTAGAAGCACGTACCACCGCAGTGACCTGTGTACTTTCACCGGCTGTTAGTTTTTCTACGGTAGCGGGTTCAAAAGAGACCTCCCAGTCAACCGGTTTATTGGCACTAAGTTGTATATCGTTCAACTCAGCAGAGCCACTATTCCTGACTACCAGATCGATCCGTTTGGTATCTCCTACCGTCAGGTCGCTGCTCAGGAGTCCGCGGGGAGTGGTCAGTTCCATCTGGTAGGAACCGGTGATCACCACTTCCAGATCGATGGAGGCAGATGTCGCAGTGGTACTGGCTTCTACCGGAATGGTATAGGTCCCCGCCTCAATAGTAGCCGGTGGGGTAATTTCAATCTGGATATTTTCGGTAGCATTGGGTTCTACCTGCGCCGAGGTAGCCTGTTTGTAGTTTACTTTAAATACCACATTCCAACCACGGGCAGCCTGTGCCCTGAGTGCATAGAGTTGCCGTTCGGCCGTACGGTTCTTCAGGGTAGCATTGAAAGTAAAGTTTGATTTGGAATTACCCTCCATATTGGGTTGGGTGGTGGTAAACTCCGTCTGGTAAGTACCCTGCTGGGAAACAACAATGGTAAGCGGCAGCGTGGCGAGACCTTCGGCTTCTACAGTAAAGTGATAGGTACCCCTGTTTACCTGCATCGGTACCTCTACCTTCAGGTTACAGCTTTTTTTCTCACCGGGTAGTACAGCCAGCTGATTAATAGTAAATCCGCCCGATTTCAGGGTATGATCCCAGCCCCAGGATAAACCTTTTACGGCAATAGGAGCATTGATCACTTTGTCCGTTTTATTGATCAGATCAATGGTATAGTCAATAGACTCACCCGGCGGAACAGATATCTTCGAATACGGAGTATAGAGAAGCACGCTTTGAATAGAGTCGTTAGCGTGGAGAGCAGTCGGGAGAATTCCCCATAGTAACAAGATTGTAAGATTCAATAAGTTTGTACGGATGTTCATAAAAAAAAGTCCTCCTGTAAATTTTAAATG
>JAJQBG010000342.1 GCA_021203405.1 Bacteroides sp.
GTATTATTATGGGCAGTACTTCCGACCTTCCGGTTATGGAAAAGGCTGCGCAGTTCCTTGACGAAATGGAAGTTCCTTTTGAAATAAATGCTCTTTCGGCTCACCGTACACCGGAAGCTGTAGAAATTTTTGCCAAAGGAGCTCAGGATCGTGGAATTAAGGTCATTATCGCAGCTGCCGGTATGGCCGCCCATTTACCTGGTGTAATTGCTGCTTCCACTCCTTTACCTGTGATCGGAGTGCCAGTTAAATCTACACTCGACGGTATGGATGCTTTACTGGCCATTGTTCAGATGCCTCCCGGAATTCCGGTGGCTACCGTGGCTATTAACGGGGCCTTGAATGCCGCTATTCTGGCTGTACAAATACTTGCTTCCGGAGATCAGGCTATGATGCGTAAACTGATCGCCTATAAGGAGAGCCTCAAAGGTAAAATAGAAAAGGCAAACGAAGAGTTGAAACAGGTTTCGTACCGGTATAAAACCAACTAATTATCCGGTTAAAATGGACTACTTTAATTATTCCAGACGTCAGAGTATAGTAGTGCAGATAGGGGAAACTCCCATGGGAGGAGAGCTCCCTATACGGCTTCAATCTATGACTAATACCTCTACACGGGATACAGATGCTTCGGCAAGCCAGGCTATTTGTATCATTGAAGCAGGAGGAGAGTATGTACGCCTGACCACTCAGGGGATCAAAGAAGCGGAGAATCTGAAAAATATCAATATCGCTTTGCGAAGCAGAAAGTTCATGACCCCGCTGGTAGCCGATGTCCATTTTAACCCGAAAGTTGCCGATGTGGCAGCCTGCTATGCCGAAAAGGTCCGGATCAATCCCGGAAATTATGTGGATGCTGCCCGTACATTCCGGACACTGGATTATACCGATGAGGAGTACGGGCAGGAACTCCATAAAATCCGGGAGCGGTTTGTTCCTTTTCTCAATATCTGTAAAGAGAACTATACGGCGATCCGGATCGGAGTGAATCACGGTTCTCTTTCCGATCGTATTATGTCTCGGTATGGGGATACTCCCGAAGGAATGGTGGAATCTTGTATGGAATTCCTGCGGATTTGCGTGGAAGAGAATTTTATGAATGTAGTTCTCTCCATTAAGGCCTCCAATACAGTAGTGATGGTAAAAACGGTACGCCTGCTGGTAAAACAGATGGAAGAGGAGGGAATGGCTTTTCCGCTCCATCTGGGAGTGACGGAAGCAGGCGACGGAGAGGATGGACGTATCAAGTCTGCTTTGGGTATCGGTGCCTTACTGGCTGACGGTCTGGGAGATACGATCAGGGTTTCCCTGAGTGAAGCTCCTGAAAAAGAGATACCTGTAGCACGTACACTCAGAGATTATATAACTGCACGGGCAGATCATCCTTATATTTACGGAACGCTGGCTCCGGGGTTTAACTATTTTTCTCTGGTAAAACGGGCTACTAAAATTGTGAGAAATATAGGGGGAGACGCTCTTCCGGTAGTGATCAGTACCCGATTGGATGGGAATAATGAGGTCGCTTCCTCTTTTATTCCGGATTATCTGTATGTGGGAAGAACTCTTCCTGCAAATAGGAAGGATCTGGAATATATTATAGATGGCGATGTATGGCAGGGAGAAGAGCATACCTGGCCTGCTTTTACCTACCGGCAACTGGAGCAGATAGACCAGGTGAAGTCGGTGCTGAAATTTCTTTTCCTGCCTTATAGGATAGTAGATGATGCGGTATTGGATTGTCTGGAGAGACATCCGGAAGTAGTGGTCATATCTCAAAGTGATCATCTTAATCGTACAGGTGAACACCGGGCCCTGGCCCACCTGTTAATGAGCCGGAATCTTCAAAACCCACTTATCTTCTTTCAGCATTATAACGAAGATGATCAGGAGCAACTGCAAATTAAGTCTGCTGCTGATATGGGACCACTTATACTGGATGGACTCTGTGATGGAATGGCTCTTTTTAACCGGGGAGATATCCCTCATACAGTACTCGACTTTACTGCTTTTGGAATCTTACAGGCAGGAAGAGTACGTACCAGTAAAACCGAATATATCTCCTGTCCTGGGTGCGGACGTACCCTGTTTGACCTGGAGAAAACCATTGCCCGGATTAAAGCTGCTACTTCACATCTCAAAGGTTTAAAGATTGGTATAATGGGATGCATTGTAAATGGTCCCGGAGAGATGGCAGATGCCGATTATGGCTATGTCGGAGCCGGTCGTGGTAAGGTCAGTCTTTATCGTCGTAAAGAGTGTGTGGAAAAGAATATTCCTGAGGAAGAAGCTGTGGAGAAACTGCTTCAATTGATCCGGGAAAATGAAGATGATTTTCAGGAGATATAATCTGTAGTCAAAGAACCTTTTCTTTGTTTTCACCTCCATACTATAAATGCTAAGCAGTAGGATCTAAAAGCAATTCTCTTTTTTGTCCTCCTGATCGTAATGGGAACGGACTAACACAGACTTAATTTATCAGAGGATAGGGTGAAAAAATGATCAGGAACGTAATTGTTTAGAACATATCTGAATTTTTTACGTTCTCTAAGGGCTATATTATTAAAAGTGCTTAAATAAAATCTGTTAATAACTAATTTATTTGTTATTTTGCACCAAATTTGGGTGAAATGTGCTCATATATATGAGTGCATTTCTCTTTTTGTCAACAATTAATGGGTAAAGTAACGATACAATATTGTCCCCTTTGTGAGAGCAGCAAGATAAAAAAGTCGCTTGCCTGTACAGATCATTACTGTTCGGGAGAGTCTTATGATATTTTTACCTGTCAGGATTGTAAATTTACTTTTACCCAGAATGTTCCTTCCGAATCAAAAATCGGAGCTTATTACGAAACTCCGGATTATATTTCCCATACCAATACACGCAAAGGAGTGGCTAATACTCTTTATCACTGGGTGCGCTCCTATATGTTACGGCGTAAAGCGGCTTTGATAGAGCGTACATCTTCTCTAAAAAAGGGGTGTTTGCTTGATGTAGGTGCCGGTACCGGTTACTTTGCTAACGAGATGGAAAGACGGGGCTGGAAAGTAGAAGCGGTTGAGAAAAGTGAAGCCGCCCGCCAGTTTGCAACAGATCACTTTGGGCTTTCCCTGAAAGAAGATATAGAGAGGACAACTATCCGACCTGGGTCTCTGGATGTAATTACCTTGTGGCATGTCATGGAGCATATCCAGGATCTGGACGGAGCCTGGCAAAAATACTATGATCTGTTGGGGGAACGGGGTATTCTGGTACTGGCTCTTCCCAATCGTGCTTCTTATGATGCGGATAAGTATAAAGGGGAGTGGGCTGCTTATGATGTTCCCAGACATATATGGCATTTTACTCCGGATACTATTCAGCGTTTTGGAGCTAAACATAACTTTATATTGGTAGAGAAATATGCGATGCCTTTTGATGCTTTTTATATCTCCATGTTGAGTGAAAAGTTTCGTGGTAATCGTTTTTCTTTGATAAGGGGTATGGCCACCGGAACAAAGGCCTGGTTCCATACACTGGGAAAAAGAGAGAAAAGCAGTTCTATGATCTATATATTCAGGAAAAAACGGGATGAGTAAAAGCACCAGACATTCGGCCTCCTGGTTTGATATGCAGTTTATCACCTCCTGTATCAGTACTATGCTCGTGCTGCTATTGCTGGGGCTGGTTGTTTTTATTGTGCTTACTGCCGGGAACCTTTCTGATTTTGTGAAGGAGAATATTACTTTTTCAGTGCTTATCAGTGATGATATGAAAGAGAGTGATATTCTTCGCCTGCAAAAAAAACTGGATGCTGAACCTTATGTAAAGGAATCCATTTATATATCTAAGGGGCAGGCTCTCAAAGAACATGCAGAAGCGATGGGCACCGATCCGGAAGAGTTTTTGGGATATAATCCTTTTACTGCTTCCCTGGAAATAAAGCTTCATTCTGCGTATGCCAATTCAGACAGTATTGCCACTATTGAGAAGAGTATAAGGGAAGAGTCGAACATACAGGATATCCTTTATCAGAAAGAGTTAATAGATGCAGTGAATGAAAATATTCGTACCATCAGCCTGTTCCTTTTAGGATTGGCAGTAGTATTATCAGTTATTTCGTTCGCATTGATCAATAATACGATCAGGTTAACTATCTATTCCAAACGTTTCCTGATCCATACGATGAAACTGGTAGGAGCCGGATGGGGATTCATCCGAAAGCCTTTCCTGGTGCGCAATGTGTGGTGTGGTATACTGGCGGCATTTATGGCGGATGGTCTTTTAATGGCGGGTGCCTACTGGCTGGTAAAATATGAACCGGAACTGATCCGTATCATTACTCCGGATGTAATGATGATGGTAGCACTTACCGTATTACTTTTTGGCATCATTATCACATTTCTATGTGCATGGTTCTCAGTTAATAAGTATTTAAGAATGAAAGCGGGTACGCTTTATTATATTTAATAACAATAAATATTCAGATATGACAAAAAACAATTCACTTCCGGAGGTAGAACGGAAAAAATTTGCCTTTGATAAGACCAATTTCCTGTTGATCGGAGCTGGTATGGTGGTAGTCATCCTTGGTTTTATATTAATGAGTGGTCCGGGATCGACTGATACGGCTTTTAATCCGGATATTTTCAGTGTACGTCGTATTAAAGTAGCACCCGCTGTCTGTTTTTTTGGATTTATCTTTATGATATATGGTGTACTTCGTAAACCTAAAACTAACCCCGAACAAGAGTAAGATATGGAGTGGTTTGAAGCATTGGTACTGGGGTTGATCCAGGGATTTACCGAATATTTACCGGTAAGTAGTAGTGGCCATCTGGCAATCGGAGAAGCTCTTTTTGGACTCGAAGGAGATTCGAATCTGACTTTTGCAATTGCTGTACATGCAGCCACCGTGCTGAGTACGATCGTTGTATTGTGGAAAGAGATCGAGTGGTTGGTAAAAGGATTTTTTAAATTTCAGTGGAATGAGGAGACCCGGTATGTGGTCGATATCTTTGTTTCGATGATCCCTATTGCTATCGTAGGTTTCTTTCTGAAGGATTATGTGGAAACGTTATTTGTGGGAGGACTTACGCTGATCGGTTGTATGTTGCTGGTTACGGCTGCTTTACTGATTTTTTCTTATTATGCCAAACCTCGTCAGAAAGAAAAGATATCCATGAAGGATGCCTTTATTATAGGAGTATCCCAGGCTTGTGCCGTATTACCGGGGCTTTCCCGTTCAGGTACTACCATTGCGACAGGTTTGTTATTAGGAAATAAAAAAGAAAATATGGCTCAGTTCTCTTTCCTGATGGTACTGATCCCAATTTTAGGAGAAGCTTTACTGGATCTGATGAAAGGAGGTTTTTCTCCGGCTGAGTCAGGCATTCCTGCTCTCTCCCTGATAATCGGGTTTGTGGCCGCTTTTGTCTCCGGTTGTATTGCCTGCAAGTGGATGATCGGTATTGTAAAGAGAGGAAAGCTGATCTGGTTTGCTGTTTATTGTGCGATTGCCGGTACAGTAACAATTGTATTGTCATTGATTTGATAGATTGATACCGGATGAATTTTAAAGAAGGAGAGATACTATACCTGAATAAACCCCTTACCTGGACCTCTTTTGGTGTAGTAGCCCGGATAAGACGTGTTTTATGCAGGAGATTGAAAATAAAAAAGCTGAAAGTGGGTCATGCCGGTACGCTGGATCCGCTTGCTACAGGAGTAATGATTATTTGTACCGGAAAAGCAACTAAAAGAATTGAAGAGTTCCAGTATCAGACGAAGGAGTATATTGCAGATATACGCCTGGGTGCCACTACTCCCTCTTATGACCTGGAAAAAGAGATCGATGCCACTTATCCTACGGATCATATAACCTGTGAAAAGGTTAAAGAGGTCCTTACTACCTTTCAGGGAAGGATTGAACAGGTGCCGCCGGCTTTCTCTGCCTGTAAAATAGATGGGAAACGGGCGTATGACCTGGCCCGTAAGGGGGAAGAGGTCGGATTGAAACCTAAAATATTGGTTATTGATGAAATAGAATTACTGGAATGCAAGCTGCCGGATATCCGTGTTCGTGTAGTTTGCAGTAAAGGCACTTATATCCGGGCGCTGGCACGTGATATTGGGGAAGCCCTGGAGAGCGGAGCGCATTTAACGGGTCTCATTCGTACCCGTGTCGGCGAAGTAAAACTTGAGAACTGTATGGAACCCGATCATTTTAACGAATGGCTGAATCAACAAGAATTAGAAGGAATTAACGAATAGGAGAGAAAGGTTTATGAAACTATCACAATTTAAATTTAAGTTACCCGAAGAGAGAATTGCGATGCATCCTGCCAAATACAGGGATGAATCACGGTTGATGGTCCTGCATAAAAATAGTGGTGAGATCGAGCACCGCATTTTTAAGGATGTGCTGGAATATTTTGATGATAAGGATGTCTTTATCTTTAATGATACAAAAGTATTCCCCGCTCGTTTGTATGGTAATAAAGAGAAGACCGGAGCACGGATCGAAGTCTTTCTGTTGCGTGAACTCAATGAAGAACTCCGTTTGTGGGATGTATTGGTAGACCCTGCCCGTAAAATTCGTATCGGTAATAAACTCTATTTCGGAGAAGACGACTCTATGATGGCAGAGGTTATTGATAATACCACTTCACGCGGACGCACGCTGCGTTTCCTGTATAACGGACCCCACGATGAATTTAAAAAAGCGTTGTATGCACTGGGAGAGACACCTCTGCCACGTTCAATTATTGACCGTCCTGTAGAGCCGGAGGATGCAGAACGTTTTCAGTCTATCTTTGCTAAGAATGAAGGGGCTGTTACGGCTCCTACGGCCAGTCTTCACTTTAGTCGGGAACTGCTCAAAAGAATGGAGATCAAAGGCATTGATTTTGCCTATATTACTATGCATGCAGGGTTGGGTAATTTCCGGGATATTGATGTAGAAGATCTGACCAAACATAAAATGGATTCCGAGCAAATGTTCGTTACTGAAGAGGCCGTGAAGATAGTGAACCGTGCAAAAGATAACAACAGAAATGTATGTGCGGTAGGTACTACGGTAATGCGCGCTATTGAAAGTGCCGTAAGTACCGATGGGCACCTGAAACAATTTGAAGGATGGACCAATAAATTTATTTTTCCTCCCTATGAGTTTACGGTGGCTAACAGTATGATCTCCAACTTCCATCTTCCCCTCTCTACACTGCTTATGATCGTAGCAGCTTTTGGTGGGTATGATCAGATCATGGAGGCCTATGAGGTAGCTATCAAAGAGAAATACCGTTTCGGTGCTTATGGAGATGCTATGTTGATCTTAGATAAATAATAAACAGCATGGCAAAGGTTTTTTTGGGTCTGGGTACCAATCTGGGTGAAAAAGAGAAAAATCTTTGTCTGGCTATTCAATATATTGAGAAGCGGATTGGGAAGATACTTTCCCGGTCCGCTTTTTATATAACTCCTCCCTGGGGGTTTGTATCGGATAATGACTTCCTGAATGGAGTAGTCGAAGTGGACTCTTCCTGCCTTCCGGAAGAACTTTTGAGAATAACCCGGGAGATCGAGACCGAAATGGGAAGAGTGGCCAAGTCGGCGGATGGTAATTATACGGACCGCATGATCGATATTGATATTCTTCTGTATGACGACCTTATTCTTGATACAGAGGGCCTGACTCTTCCTCATCCTTATCTGCATGAACGCCTGTTCGTATTGGAGCCTCTTGCAGAGATCGCTCCGGACTATATTCATCCCGTATTCAAGAAAAGTGTATCAACTCTTTTGTCGGATATTCAGGCTGATACAACTGCCTGACAAGGTATTTCTGCTGTTTTTTCATAAATAACAGGCACGAACCTGATAAAAGTCAGCAAATAGTATTATCTTTGTAGCTGATATAAGTGGAAAGATTTGGGCAGCTTGCAACCACGGTAAAAAATGCTAAAATATCAGTATCTACTGTGCATTCTTACTCTTCCCAATACTTTCCATCCAAATTTATTTTATTACTAATTATTTCAGAATGGGATATTTATTCACATCCGAATCGGTGTCTGAAGGACACCCCGACAAAGTGGCCGATCAAATATCGGACGCTATACTGGACGAACTGCTGGCATTTGACCCCAGTTCTAAAGTAGCCTGCGAAACGCTGGTAACTACCGGACAGGTAGTATTGGCGGGAGAAGTGAAGTCTGAAGCCTACGTAGACCTTCAGGAAGTAGCAAGAAATGTAATCAAGCGGATCGGTTATACGAAAGGCGAATATATGTTCGAAGGGAATTCGTGTGGAGTATTCTCTGCCATCCATGAACAGAGTGCTGATATCAACCGTGGTGTAGAACGGGAAGACCCGATGCAACAGGGTGCCGGTGATCAGGGTATGATGTTTGGATATGCTACCAATGAGACAGAGAACTATATGCCTCTTTCGCTGGATCTTTCTCATCGTATTCTGCAGGTCCTCTCCGATATACGCCGGGAAGGAGAAGTGATGACCTACCTGCGACCCGATTCCAAATCACAGGTAACCATTGAGTATGACGATAACGGGAAGCCCGTTCGTATTGATACTATTGTGATCTCTACACAGCACGATGATTTTGTGCAACCGGAAAATGATACACTGCAGGCCCGGAAAGAAGCCGATGAAAAAATGCTTGCGGCTATCCGGAAGGATGTAATAGAGGTCTTGATGCCCCGTGTCATTGCTTCTATCACTCACGAAAATGTACTTTCCCTTTTTAACGAAGATATCATTTACCATGTAAATCCTACCGGTAAGTTTGTGATCGGTGGTCCGCATGGAGATACCGGACTTACCGGAAGAAAGATCATTGTTGATACCTACGGAGGGAAAGGGGCACATGGAGGAGGAGCTTTTTCCGGTAAAGATCCCAGTAAAGTTGACCGTAGCGCTGCCTATGCTACCCGTCATATTGCCAAAAACCTGGTTGCTGCAGGTGTAGCGGATGAGGTACTGGTACAGGTATCCTATGCGATCGGAGTAGCCGAGCCGGTCAGTATTTATGTGAATACATTCGGACGTAGCCACGTAAATATGAGCGACGGTGAAATAGCCTGTAAGATAAAGAGTATGTTTGACCTTCGTCCTCGTTCCATTGAAGAACGGTTGAAGCTGCGTAATCCGATTTATAGCGAAACAGCTGCTTACGGGCATATGGGGTGTGAACCCAAAGTGGTGAAAAAACGCTTTACTTCCCGCTACCAGGCTGAAAAAGTCATAGAGGTAGAACTATTTACCTGGGAAAAACTGGATTATGTAGATCGTATCAAAAAAGAATTCGGAATATAATCAGCATAGCTTTACGCTATTTATATAAAGGATCGTCTTTCAGGTAAAGACGGTCCTTTTTTATTGTAACTGTTTTCCCGGGATATATACTCCGTTAATTGTCATTTAATTAATTATTTTTAAAACAATTGTACTATTTCCGTTTTTTATTGTTACCTTTGCCTCACTTATCAAACAAAGCAAGAAACAGGAATGATCATCTATTTGTTACATACAACGTGCATGTTAACCACGACCCTTTGGGGTTAAGGATCAATACTGTGTTTCTACGTGAATCACGCTTACGGATGTAAGCAAAACCTCCAATAAAATTTTATTCAAAAATCTGCTTTTGTTACATACGACAAAAGAATCAAATAATCATATACATGAAAGTAATGAAATTCGGCGGAACATCCGTAGGTTCCGTGAAAAGCATTTTAAGTGTTAAGAAAATAGTAGAGTCGGCCAGCCGACCGGTAATTGTGGTAGTTTCTGCTTTGGGAGGCATTACCGATCAGCTTATCAGTACATCCAGAATGGCGGCGGCCGGAGATATCAATTACGAATCAGAATTCCGGGAGATCGTTTACAGACACGTAGAGATGATCAAGGAGGTAGTTTCCGATACAGAGAAACAGAATGAACTGCAAAAGAAAGTGGGGAAGCTTCTCAATGAACTGAAAGATATCTTTCAGGGAGTATATCTGATCAAAGATCTGTCCGTAAAATCTTCAGATGCAATTGTAAGCTATGGAGAACGCCTCTCTTCCCTGATCGTTGCGGATATGATTGAAGGAGCGACCGTTTATGATGCCCGTGAATTTATAAAAACAGATTATAAACACCCCCGTCATGTAGTCGATAGTGAACTCAGCAACCGGTTAATTCAGGATACTTTCAAAGACCTGAATGATACTATTGCAGTGGTGCCCGGGTTTATCTCTTCGGATAAAGCGAGCGAAAATGTGACCAATCTGGGACGTGGTGGGTCTGACTATACAGCTTCCCTGCTGGCAGCTTCCCTGAATGTAGAGGCTCTTGAAATCTGGACAGATGTAGATGGTTTTATGACTGCCGATCCGAAGGTGATCACTTCTGCCTATACGATCAATGAACTCACTTATGTAGAGGCGATGGAATTGTGTAATTTCGGAGCTAAGGTAGTTTATCCTCCTACTATCTATCCGGTTTATCATAAAAATATACCGATCCGTATCAAGAATACATTTAATCCGGATAGTGATGGTACAGTCATTATTCAGGATGATGGCAAGGGAGCGGGTAAAGCCATTAAAGGGATCTCTTCTATCAATGATACCAGCCTGATCACTGTTCAGGGGCTCGGTATGGTAGGAGTGATCGGGGTAAATTACCGTATCTTTAAAACTCTTGCCAAGAACGGGATCAGTGTATTCCTTGTTTCCCAGGCTTCTTCTGAGAACAGCACTTCCATCGGAGTACGGAACGCGGATGCCGATCTGGCCTGCGAAGTTCTCAACGAGGAGTTTGCCAAAGAGATCCAGATGGGAGAGATCAGTGAAGTCTGTGCGGAGAAGGGTCTGGCTACCGTAGCCATTGTAGGAGAGAACATGAAACATACCCCGGGGATTGCCGGTAAACTATTCGGAACGCTGGGGCGTAACGGTATCAATGTAATTGCCTGTGCACAGGGAGCCTCCGAAACCAATATCTCTTTTGTGGTAGATTCCCGTTACCTGCGTAAATCCCTGAATGTGATCCATGACTCCTTCTTCCTTTCGGAATGCCAGGTGTTAAATATCTTTATTTGTGGTGCCGGTACTGTAGGAGGAAGCTTGATAGACCAGATACGTTGTCAGCAGGAGACCCTGAAAAAGCATAACGGGCTTAAGCTGAACGTAGTAGGCATTGCCGATTATCCCAATGCGCTTTTCTCACGGGAGGGAATTAACCTGGAAATCTATCGGGAAGATTTAAGAACCCAGGGAATGAAGTGTTCTACCCAGGTACTGCACGACGAAGTGATCGGCATGAATATTTTCAACTCTGTGTTTGTCGATTGTACTGCCAGTCCGGATGTGGCCTCACTTTATAAGGATTTTCTGCAGCATAATATTTCAGTCGTGGCTGCCAATAAGATAGCTGCCTCTTCGTCTTACGACAACTATGCGGAACTGAAAGAGATCGCCCGTCAGCGCGGTGTAAAATTCCTGTTCGAAACCAATGTGGGCGCCGGTCTGCCTATTATCAATACTATTAATAACTTGATTAACAGTGGAGATAAGATCCTTAAGATCGAGGCTGTATTGTCCGGTACTCTCAACTATATATTTAATAAGATCAATGCGGATATTCCTTTCAGCCGTACCATTAAGATGGCCCAGGAAGAGAGATATTCGGAGCCTGATCCGCGTATTGACCTGAGTGGGAAAGATGTGATCCGTAAACTGGTGATCCTGGCCCGCGAAGCTGGTTACAAGGTAGAGCAGGAAGATGTGATCAAGAACCTGTTTGTTCCGGATGATTATTTTGACGGTACTCTGGATGAGTTCTGGCAGAAGGTTCCTTCGCTGGATGCCTCTTTTGAAGCACGCCGGAAAGTCCTGGAGAGCGAAGGAAAACGCTGGAGGTTCGTGGCTAAATTTGAAGATGGAGTATCTTCTGTCGGATTACAGGAAGTGGATTCTAAACATCCGTTCTATGGCCTAGAAGGAAGTAACAATATCATCCTGCTTACTACGGAGCGCTATAAAGAGTATCCGATGCTGATCCAGGGATATGGTGCCGGAGCAGCTGTAACTGCTGCAGGAGTATTCGCTGATATCATGAGTATCGCTAATATACGCTAAGATGAAGTATATTATCATATTGGGCGATGGAATGGCCGACTGGCCTGTTCCCTCTCTGCATCATAAAACACTCCTGCAATATGCTGATACACCCTATATGGACTTATTAGCCCGTATGGGACGTACCGGTTTGCTTGCTACTGTTCCCGAAGGGTTCCATCCCGGAAGTGAGATAGCCAATATGGCTATATTCGGGTATGATCTGAAAGAGGTATACGAGGGACGTGGCTCCCTCGAAGCAGCCAGTATGGGGGTAGAACTCCAACCTGGTGATATGGCTATCCGCTGCAATCTCATCTGTGTAGAAGATGAAAAGATCAAGAACCATTCTGCCGGTCATATCTCTACTGAGGAGGCAAATGAGCTGATGCACTTTTTACAAGAGAAACTGGGCAATGAAAATATTCGTTTTTATCCCGGTATAGCCTATCGCCATTTATTGGTGATCAAAGGTGGTAAGAAAGAGCTGGAGTGCACTCCTCCTCACGATGTACCTTCGCAACCCTTCCGTCCTTTATTGGTAAAAGCATTGACTGAAAATGCCCGGTCTACGGCCCAATTGATCAATGACCTTATTCTTCGTTCCCAGGAGTTACTGAAAGATCATCCGGTCAATCAAAAAAGGATCGCCGAAGGAAAAGATCCGGCTAATAGTATCTGGCCCTGGTCGCCGGGATACCGTCCCGATATGAAAACCCTTTCGGAGATATATCCGAAAATTAAAAGCGGTTCCGTTATATCAGCGGTCGATCTGATACATGGTATTGGGCGTTATGCCGGCCTTAAGAGTATTGAGGTAGAAGGTGCGACCGGACTTTTTGATACCAATTATGCAGGGAAAGTAAACGCTGCTCTGAAAGCGTTGGAAACGGACGATTTTGTTTATCTGCATATAGAAGCGAGTGACGAAGCGGGGCATGAAGGAAAGGTTGATTTAAAACTCCGTACCATTGAGGATCTGGATTCAAAAGTAGTCGGCCCTCTTTATGAAACAGTAAAAGAGTGGAAAGAACCGGTTGCTATTGCCGTATTGCCGGATCATCCCACTCCCTGTGAACTTCGTACCCATACTGCCGATCCTATTCCTTTCCTGATCTGGAAGCCGGGTGAAGAACCGGATAGTGTGCAGGTTTTTGACGAAGATTCTGTTAAAGAAGGAGTATACGGATTGATGAAAGAGAATGAATTTATCAACGAGTTTCTGAAATAAAATAGACATGAAATATTATAGTACCAACAAGCAAAGCGAAAATGTAGAGTTACAGGAAGCAGTCGTAAAAGGATTGGCTGCCGATAAAGGACTCTATATGCCGGAACAATTGAAAAAACTTCCCCGGGAGTTTTACGATACTATGGAGGATCTTTCGTTTCAGGAGATTGCTTATCGGGTGGCAGATGCCTTTTTCGGCGAAGATGTACCCGCAGATGTTCTGAAAGAGATTGTATATGACACCCTGAGTTTTGATACACCGGTTGTGCATGTAAAAGATAACATCTATTCTTTGGAATTATTTCATGGCCCCACCCTGGCATTTAAAGATGTAGGGGGACGCTTTATGGCCCGCCTTTTAA
Organism: Bacteroides sp.; assembly: GCA_021203405.1. Lineage (GTDB taxonomy): Bacteria > Bacteroidota > Bacteroidia > Bacteroidales > Bacteroidaceae > Bacteroides. Next base: position 13,696 of record JAJQBG010000342.1, read on the forward strand.
GCTATTATATTAAAAAGCAGGGTCAGAAAGATGTCAATGTATTGGTAGCTACTTCCGGAGATACCGGTAGTGCGGTTGCCAATGGCTTTTTAGGGGTAGAAGGCATTCAGGTATATGTGCTTTATCCGAAAGGGAAAGTAAGTGAAATCCAGGAAAAGCAATTCACTACACTGGGGCAAAATATTACCGCTTTAGAAGTGGACGGTACTTTTGATGACTGTCAGGCACTTGTAAAAGCCGCCTTTATGGATAAAGAACTCAATGAGAAGTACCTCCTTACCTCTGCCAACTCTATCAATGTAGCCCGCTTTCTACCTCAGGCATTCTACTATTTTTATGCTTATGCCCAGCTTAAAAAAGCCGGCAAAGCTGATGAACTAGTTATATGTGTACCCAGTGGGAACTTTGGTAATATTACCGCCGGACTCTTTGCCAAAAAAATGGGATTGCCTGTTAAGCGTTTTATTGCCGCCAATAATAAGAACGATATATTCTATCAATATTTACAAACAGGAGAATATAATCCTAAACCCTCTGTAGCCACTATTGCCAATGCAATGGATGTAGGCGATCCCAGTAACTTTGCCCGTGTCATTGATCTGTATGGTAATTCTCATGCAGCTGTTACGGCAGAGATCTCCGGAACTACCTATACAGATGAACAGATACGCGAAACTGTAAAGAAGGTCTATCAGGAGACCGGTTATTTGCTTGATCCGCATGGTGCCTGTGGATACCGTGCATTAGAAGAAGGATTGCAACCTCAGGAAACCGGAGTATTTCTGGAAACTGCCCATCCGGCTAAATTTCTGGAAACTGTAGAAGCTATTATCGGAGAAGAGGTAGAGATACCTGCCAAATTGCAGACGTTCCTCCGGCAGGAAAAAAAGAGTATTCCTGTGGAGCGGGATTTTGACT
>JAJQBG010000055.1 GCA_021203405.1 Bacteroides sp.
TATTTATACCACAACCATACATTAAACAATTTTCTACGTATATTGTTCCGGGATCCCTGTAATTTTTATCCGTTACTGAATAATCTTTATCATAAAAAGAGAAGAGAAAAACCCCTCTTACTCAATCCCTGTTTCCCGGCTATGATCAACGATCTAATTCTTACCAGAGAAACCAGGATCTTCCCCCCCCCGTTGAAAGATCCCGGTTATCCAATCAGTGGGTAGCCTCCGGCTGAAGCTCTTTAAGATGCTCCGTTTCCTTGCGCTTTAACTCCTTTAATTCTACCAGAAGCGTTTGGTAAAAACGGTTATTATCCCCGATAGCCACCTTATACCGGCAAAGATCAATCATCAGTTTCTGAAGATCGGCTACCGTACGCATTACACCCAACCGGGTCTCTTCGGGAAGATGGTGGGTATCTTCCAGGTAAGAGGAGAGAGCCTGCGAAAGATTCCCGACTATAGTATCCCATTTACGCCCCAGCTGGCAAAAAGGTTGTAACTATCCAAAGCATTGGCCAGTAGTTCTTCCAGTTGGGTGATATCCGTTACCTCCTCTCCCTCTTTCAAAGGAAAGGTACGTTTATAAAGTTCCCGGTAAAAATCACAGAGTATACTTTCGGTGAGCATTGGCTCCTCCTGGGGTGCCAAAGGTGCTTCCTGCGGACAGGGAGCCAACCTGCATTGAAAATAATTGTAAAATGTTGACATAGTAAAAATGAATAAGGGGCGGAGCAAAAAAGAACGGTTCCGCCTGTCCCGTTGACTTCCATTCACATCCGCATAGCAGGTATAAACAGTGGGCGCATTAACGCTCCACACGGGGGTGCGAAACCGTATATGTTAGAATAGCAGGTATATATACGCAATATATACCTACTATAAATAAGCAGTTAACGCCTGCTATAGTACAAATGTGAAAAGAAGTCACCACAAAAATAAGAAGATTATTTTATATTCCTATAAGGAATCTTATTTTATTGTGTGTTATTTGGGAAAAAACGTGTTTTCGGGTTTATAAAGTATGGAGAAGAGAAATAAAGGAAGGTGATCTGAGCGGAGAAATTTTCCTGGTAGTAAAGAAATAAAAGGAAGTAAAAAGTAGTCCTTTTACAAAAAGTATGTAAGTCTGCTATTGCCGCTCATTCTCCAGAAGCTGTTATACAACTAAAAAGCGTCCAGGATTTTCGCTGGCTGCACAGCTAAGAGGCTTTATAGCCCATACACAAGTACAAGAACAGCTGTGCAGCCGATAGGAGCAAGTTTTATAAACTCTTAAAGGATACCTGTAAAAGTAACCTTTTTCAATCCCCGTAAGGGATTCATAAATAGCCCGGGGCTGAGCGGAGCGAATCCCCGGGTAGAAAGTATTCCTTTACCAGAACATTGTAAATGTTCTACATTATCACCTTCATAAAAAATCATCATTATAGTCTATACCGGATTCATTTAGTATAACAGGTACTCTTTTCAGAGCGATTGAGACACACGGGAAAACACTATTTTTCATGGAAATTCCTTTCTATATAGTTATAAAACTTAGATGCATCAGAGCAAAGCAACCCTCTTTACGACCCGGATAAACGACAAGATGAGCGTAAAGAGGTAGAACATTTACAATGTTCTGTTATAAAAACGATCTTTACCCGAGGATTCGCTCTGCTTAGCCCCGGGCTATTGATCTATCCCTTACAGGGACAAAAATAATAATCATATCTATATTGTAGAGGGAACTGAAAACTTTCAGGAAAATGAGATTGAAAAAACAGTCGTAAAGAAGGATATCTAAAAGAAGGTCGTAGAATCAAAACCCGCCCCCAGCCGGTAGATTTCCATAAAGGACCTCATAATCCCCACACAAATATCCATTGATGATCCTGTATTCCATGTACAGGATCATCAACAGATAAAAAACTGCAATTATATAAATAGGATAGGGAGAGATGGGTTGTTATACTTCGTAGCCTTCTTTTGTTTTGTCGGCTCCGTAGCGGGCGGCAAAAGCAGTTACCACAGCACCTACGAGCAAAGCCAGAAATGACCAGATGGAGGTCCAGGCAGCGGTGTTGGCTACCTCTTCGGATTTACGGCGGGCTTTGGCTTTCATCTGGTCCCACTCCTGACGGGCATTCCGGATGGTTGTTCCCAGTTCGTCAAGTTTCTCGCATCCCTGATCAAGCAGTTGCATATACTGATCTACCGTGCTTTCGGCTTCCGCACGCGAAAGTTTTGTAGAGTTGACAATAGCCGTAACCACTTTTTCCCGGTCGATATTCGAAGAATAATTATCTATACGATCCTGTAAACGGTTGCTGAATCCGTCAATGATGCGGTCCGCCTGCTGTGGGTTGGCAGCCAATTGTTTGACGCTTCGTTCAAGGTCGGAACGCACAGCTGAAAGCTGACTGTCGATATAATCCGGCTGAAACTCTTTTATTCCTGTCTGGCGTAGGGTTTGCCGCACATCCTGCCGCATCTCCGTCGGGTTGGTGTCCAGGTCAATGCCGCCAAACAGGGAGGCTACTTCGGAGGCTCCGTCGGAAACTGCTGAACCGACTCCTGAAAGGATATTGCCCGTCAGTGTAGATAAGGAACCAAGCAGATGGCCCGCCATTTTAGTGGCAGACGACAGGAGCATTCCTCCCGGCAGGATGGCTACGAGTAGCGAGGATGCCCAGGTCAGGAATCCATGAATAATCCCGTCGCGGGTGGCAAGTTTACCAGCTACGAATCCACTGGCTGCCAGGCTGATGAGCAGGGAGAGAACGGTCCATATCCCGACAGAAGTTCCTATACCGTCGAACACTTCTCCCCGGTCGGTCGGGTCAAACATAAATAGTCCGATGGCTGTACCTATGAGTGATAACAGAAAGGAGATTGCCAATACGGTTACCAGCCCTCCTATAATACTACCCCACGATATACGGCGCGGGGTCCCTACCTGATTAATTACATTAATTTCTTCCATAGTTATATTA
>JAJQBG010000196.1:0-11079 GCA_021203405.1 Bacteroides sp.
CTCTTTTCCTCCGTTCACTTCGTTTTGCCGAAAGTTATTAACTCTGTTATCGCCGGTTTCCCAACCGGTGATTCTTTTTTGTGGCTTCATAGCCACTCTTTATCCTATCTGGTATCATCACCCCTAAGCCCCCCCAAATGAAACCGACAGTACCCTTATTCGAATCCTTCGGATCTTTCAAAAACCTACCGGGAAAAATCTTTCTCTTTCAACTACATATTTTTATTTCAAAATTATCTTCCCTTTACCTATAAATCAGGAAAATAGATACAGCCGATTTTACCCATAACCGGCAAACTTCCTGCCCCGAATATTTGCATTATTCATAATTCTTTCGGTACTTTGCAAATAGAATCTAACTCTAAATGTAAATGATATGAAAGAAGCATGCCTTAAATTGGTCTTAGCCGGTTCTTTTCTCTTTTGTATAGCTGCACTTTTACCTCTGGCGGCAAGCAACGATCCCACTTTACCCTATTGGCAGGATATTCAGGTGATCTCCGTGAACAAGGAGTATCCCCGCACCCCCTTTATGTCTTATGACAACCGTCAGGATGCCTTGTCCTATCGGTTTAAGCAGAGCAACTATTACCGGCTGCTTAACGGTACCTGGAAGTTCCGTTACCTGGTTTCACATAAGGAGCTGCCGGAAAATATCACGGATGCCGATGTAAGAACAGATAGCTGGGATAACATCCGGGTACCCGGCAACTGGGAAGTACAGGGCTTTGGAATTCCCATCTATACCAACATCCGGTATGAGTTCATGCCCTCCGACCCGCAACCGCCTCTTTTACCGGAGGATATTCCGGTAGGAGTGTATAGCCGCGAATTTGAAGTACCGGCCGACTGGAACGGCCGGGATATCTACCTGCACCTGGCAGGAGCCAAATCGGGAGTCTATGTCTATGTGAACGGCCGGGAAGTAGGGTATAACGAAGACTCCAAGAACCCGGCAGAGTTCCGTATCAACGATTACCTGCGGCCGGGCAGTAACCGGCTGACGCTGAAAATATTCCGCTGGAGCACAGGCTCCTATTTAGAGTGCCAGGACTTCTGGCGTTTAAGTGGGATCGAGCGGGATGTCTACCTGTGGTCGCAGCCCCGTACGGCGATCCGGGATTTCCAGGTGATCTCTACCCTGGATGATAGCTATACGAAGGGGATCTTCTGTCTGGATGTAGATATCCGGAATAACAGCGTATCGGATAAAAAGCTGGAAGTAGCGTATGAACTGTTGGATGCTACCGGTAAAACAGTAACGGGAACCGGGCAATCGCTGGCTGTTCCCGGGAATGGAGAGGAGCGGGTAAGGTTTGAGGCAGAGTTGCCGCAGGTGACCACCTGGAGTTTGGAATCTCCAGGACTTTATCAACTCCTTATTACCCTGAAAGAAGGAGGAAAAGTAACGGAACAGGTACCTTTTCGGGTAGGCTTCCGGCGGATCGAAATTAAGGAGACGGAAGAGTTAGCTGCTAACGGTAAGTCTTACCGGTTGCTCTTTATCAATGGGCAGCCTTTAAAGATGAAAGGGGTCAACCTGCATGAGCACGACCAGCATACCGGACATTATGTAACGGAAGAGTTAATGGTAAAAGATCTGGAACTGATGAAGCAGCACAACCTGAATGCTGTGCGCCTGGCACACTATCCGCAGGACCGGAAACTCTATGAATTGTGCGACCTCTATGGCCTCTATGTATATGACGAGGCCAATATCGAATCGCACGGGATGGGATATAACCTCCGCAAAGGAGCCTCCCTGGGAAATAACCCGGAGTGGCTGAAACCGCACCTGGAACGGACGATCAATATGTATGAGCGGAATAAGAACTATCCCTCGCTGACGATCTGGTCGTTAGGGAATGAAGCCGGTAACGGGTATAACTTCTACCAGACCTACCTGTGGATAAAAGAGCGGGAGCAAAAGAGCATGAACCGGCCGGTAGTCTATGAACGGGCACTCTGGGAGTGGAATACAGATATGTATGTACCGCAGTATCCCTCGGCCCAGTGGTTAGAGAAGATCGGGCAGGAGGGAAGTGACCGTCCCATTATTCCTTCGGAATATGCACATGCGATGGGGAATTCTACAGGCAACCTCTTGGAGCAGTGGAAGGCTATCTATAAATATCCCCATTTACAAGGGGGATTTATTTGGGACTGGGTAGATCAGGGCTTGTTGCAGAAAGATAAGAACGGCACCCCTTTCTGGGCATACGGGGGAGACTTCGGAGTGGAGGCACCCAGTGATGCGAACTTTTTGTGTAACGGCCTGGTAAATCCGGACCGCACCCCCCCCCATCCGGCGATGGCCGAGGTGAAATATGTACACCAGAATGTAGGATTTGAAGTGATCGATCCCCGTAAAGGAGAGTTCCGGATAACGAATCGTTTCTATTTTACCAATCTCTCCCGCTATCGGTTTATTTATTATGTAAAAGAGAATGATAAAGTACTCCGGAAAGGAACACTCGCCATCAACCTGGAACCCCAGGCCTCTACAACGGTCTGGGTACCTTTACAGGGGATCCGTCCGAAAGTGGGAAGCGAGTTCTTTGTTAATTTTGAAGTCTATACCCATCAGGCCGAACCTCTGGTTCCTGCTAATTACCTCATTGCGTATGATCAGTTCCGGCTCCCGGTAGAGCCTTTGAAAAAGGAGTATCACCCGGCAGGGCCTTCTCTGAAGGTGGAAGAAAGCGGAGATCAGATCCGTATCGGGTCATCCAAAGTCTCCTTTGTCTTTGATAAGAAGAGGGCGGTGGTTACTTCTTACCAGGTAGATGGAACTGAGTATTTTAAAGATGAATTTGGAGTGCGACCTAATTTCTGGCGGGCTCCCAACGATAATGATTATGGGAACGGGGCACCCAAACGGTTGCAGATCTGGAAAGAGTCCGGGCGTGACCTGAAGATAGCCTCCACGACGGTGAAAGAGGAAAAAGATTGGACCGACCTGGAAATTAATTACCTCCTGGCTGCCGGTAATAACTATATCGTGCGCTACCGGATCTTCGCTTCCGGTATTGTAAACGTACATATCTGTTTCACCCCCACCGACCGCAAAGAGACGGAGATCGAGATGAGCGAAGCTATGCTTAGTGCTACCTTCTCTCCCGGAGGAGCCGATACCCGCCGCAGTGATGCCGACCTAGAGGCACCCCGCATCGGCGTACGTTTCCGCCTGCCCGCAGGGATGAACCGGTTGCAATACTTTGGCCGGGGGCCGGAAGAGAACTACATAGACCGCAAGGCCGGAACCCTGGTCGGACTCTATGAAAGTACCGCCGAAGAGCAATATTATAACTATGTACGTCCCCAGGAGAATGGCCATCATTGCGATACCCGCTGGCTGGCACTTACAGAAAGTAACGGCAAAGGGTTACTGGTGCAGGCTGATGGATTGATCGGCTTCAATGCGCTGCGCAATTCCATAGAAGATTTCGATTCGGAAGAGGCGTTGCCCCATCCCCGGCAGTGGAATAATTTCAGCCCCGGAGAGATCGCCGGCCGTGACGAAGAGGCGGCTAAGAATGTACTGCGCAGGCAACACCATGTCAATGATATTGTATTCCGTGATTTTGTAGAGGTATGTGTGGATATGAAGCAGCAGGGAGTAGCGGGATACGACAGTTGGGGAGCCCGCGTACAGCCCGGATTTACTATTGCGGCCGATAAAGAGTATAACTGGGGATTTACACTGATCCCTGTAAAGAATAAAAAAGAGATCCACTCTTCCCTACTTTACGATTATAGTACATTCAAATAATTGTTTTTTTATATTTAGTTTGTGATTTTTTGCCTGCTGTGAAGTAGTCTCTTTTTTCATAGATACCTTGTTACCCGCTGTGAAGCCCGTAACAAGTAAAAGAGCCGGGAAGGGTTTATCCCGGCTCTCTCTTTATACGTTGTTGAATTGGATTAATTAGAAGATCCGATCCATTTCAGGCAAACCGGCTTATCCAACGCTATCTTATTCCCGGTATCCGTCAGTTTTCCTGTCTCTTCGTCCCTGGCAAAGATCTGCACGACATCACTATCCCGGCAGGCTACCAGCAGGAATTTTCCATCCGGAGTGATCGTAAAGTTCCTGGGATGGATCCCCGTATTTACATACTCTATCGGTGTTAACGTGCCGTCTTCCTGGCTGATATCAAATACAGCTACCCCATCGTTTACCAACCGGTGGGAGGCATAGAGATAGCGTCCGTCCGGGCTTATATGGATATCAGCACTTCCGCGACCCTCCATCAGGTCCGAAGGAATGGTTTGTATCTCCTCCAGTATTCCATCTTCGTAGTAAAATGCTATGACCGTACCCGAGAGTTCGTTGATCAGGTAGGCATATTTCCCGTTCGGATGGAAAGTAATATGACGGGGCCCCGATCCGGGAGCTACTTTTACCGCTTTTGGCTCCTCTTTCAGCAAATAGTCGGTACCATCTTCTTTAGCATTGTCGTTGATCCGGAACCGGTGCAGGCAATCGGAACCCAGGTCGGGTACAAAAACATAGTTGCTGTCGGGAGAGAAATAGGCACAGTGTGGATGAGGCTTGCTTTGACGCTCTTTGTCCGGGCCGCTTCCCTCAAAAACCACTGTCTGGGCAGCAGGAAGTATTGTTCCATCTTTTGCCAGTGGATATACACTCAGGCTTTGGCTACTGTAGTTAGGTACAATAACAAAGTTCCGTTTCCGGTCAATGATGATGTAGCAGGGTGCATTCCCGGTAGCCTGTTCACTGTTCAGCAGGGTCAGCTCCTTTTTATCCTTGTCGTAGGTAAAAGCATTGATACGAGCCGCTGCTCCCTCTCCTTCACTGACGGAATATACAAACTTTTCATCGGCCGATACATTCAGGTAAGAAGGATCTTCTACCGCTGTTTCACTTCTGTAAACAGCTGTTCCTGTTACCGAATCAAAATCGTAGACATAGATCCCTTCACTGGCTCCGGAGGTATAAGTACCCACCAGCAGGGTTAACGGTGCATGATTGTTATCTTTCATGGGATTTTCTTTTTTTGAGTTACATGCTATTAGTAACAAACCGGTAAGAATGAGTGATGCAAATTTATGGTTCATATTAGGATAATTTATCAGTTTACCTCTAAAGATCACACAAAAATAGCGGTTTTCTTTTGCAATATACAACTTTCCTCTTTCAGATTGTGTTTAATTTTCGTATCTTTGTCGTTCCAAATCATTTTTTATCTGGGGTTGACTGGTTTTGACAGCGGGTAGAAAGGATAAGTAAGCATGCAGTGCGTCGGTAATTTGCACTTAAATCTCAGTTATCAAAATTTTATCTGGCGAAACTAATTACGCTCTTGCTGCTTAATCGAATTACAGTAGATTAGCTTAATCCCTGCACCAGGTGCGGGGACGAGACATCACCCGGAGGCTGTTGCTCCGAAGAATTCCGATCAGGTGGTGCAGTTAAATCGGGGATAGTCTTCTCTGGCCTCGAAGAGAAGATGAAACCAAAGAGGCTAAGGTATGGATTTGATGGCTTTGGTTCTGTTCATACCCGACAATCTAAGCAAAGATAAGCATGTAGAAAGCTGGTTCTTTCCTTGTTTGGACGAGGGTTCGACTCCCTCCAGCTCCACTAATTAAAATTTAAAGCCCTGTAGATCAGGGTTTTTTTCTTATCCGTAAAATTGTCTTCTCCTTTTTGCGTCTCCTTGATGATTTATGGCATATCCTTCAGATACACAATGCCTTTGTACCGAAAGTAAAAACGGTATAACCAGGAAGTTTAAAGTAAATGAAATTATGTATAGTACTTCCCTGTTGAAATATCCCTTTTTCGTATCTTAGTGCCGTTTTCAACATACACACAAAAAGTTTATGGAAAAGGAGAAAACTACTAAAAAAGGTGAAAAAATTCCTGATCAGAGTTGGATTGGCCCTACTGGGGGTACTCATGATATTGATCCTCGGTATAGCTGTCGCGCTGAATACGGTGGCTACTCCTAAGCGGATCACCCCGATTATTTTAGGATTAAGTTCAGAATATGTCAAAAGCGACCTTCAATGTGAGGTCATAGATATTACCCTGTTTAGTACATTCCCCGATCTGGGTGTCAGCCTGCGCAACGGCAGTATCTTCACGGAAACAGATACTCTGCTGGCATTCGATCATTTTATGATTGCCATAAATCCCGTGGCCTTCATTTTCGAAAATAAGATAATTATTAAGCAATTAGAAATAGAGAATGCTGATATTTACGCCTATGTAGATACCCTGGGGCGTGCAAACTGGGATATATTTGTTTCCAGTGATACGATAGAGGTTACCCCACAGGATACCAGTGTTTTCGTAATGCCGGAGCTCAATATCAGCAATATCCGCCTGCGCAACGTCAACCTGACATACGATGACCTTGAGCAGGATATGTTTGTGATGGTGGATAGCCTGAATATGCGACTCAAAGGCAACCTCTCCAAAGAACAGGCTGATCTGAGCCTAAATATACGTACTGCCGGAATTACTTCCTGGTATCAGGGACAGGCCTTCACCCGCGAACTGCCCTTCTCTTTCCGCACCACACTGGTACGCGACAGGATGCTGAAAACACTTGCCATACAAAGAGGACGGGTCAGAGTCGGAGCAATGGAACTCAACACAACCGGAATACTGGAGCGCGACACTGTTCCGGGGCTGACCAACGTAGATGTGGATTTCAGCCTCAATGCCTCGTCGCTGGAGGATGTCGTGAAAATGATACCCGAACATATATTGCCTGTTTCCTCTAAACTGGTAGCCGGTGGTAAAGTGGAATCGACTGGTAAACTGAGTGGAAAACTGGGCCCGGATCACTATCCATTGATCAGCCTCTCCCTGCAACTGGCAGATGGAACACTGGCATCTGTCAAATACCCCGGGAAACCGTTTGTGGAGGGTTTTGATGTGGACTTCAGTACGCTGATCGATCTTTCGGGAGCGCAGCCCTCGTCTCTGGAACTTAAAAACCTGCATTTGCAAACGGCCTCCTCCACGCTTACAGCTAAAGGAGAGTTTGACCATATCCTGACCCGACCCACGATCAATGCCCAGGCAAAAGCCACTATCAACTTCACACAGATCGCAGAAAAATTGCCGTTGGAGGGAATGGAGATGGGAGGAGAGGTCGACTTTGACTTTTCGGCCAAATGCCTGCTCGATGATATACTGACATCGGACTATGGAAAAATAGATGCCAACGGAGTAGTGAACGTTCAACAGGTAAATTTCCATTATCCCCGGGAGGATTTCACTTTCTATACCTCCTATGCCAATATCACTCTGGGAACCCATGTAAAGGATAGTGTGGCAGGCAATGCTCCTAAAAATCTGCTCAGAAGTAAGGTTGTGCTTGATTCGCTCAACCTGAACTGGAAAAAAGAAGTAGTAGCGAATTCCAGCCGGGTCAGTGTGGTGGTGGCTACCTCTCCTCCCAAAGATACTGCCTCCGTGGCGCCTGTGGCGATAGGAGGACGGATCAACAATCTGCGGCTGGTTATGGGCGATTCAGTCCGCATACGAGGTATGCATGCAGTGGGAGGGGTGAATATACGACCCAGGGCCGATTTTCCCGGTCTGCCGGAGATCGGCGCAACGATATCTGTAGACACAGTGGCAGGGCGGGTATATGATATGTCCGGGCGCATCAGCAAAGCTACATTCAAATTAAAACTCCATAAACAACAGGTACGCCGGCGGAGAGTTACTGCTCCTGGCGACTCTACCCGGGTGAGGGGGTCGGGAGAGGCACGGGTTGACCGACGGGATAGTACATTAACCCGTATACAGCGTGATTCCCTGCGTAGAAGCCGGATAGACCCGACAGCGAACCTATCTTTCCAGGTAGAATCGCAGGAGGCAAAGGAGTTACTACGAAAATGGGAGATTTCCGGGAATCTCTCTTCCACAGATATCCGTATGCGGACGCCGCACTTCCCGATCCCGATCCGTATGTAGGAGTCGGACATGGCGTTTACGCAAAACACAGTGAACCTCTCCAAAGCGCACGTACATCTGGGGCGTTCGGACTTCAAGCTGAAAGGAGAGGTAGAAGGCATTCGGGGGGCCTTGCTGTACAATGGTAAAGTCACCGCGAAGATGACATTGGATGCCGACTCCATCAACTTTAATGAACTCATCAGGGCGGCTGTCGCGGGTTCGGAATATGGACAGAAGACAGCTGTGGAACGGGATTCGATTTCCGGATTTGTGCTGGACGAAAGCAACGATATCACACAGGACGACGATGACACGGAGCTGGGTATATTTGTCGTTCCCCGTAACCTAGACCTCGAATTTAATTCACGTATACGCAACGCCAGGTTCAATAATATTGCAGTCAGGAGCGCCCGGGGAAAAATTGTTCTGCGCGATCAGGCTATTCAACTGACACGCCTGATGCTCACTTCGGATGTCGGAGATGTATCTATGACCATGGTTTATAAGGCACCTGACACCCGGGGAGCGCACCTGGGAATAGAACTGGGGGTAAAACGCATCAATATAAAAGAGTTGATCGGTGCCATGCCCATGATTGACGAACTGACTCCCATGCTTCGTTCATTCGAAGGGGTGGTGGATTGTAACCTCACGGCTGTTACCGAACTGGATTCGCTGATGAACGTCCGCCTGCCGGAAACCACGGCATCCTGTTTCCTGAGTGGTCAGAACCTGGTGTTGCTTGACGGGGAGACTTTCTCAGAGATCGCCAGGATGATGAGGTTTAAGAATAAGGATAAGAACCTGATTGATAGTATATCCGTCGAAATGATCCTGGAAGATGAGAAGATGATGATCTTCCCTTTCCAGATCGCCATGGACAGGTACAACGCTGCGGTAGGAGGGATACAGAACTTAGATATGTCCTTCGACTACCATATCACTGTACTTAAATCACCGGTTCCGTTCAAGCTGGGATTGAATGTCTCGGGCACACCGGATGATATGAAAATACGATTGGGCAAGGCGAAATATAAGAATATGTTTACCGTAGCCCGTGAAAAAGTGCTGAATAATACGCCGACCATTAACCTGCGAAAAGAGATGGACGAGAAACTGCGGCAGAGTATTCAGGAGATCGCAAGTATGGAGCTGACACAACCTATGCGACGGCCACGCGTAGAATTGCCGGATAGTCTGAAACGGGATTATTTTCATCTGGAGGATACTACGGCTACTACGCTATTAGATACCGGATTGATGCCGGAGGGTACTGAAGTGTTGGGGGATACGATTGTTCATCGTGTACAACAGGAATGATCTATGGCGAGATTTTAACTCAGGAGGATCTGGATCTTTTGGATGAAGAGGTAAAAGTAAAGATCTTGAGTACTGCTAAACTGTTTGAAAATGATTCGGAATAACTCCGGTCATACTGTTTCGGGATGAACAAAGAAGATATGATATACAAGAAATGCTCCGGGATGTGGAACAGGGTAGATTAGCTTAATCCCTGTACCAGGTGCGGGGACGAGACATCACCCGGAAGCTGTTGCTCCGAAGAATTCCGATCAGGTGGTGCAGTTAAATCGGGGATAGTCTTCTCTGGCCTCGAAGAGAAGATGAAACCAAAGAGGCTAAGGTATGGATTTGATGGCTTTGATTCTGTTCATACCCGACAACCTAAGCAAAGATAAGCATGTAGAAAGCTGGTTCTTTCCTTGTTTGAGCGAGGGTTCGACTTTTTCCAGCTCTACTTTTGGAAGAGTAAGATAAAAGAAAGCCGTATTTACCGCACTGAAAACAATATTTATATCTGTTTTTGGTGCGGTTTTGTTTTATATAGGATGACTTTAATAATATGCTGTCCGACCCGGGTCGGACTATCAGTGAGACCCGGGTCGGACGGGTGCTATGACCCGGGTCGGAGCACCCATCAGACCCGGGTGATACTAACAATAATTCACTGATAAAATTTTATATTATAGTGTTTTAGCGTAAAAAAATAAAGGAATTCCAAAAGGAATTCCCTGGGTCTGTTTTTGCTAAGTGAATCGGGTGACAGGGGTGCTACCTCCTAAAAGTACCTGTCACACTATAACTTCTTGTATTTCAGTATAATGTGCTACCGTGCTACCAAAATTGTGTTTTTTAAACTTTATGTATTCCTGAAGTCATTTGATTGTTTGTGTCGTCTTTGGGTTATGAAGCCTGGTTACTAAAAAGTCACCGGCTGTGAAGCCGGCGACAACAGTTTTTCTCATTCAAGGAGGCTAATATTCTCCGGGCTCAAAACACCCGGGCCGGCGGACTTCAAAGTGAAAGCGCAGGGGGTTCCGGCAAACAGTGATAGAGCTGGTCCGGATCCTGTCTATTACTTTGAAGATATAGAGTCTTTTTGTGAAATTATTCTGTAGGATAAGAGTATAGGTGTTTTCTTTGTCCAGTAAACACCGGTTTACTTTGGGTAGAATGATTTCTAAGTTATTACAGGTAGTTTCTTTTATCATGGCTTTTGTAGTAAAAGAAGTGCCGGAGATGTCCCCGGCACAACTGAAAAGAGGTTATGACTTTGTTTTTAAAGCTTCTATTTCGGCTTTTAATTCGTCTATTTGGGTTTGTAAAGCAGCTATATCATCAACTGTTGATACACCGACTCCTCCCTTATAAAGATTGTCAAAATAACCTGTGGATATCGGAAGGTTTGTTGAACCAACCTGGTTTGCAAACAGATATTGACCATATATAAACCAGTATGGATTGGTAGATGTTCCTAAGTTCCAATTAGAGCTTACATCGGGTACTATACTCCTTGTAGTCAGAGTACCCGTAAACGTTTTCGCTCCTGATATGACCTGATCCGTATTGGTAGTGGCCATATTGGCAATCGCTCCAGATACATCTAAAGTTGTTGCAACCGGGGTTCCATTCTCAAACAGATTAGTGAAATACCCATTCGTTACAGGAACTGTATCACTTCCAAGATTGGTGAAATATCCAAGATTAAACGGATATTGAGTATCTCCAATTCGACCCCCAGCAATCCCCCTGTAGATGTCTAATATAAACATCAGACGCTGACGACAATCTAAAATGTGTAGATATCGGTGCAAGCCGTATAATTAAAAAAAAAA
>JAJQBG010000196.1:11089-14466 GCA_021203405.1 Bacteroides sp.
TATCTCCAAATCGACCCCCAGCAATCCCCCCGTCGTAATCCGCGGGGGGTATAAGTTTTAAAAGTGACCATACTTTGTAATTGGATCTATTGAACCTATATTAACTGCATATATACTATTAAACCTGTAATTAGCGTCCCCTATATAACTTGTACCATTGGACGAAGGAACGATACCTGTATTTTGAATAACGGTTCTATCAGTAAACGTTTTCGCTCCGGATATTATCTGAGCCGTATCCGTAGTGACCATATTGGAAACTCCAGACGAAAGATCATCTACCGTAGCAACATCTACCCCTCCCTTTTGAAGATTTGTAAAATATCCATTAGGGAAAGGTGTTGTAGAACTTCCGACCGTGCTCGTAGTGTTATTCAAAGGACTAAGACTTGATACTACCGCGTTAGTAGTAACACTCTGAGTAACCGGAGCACTGGTGGCACCAAGATTCGAGATATATGCGTTAGGAACAGGATAAGAAGTACCCCCAATACCATCGGAAAAATATGCAGTACTAGTAAATGTTTTCACTCCCCCGACTGTTTGCGCTTCTGTTAATTTTACATAATTATTAGGAGTGACAGGAGTACCTCCGACACTTAGATTGGTGAAATATCCGTTACCAATAGGCGTTGCGCTCACTCCCAAACTTGCAGCGTAAATGTTTCTCCAGCTCTGAGTAGAACTACCAAGATCATAAGAACCATTCACTGCTGGCATCACCCCGACAGTATTAACCTGATTGCCAAACGTTTTAATTCCATAGATAGTTTACACACTTCTGAGATCAACGTAATTCGATCCTAAGTCGGTTTCCAGAGCGTCTATTCGATCCGAGTTATCAGAGATATTTCCCTCATTAACAGTTACCCTTCCTGTGAGTGCGGTTATCGCATTCGCATTGGCAGTGATGTTGCCAGCGTTGGTGGAAATTGCACTTGCATTATCAGAGATATTCTGAGCGTTAGTGGCAATATCACCGGTGTTGGTAGCGATGTTCTGTTCCGCTGTAGAGAGTCGTCCATCCAGATTGGTAGATGCTGCTTCCAGCGTTTCAACCCGATTATCAAGTGCATCAATATCGGCTTTATTAGCTGCAACTCCTTCCTGCAAAGTAGTTATATCATCCTGAGCAGTGGAAAGGTTGCTTTGCAGTGTACTTATCGCACTTGCATTGGTGGATACTCCTGCAGTATTTGCATCTACATCGGTGCGTAATCCGGATAGGTCCATACTTTGCCCTGTTACAATATCGGTAAGATCAGAAAGATCAGAAGCAGCCGCTCTGCTTGTATCGGTAGGATGTCTATGATCTCCCCGTGAATATTCAGCACTAATTCCCGCATTAGCTGTGCCATCCATAAGAGGCACCTGGTCAGATGGAGGTACAGCCTGATTAGGAATTGGAGTTTCAGAGTCAAGCCATGTAGTTCCATTGTAAAGCCATATAGTACCTGTCTCTCCATTGTAGGCGAAGTTACCCTCCACTACATTAGTGAGGGCAGTAATTTCGGCAGTCGTATCAAAATAACCACGGAAATACTCATCACTTCCTAACCGATCTAAGATGCTTTGAATGTCACTTGCATTCGTTGCAATATTTGATTCATTGGTGGATACACGGGAAGTAAGAGATGTAATATTATCATTAGCAGAGCCAAGCCCATTCTGCAAAGTGGCAATATTAGCCGTATTAGTGGCAACGTTACCGGTTAGTGTCCGGATATCGCTTGAATTGGTTGCTACATTACCCTGCAAAGTACTTATGGATGCTTCATTGGCTGAAGTGCGACCTTGTAGATCGTAAACATTATCCTCCAGCGTTTTTACCCGTCCGTTGTTCGATGCAACGTAATTAGTGAGTTGAGCCTGTGTAGCTGAAAGATTTTCATTGATAGTGCTAATCCGGCCTTCTGCTGTGTCTAAGCGGGTACTATGATCGGAAACAGTACTTTGTAAAGTAGTGATATTATTCTGTGCAGTAGATACACCATCCTGCAAAGTAGAAAGTGTTCCTTCATTGGCTGTAACCCTTGCAGCTACATCCTGTAATTCACTAAGGGCAGCCCGGCTGGTATCGGTGGGATGAACATGGTTTCCCCGTGCATATTCTGTAGAGTTTCCCGGATGGGCGATTCCATCGGGTAGCGGGTTACTGTCGGAAGGAGCTACGGATTGATCCGGGATGGGGGTTCCGGAGTCTACCCAGGAATTGCCGTCATGCATCCAGACGGTACCGGATTCCGCGCTCCAGGCGTAGGCACCCCGGGAGCCGGGAAGCTGTTGTATGTCGGCATTTGTTTCAAAGTAGCCTTTAAAGCGCTCTTCGTTGTTGAAATCCTGCCGCAAAAGGTCAATCTCCTGTTTATTGGCGGCTATCTCTGTTTGATTGGTATCTACATCGGAGCGCAGGTTGGTTAATTGGTTGTTAACGGTATTAAATTCACTGTCTGTAGTCGTACGCAGGAAGTCTACATCTTCGGTAACCTGGGAGAGTTCCTCCTGGATTCCGTTCATTGCATTTTCAGTATCGGTGAATTTACCGGATGTTTCCGTTTTAAAACCGTTCAGGTCGGATTCGAGGTGGTCCACCCGTCCGGAGAGTTCGGAAAGGTCATGGTTTGTATTCCGGATATCGGAAAGGTAGGCTACTCTTTCGGTATCTCCTCCTCTGGTTTCTATATAGGGACGTACTTCGGATCATAGGGTCGTTTCTATATTGAGAGAGCCTACCTCCATCTTATCACCGGAAGTCATGGAGAGCATTTTAAAGGTGTTCTCGTCGGTTGTCCTTCCCGAAACGGCAGCGCTGTTCTTCAGAATTACATTACCGTGTGGCCGGATGTGGTTCTCCCTGTCGTACCTGACGGCGTTCTTAATATCGGAAGCTTTAACCAGGGGTTCCCCTTTAAAGGTGACATCCTCCCGGGTGATCTCCATTTCTTCCACTTTAACGGATTGGCCTTTACCGGCAGAGAGCTTTATGCCTTCACGGGCGTTTATGGAGATTTCTCCGGAGGGGGTGTTGATCTCCACATCTTTCGGGTTATTACCATTTACAACGGCTTTCAGGGCTTCGACTGTTTTATACTTTCCGTTGTCAGTCAGTACTTTATTCCCCTTACCTTCTGTGGTTAGGGTGTCGAGTTTATTCCGGTCTGTTTTATCGAGTTCGTAAAGCGGCTTTTTAATTTTTATAGTGGTTCCGCACTCTGTTACTCCTAAGAGGTTATTTACTTCGTTCCACTCCTTGTCTTTAACACAAGGGTTCTCTACATATTTTTTGTTATGACAGCAACTCATTTTTCTTTTGATCTTAAGTGGTTTTTATCTGTTAATTAATAACTCCTTTTTTAGTAGTTTTTCTACTGAGATCA
>JAJQBG010000017.1 GCA_021203405.1 Bacteroides sp.
GAATATTTCAGTTTTATCCTTAATGAAATAGTTGGCAATCCTATGATAACCACAATACTTATTTCTGAATTTAGAAGCGGAAAATTCTTTTTCTTTGAAATCTCCTCTTGTTAACACCTTCTCTATCCATAAAAGTGTTGAGATAACTTTTGCAATCGTACTCTTTCCACTACCTTGATTTCCAATAAAAGTGGTTACTTTCTTTATATCCATCCAACCACCATTTTCGGTCAGTCCGTTTTTTATGGGGCCAAAGTTCCTTATCTTTATTCTACTCATTTATAAATCTTTTAATAGCCAGCAAAGATATAAAATATAAGCGGTTTAAAGTCTTTTCCTTTACATGAGTTTAACATTCCTACGTTTGCATACCCATTGAAGGGGGGGGTACAATGGCATGAATATCCTCTTTGCACAATTTCTATGAAACGATCACTCATTCACCGTATCAAAAACAAACTCCCCTTCCCGGTACAAAGAGACCAACGTTCTTCCTGTGGGGTCGGTTCTGAAAATCAAACGATCTTCCTGGTCGCTCCAGCGGACGATCAGTTCGGTTTTATCACTGTTCCATTCGGTATAAGGTAACTCTTCTCCATGCAGATGAGGGAAAAGCAATACCTTAAAATCGCCACGGGTAGCCCGGGAAGGGAGAACCAGGCGTTTTCCGAGTCCCATGCTACGCATATAAAATTGATGGATATCTTCTGTTTTGAGGTGTTCCATCACCTCCAGACGGGGATTCACCTCCAGATTTGCCCGGGCGGGTGGTGTTTTATCCAACAAGCGCACCAGTAGCTGAGGGTCTCCCGCAGAGGGAAGGTATCTGCCAGAAAGGTATTCCGCCCCGGCTGTATGATCTACCTCCCGCATATCTCTTTTCATGCGTTTATCTCCTACTATCATTTCGTAAACTCCGTTTTTCCCCTGGTTACTGATCTCATTAAACCCGATGTTGACCGGTCCGTTCTGATGTTCAACGTTTAAGAGTTGTTTGATGGAAACAAGTTCCACATCCATAGGCATGGGAAGGATCCATTCATAGAGATGTTCCAGATCGTCTTTTTTGAGATCGTCTACAACAAGTACATAGGGATGTTCTCCTTTTATCAACCCGGCCGTACGGTACGCATACTCTACCGGATAGTGTTTCAGGCGCATGGGCCAGGAATCTTCTTTCCAGATGAGAGAGTTACGGTATATATTTTTATCGTAATAGTGAGCCACCTTTTCCAGGGGATCCCGTTCCGGCTGCGCGTCCGGATAGTATGTTCTGAGCCTGTCGGCGACTGCCTGATAGACACTGTTGCTCCATTTTTCGGGGACAGGATTGCCTGCCATCATATCAGCAACGGGACCTTTCAGCCAAAGCCAGTCATAGCAATACTTATAGTCAATTACACCCAGAACCGCCTCTTTGCGGTCGATATAGCTTAACCAGGAAGCCGGGGTAGCAAAATATCCCTGTCCGCGGTCATCAATCGTGATCACCGAATGATACTTACTCTCTGTACTGCGGAAGCCATCTACGACCCACTCTCTTCCGTGGGAAGAGAGGTAGAAGTTTCCCCTGTCGGCATGGTCATGGGAGATAAAATAGGTATCTGTACGTCCTTCCAGCGAGAATTTTACTCCCTGTTCATCCCATTTGTCCCGGGTAATAAAAGAACCTCTTTCGGGGGACCACAAGGTTTCGGGCATTTCCACAGGAGGTACCGATCCATACTCAGCGGCTGTCCGATCGGGGTCTATGCAATGAATAAAAGCCGAAACGTCTGGTGTATGATGCAGGGTAGCGGGAAAACAGTGGGCATAGAGATAGTCTATTTTCGGATCATGGGGGTAGTAATATTTCATCACCATGATCATGCTCCAGGGAAGCAGGCTGCGGGTACCGGTATCTCCGGGGGTACTCCAAAGGGCTTTCGGATTGGGGGAAAGGGTATGGATGAACCAATCTACCGTGGCCCGGAAATGGGGATGGGCAAACAGGTTCTTTTTTCCTCTTCTGACCAGGGAGGAGAGAAATGCCATATTAAAATCTGACTGGCCCAGGGTATAATTCATCCCTTCGGTACTCATTCCCTGCGGGGAGAACTGGTAGGTATAAAAATCTGCTGCAACCTCTATCCCCCGTTCCAGGATGCGGCTATCAATGACCGCCTCTCCTTCCACGGCAAAAGTAGAGAGAGGATAAGACATTACACCAGCCATGTGATTCCACCGGCGCCAGTGGGGAGGGATCTGCATGCCGTCTGAATATTTGCCGGTAGTGTTTCTTTTATAAAAGTCTGTATAAAAGTTACGGTCTTCCTTTTTCATGCCGGCGGCTGTAAAGTCATATAGTTTGGCCAGATACGCCCCATAGTAAACAGCCTCTTTGACCATCTCTTCACTGCCCTGGAGTACCGGTTGTGTCTCTATATAAGCCGCCAGGCTACGGATGAGCTGCCCGGCAGCGGAGGCTGTCTCTTTCAGCAACGGATCATCTCCGTTTAACTGTGCCATAAGCCCTTGTACGGTAAGTTCGTTCATAAACCGATGTCCGGCTTTATGGGTTTCTTCGGGTGTGAGAGCTGCCTTCAGGGCTTTCTGATAATATTCGCCCAAGGTCCCCTGGCCCAACCGCATTTCCGCGGATCTGCGGTTGGCGGTATGTAGCATCAATGCTCCGATACGGGTAGATTCAAGTCGTTTTTTTACGGATAAAAGTTCGTCGGGAGAGGTAAACATCCGGGGGTGTTTGCCCCTGGCAGGGGTTTTACCTACTTTGGAGTAGTCAAATCCGGTATCATCGTAGTGGAGTTTATATACATCCTGCCGGTTCCACTTCACGTTTCCGTCCAGTATCTCTTTGGCACTGAGTTTGCGTAATACGGGTTGTTTAAGGATGGAGGCATCTCCAGGGAGTTCCCGGTTGATGGTTTGCCCGATCAATAGAGGGGACAAACC
>JAJQBG010000252.1 GCA_021203405.1 Bacteroides sp.
TACCGTCTCCACCGATAGCAATCACGAACTCTATCTTATCTTCAACTGCCTGATTTGCTCTAGCTTCTGCATGGCCGGGTCGCTCAGGAAGAGGAATATCTGGTATTTATTTCTCGCTCTCAATCCGAGCTGTTCTCAGTGATAATATCTCTTCTTTATTCTGAGTTCCGGACTTCGGATTTACAATGAAAAGGATCTTTTTTTAGAGCTCATGTAAAGTATGGTTCGTTCTGGTAATAATGGGTAAAAATAACTCTTTTTCTTTTTCTATTGTTATTTTATCTCCTTATTTAATACTCGTAAAACATATTTTTTACTGAAATTGATGATTGGCATTACATATTTTCTTATCTTTGCTGCCTGTTTTTTTAATGACTATTAAAATTAAAAAGAACTTTTCACCTCGAGAAGGTGAGTAAAAGGACATACGTACACATTATGGGATTATTACAAGAAAAGCTGGCTAAATATACTACTCCCCAAGAAGTTAAAGCCAAAGGGGTATACCCCTATTTCCGCTGTATTGAAAGTGAACAGGATACGGAAGTGATGATGAATGGTCAGAAAATTCTGATGTTCGGATCGAATTCCTATCTGGGATTAACCAACCATCCTAAAGTAATAGAAGCATCTGTCGAAGCTACCCGAAAATATGGAACCGGATGTGCAGGTTCCCGTTTTTTGAACGGAACGCTGGACCTTCATATTGAACTGGAGAAAGAACTGGCTGAATTTGTCGGAAAAGAGGATGCAATTATTTATTCTACAGGTTTTCAGGTAAATCTTGGTGTTGTATCTTGTGTGACCGGACGGGAAGATTATATTATATGCGACGAACTGGATCACGCTTCTATTGTAGAAGGTCGGAGATTGTCTTTTTCCCAGGCGTTAAAGTTTAAACACAACAACATGAAATCTCTGGAGAAGGTGCTTCAGAGTTGTGCTCCCGACAAGATCAAGTTAATTGTAGTAGATGGAGTCTTTAGCATGGAAGGAGATATTGCTAATCTGCCCGAAATCGTAAGACTTGCCAAAAAATACAATGCCAGTATCATGGTGGATGAAGCGCATGGTCTGGGTGTTCTGGGTAACCAGGGACGTGGAACCTGTGATCATTTCGGGGTAACAAACGATGTAGACCTGATCATGGGTACTTTCAGTAAATCTCTGGCAGCTATCGGAGGTTTTATTGCAGGAGATGAATCGATCATAAACTACTTACGTCATAACTCCCGTTCTTATATATTCAGTGCCAGTAATACTCCGGCTGCAACTGCTGCTGCCCGCGCTGCTTTACAGATCATGAAAAGTGAACCGGAACGTCTCCGGCATTTATGGGATATCACCAACTATTCATTGAAATGTTTCCGAGAGCTGGGATTTGAGATTGGAAATACCTCCACTCCTATTATTCCTCTCTATGTGCGGGATATGGAAAAAACATTCCTGGTAACCAAAATGCTTTTTGATGAAGGTGTATTCGTAAATCCAGTTATTCCTCCGGCGTGTTCTCTGGAAGATACATTGATCCGTTTTTCTCTCATGGCTACCCATACGAAAGAACAGATTGATTTTGCTGTCGATAAACTGGAAAAATGTTTTAAAAAGCTGGGAATTATTGCTCTGTCTACACCTGCGACTGGTCCGGTAGCTGTTATTTGATCTTATTTATACATTATATAGTAAAAAGAGTGCTTTCCTGAAAGGTTGCACTCTTTTTTATATTATATCCGGAATAAGCAGGTGAGTTTAGTTATCAACCTTCAGAATTTTAAATAGTATTCCCGGGTAAGTTGTATATACTCCTCTGTATACTGATGACGGGCCACTTCAATAGTTAATTCATCACTGTCACATTTTCCGCCTATCACTGTAAAACTCAGGAGTATTCTTTTGGGAGGTAATCCTACAGAAGTTATTATTTCGGTCTTTCTACAAGGAAAAAGCCCCCTTTCATGAGCCTTTTTTATGAAATCCTGTCCTTTTTCGTAAGGAATTATGACAGAGAAAACTCCTTCCGGGGCTAAGTTGGAAACAACTCCGTCCAGGAGTTTTCCATCGGATAATTTATCTGTATGGCGTGCCTGATTACGATTTCCATCCGGTCCTTTGAGAGAGGAATCAAAAAAGGGAGGATTAGAGATAATTACATCGAATTTGACGGGATAAGTAAAATGAACAAAGTCTCCCTGCAAAACGGTGATCCGCTCTTCCCAGGGGGAACGTAATACATTTTCCCGGGCTTGTTCTACAGCATGTTCATCAATTTCCAGCGCTACTATGTTCCCGTCACTACGCTGAGCCAGCATAAGAGAGATCAGTCCTGTTCCTGTTCCTATATCCAGGATGTTCTCTGCATCTGTTACATCTGCCCATGCTCCCAACAGTACCCCGTCAGTACCTACTTTCATAGCACATTTATCGTGCCATACTTCAAACTTTTTGAACTTAAAATAAGGATTCGGCATTGCTAATAAATAAATAAATCCCCCAAAAATAGATAAAACAATTCGGAATCTTATTCAGACAGCCATAATTTTGGCATACTTCTTGTGTTTTTGTAACAGAGTCATTTTATTATTAGTGAAGAATAGATTAACTTTGCAGACGCTTTATAATTGTCATTTTTGACATAAACGAATAGAAAGGAAGAATGGATATGAAAAGATATTTTAGGGACATAGATGACACAAATGAAGGTGGTTTTTCTTTGATTGCTGATTTCGAAGGAAGCAAAGAATCTTTATTTGATGTAGAAATAGATGATACATTGCTTGTTCTCTCTTTGCGGAATATGGTATTGTTCCCGGGTGTTGTATTACCTATTTCCGTAGGAAGAAAATCTTCCCTGAACGTAGTTCACGAAGCATAAAAGAAAAATTTATATATAGCTATTGTTTGTCAGAAGTCAGCTGAAATAGAGTCACCTGATATTGAAGATTTACAAA
>JAJQBG010000234.1 GCA_021203405.1 Bacteroides sp.
CGGTATCATATAAAGATACAGATAGTATATATTAGTTATATATCAGATTGATATATAACTACACTTCGGTTCAAGCGTGGACCCGCAACCAGGAACCCCTGCTGGAAATAGCACAACTCTATGCAACGGCTTTCCTTCCGGAGATAGAAGCAGGCCCACAGGGAGTAGCCGTTAACCACTGGTGGCAACTTATCCCTTCTCTCCTTTTTTATATCTATCTGGCAGGAGTTGTTCTTCTTTCCATCCGGCTTCTTATCCAATTATCGGGGATCATTCTGCTAAACCGGCGGTGCAACAAAGAGAAGATCCGGGAAATAGAGGTACGTATCCTTGAAAAAGAGGCAGGCCCCTTTTCCTTCTTTAAATGGATATTTATTTGTCCCTTTAAACACAACCGGGAAGAGATGGACGAAATATTGCTGCATGAACAAACCCATGCCAATCAGTGGCACTCCATTGATGTACTTCTGAGTGAACTGGTCACTATATTCTTCTGGTTTAACCCCTTTGTCTGGTTAACTAAAAGAGAGATACGGAATAACCTGGAGTACCTGGCTGATCAAAAAGTGATAGACTCCGGCTATGACAGTAAGAAATACCAGTATCATCTATTGGAGTTAACACAAAAACAGGTTACTACTCCACTCTACAATAGTTTTAAAATATTGCCGCTTAAAAACCGGATCCGGATGATGAACAAAGAACGGACGCGTAATATTTTAAGGACCAAATACCTGGCCATTATTCCACTGATCATTGTATTGCTTGTTATCAGTAATATAGAGACCATAGCCCGCTCTACCATACATATAGCAAAAGATGTAATGGAAAAGGCAGAGACACATAACGAACCCTTTGCTGCAGAAGAAGAGGTTATAACTGCAAAGACAGACATTGGCCCGGAAGTAGAGGTAATGCAGCTAAATAATGAGGCACCCGCTCCAAGCCTGGTAGAAGAAGAGGTGTTCATGATAGTAGAACAAATGCCGGAGTATCCCGGAGGTATGTCGGGACTGATAGATTTTCTGAGAAAGAACATACATTATCCGGTTGAGGCCTTAAAAGCAGGGATCGAAGGAAGAGTGATCGTTCAATTTGTAGTAGAAAAAGCGGAAGTATAACCGAAAACCGGATAGTGAAAGGAATAGACCCTTATCTGGACCAGGAAGCGATCCACATTGTATCAGCTATGCCCCACTGGTCCCCGGGTAAACAAAGAGGAGTAAATGTACGGGTAAAATTTACGTTACCTATTCAGTTTAGAATATCCGACAATAATAACCTGATCTAACTATTTATCAAAGATTATTCCCGCGATTAATCATTAATTAACGACCTTATTAACCTGCACTCTTTTATTTTGTGATCTTAATTTTAATACCCTATTAATTATGAGACACTTTTCTTTTGTCATTCTACTATTTATCATGACTCCTGTTTTTGCTAACAGTGGGAAATCATATAAAACAAATTTCAAAGAAGAACGTATTACCCTGGATCTCTCGGATAATAACTGGTGGTTATGGAGAGATAAAGAGGCAACCTGGGAAAATGATAGACTTTACCTGCCTGAGGAAGCAACCGATCTATCTGTGCTTCCGACCAATCCACCGACGGAGGGATGGAATGAACTTAATTTTTCCCGGGCTATCCGGGTAAAAGTACCGGGTACGGTTGAGGAATACCTGACAACTTCGGACAATCCCAGACCCGAAAATCTCAGAGGGGTAAGTTGGTGGTTCCGCACACTGGATATTCCTGCTGATCTAAAAGAGAGACATTTTATCCTTCATTTTAAATCTGTAAGGATGCGTGCCGAAGTATATCTGGATGGCAGACTTGTGGGCTATGATATAGTAGGTGAATCGCCTTTCCAGGCAGACCTTACCCCGTTTATCAAACCCGGAGAAAAGCACCGGTTAGCCGTAAGGGTAACAAATCCTTCGGGAAACTTTCACTGGCAGGATTTTAATATGGATAAATGGGGTAACTACAATGTACCTCCCGGAAGAGGATTCGGAGGTATCATCGGCAGAGTGAAAATGGAAGTGGTAAATTCTCTCTATATTTCTGATCTATACATGCAGAATACACCCAACCTGACGCAGGTAAACGCAATTATCAGTTTCCACAATAACCACCTGAAAAATGTCACATCTGATATAGAAGTTATTGTACGTAAAAAAAGGACCCGGATCAAATTGTTTTCCGGCATACTTTAAAAAAACAACTATTTCCAGCCGGTGAGCATTCACTGACTGTTCCGGTGAATGTTCCCGATGCCCGGGTATGGGATTTAGAAACACCGGAGCTGTATACGTGCGAAATACAACTTAAATCCCGGAATCAGCTCATAGACAAGGAATAGAAAGAGTTTGGTTTCCGGTGGTTTACTGCAGATGGAATAGGGAAAGATGCCGTCCTTCGTTTGAATGGTCGCCGGATCATGCTTCTAAGTGCGATCAGTTGGGGATATTGGCCGGTTACCGGACTGATCGCTACACCTGAAATGGCAGAAAAACAAATCCGTGTAGCGAAAGAGCTGGGACTTAATATGCTTAACTTCCACCGATCTATAGGAAGTCCGGTTGTTCTGGAGAAAGCCGACGAAATGGGATTGCTCTATTATGAAGAGCCCGGTTCTTTTCATTCCGCCAACCACGATCCGTTCATCCATACGATCGTGAATGAAAAACTGAAACGTATGATACGGCGCGACCGTAGCCACCCCAGTCTGGTGATCTATAATCTGATCAATGAATTTGGAGGAGTATTGAGTCGTGACGAAGAACTGGTAGCCAAACGGATGAACGATATGCGGGAAGCCTACCGGATCGACCCGAGCCGTATCATGACATTTACCTCCGGTTGGGCCCACGGTGAACATACCGAAGAAGACTCAAAATCACACATGCTTCCTTTTGATACGACTCTATACCGCAAAGGATGGTTTGATAACCATCGGGCCGGAGGGCCTGAAACATGGCTTGAAGAGTATTACAAAGGTCCGGAAGATAACTTTATGTATACGGATAACCGTACGGAAATTTATATCCGGGGCGAAGAAGGTGCCTTGTCAACACCCCCACGTATAGAGAAAATCCGGGAATCCATAGCCGCATCCGGTGCACTGGGATGGGATGGAAAATTCTGGGAAAAACAACACAAGGCCTTTGCCGATATGTTCCGGAAAAAGAACCTCGGACCCTATTTTGGTACGGTTGATTCCCTGACCCGTTTACTGGGGAATATTTCATTCGAACACCAGGGAAGACGAATTCAGGGAATGCGCATGCAGAATGTAGGAGACGGATATATAGTGAACGGATGGGAATCCATGCCTTATGACAACCATTCCGGCATTGTAGATATCTATTGTAATCCCAAAGGAGAGGTATCCTTATTTAACTATTATACTCAACCTCTCTATGTAGCTGTCTCTTCGCGTTCACAGGTGGTTCGCTTACCGGGACATATAGCAGTCGATTTTTACATTGTCAATGAAGTGGATTTAAAAGGAGACTTTGTGTTACAAATCCATGTAGTGAATCCTTCCGGAGAAGTGGTGCATACAGAGAAAAAACCGGTCACCATACAAGGTGGCGAAGTCTTTGGAGAATTGTTGGCAGAGAACCTTACATTACCGGTCAGTAAGGGGGAAGGAACCTATCAAGTGACCGCCCGGGTAAGCGACAAGAATGGAAAGGTGTATGCCGAAGGGTATGACAATATAGTAGCTGTAGATTGGAGTGGTAACGACCTGAAAGGAAAGGGTGCCTACTATGGCAAGTCTGATGATAAATTCGCTTCCTTCTATTTGCAGGAGACCGGTAAACCGGTAGAAGCCTTTCACCCTCAAATGGATAAGCTGGACTGGCTGGTCGTTACCCGTCCTTCGCTGGATGAACCTACCGTGATCGATCCAGGCTTTTTTAAGAATAAGGCAGGTGAATCCACACTTCGGGTAAATTTCTTTAGTGATGATGATATGGGTGCTCCGGCCCGGAGTGGTCCGGATATCCAGATCAATCGTAGTTTTGCCGATGGTGCCCAGCCCGATCCTTCTGTTCCGGCCAACCAGGCTTTCTCGGTAGTATGGGAAGGTGAATTATTACCGGTAGAATCCGGCCAGTATCTGATTGGACTTTACACAACGAATGGAGTCCGGTTATTTGTAAATGGTACCCGGATAATGGATGAATGGGGCAATCGTAACCCGTTGACTTTAGACCGTCCGGTCGATCTTGAAGCAGGAAAGCCGGTCACCATCCGGGTAGAATATTCCCAACGGCAAAGTACAGGCGAGATACAGTTGAGATGGTCACGGCCAACCGCCACTGTTATTGAACCTCAACAGATAATAGACCGGGTAAAAAATGATGGAACCACTTTGTTTTTATTGGATGCCACAGAGGCCTGGATGGAAGTCATCAAACAAAATATAGAAATACAATATAACGGCTATTATTCCGTAGGAAGGAACTGGGTAGGTGGTGTCCATTTTGTAAAAGAGCATCCCTTGTTTAAAGGTTTACCTGTAAATGATGGGCTCAACTGGCCCTACCAGGCAGTGGTACGCCAGGGTGATAGCCGTTTTGGCCTACGTATAGAGGGAGAAGAAATGATCGTAGGTTCCTATAGAAGTACTCCTTTTGAACTGGGAACAGCCGTAGGTATTATACCGTGTGGAAAAGGAGAAATTATATTTTCTACGCTGGATATTCTCACTAACCTGGACCAGTCATCAGGCCCTTCTGAAGTTGCAAAAAAGATCCTATGTAATTATATTAACTACGCAGCCGGAAAATAAGGATATATATGAAAGTAGCACCATTCAAAACCTAAGGTCACTGCCGGCTTTCCAGTGGCTGTTACACAACTAAAAAGTGGCTTATGTTCCCGCCGGCTTCACAGCCGGTGGGTTCTTATAAGGGCTTCATAGCCCTAAAGATAAAGGTAAACCATTGATACTTTTTTCTATTTCTCCTATGTAAAAGAATAAAAAACGCCCCTATTTAATCTCTACAATCTTTGTAGGAGCTTGCTCCCTGTTCCGGATATCCACCTGCTCTACCACTTTAGCAGCCAGTTCTGCAAAAGCCTGACCGGTTACAGTGTCGCTGTTGAGTGCAACAGGAGTACCGTTATCTCCTCCCTCGCAGATACTTTGTACGATCGGAATTTGCCCCAGCAAGGGAACCTCCATCTCTTCCGCTAACTGGCGGGCACCCTCTTTACCAAACAGATAGTATCGGTTGCCGGGAAGTTCGGCAGGTGTGAACCAGGCCATATTTTCTACCAAGCCCAGGATAGGCACATTCACCTTTTCATTGGTAAACATATTAATTCCCTTGCGGGCATCTGCCAGGGCAACCTGCTGGGGGGTACTTACCACAATAGCGCCTGTCAACGCCAGGTTTTGTACAATAGTAAGATGGATATCGCTGGTACCGGGAGGAAGATCGATCAGAAAGTAATCGAGATCTCCCCAGGCAGCATCGGCAATCAATTGTTTCAGGGCATTACTGGCCATTCCTCCCCGCCAGAGGGTAGCCTGGTCGGGATCGACGAAAAAGCCGATGGAAAGAAGCTTTACTCCATATTTCTCTACCGGCAGGATCAGGTCACGCCCCTCTATTTTTTCAGCATAAGGACAGGCATCCTCTACCTGAAACATTTTGGGTACGGAAGGACCGAAAATATCGGCATCCAATAATCCTACCTTATAACCCATGGCAGCCAGTGCCACCGCTAAATTAGCAGAAACGGTAGATTTACCGACTCCCCCTTTTCCGGAGGAGATACCAATGATGTTCTTTACCTGAGGCAACAGTTTACCCGGCTCCGGACGAGCTTCCTGCAGGGTTTTTACTGTTATATTTCCGACAATATCAACATTTTTGTCTACATAGGTAAGAATAGCTGTTTCGGCAGCCTTGATAATGGATTTCATAAAGGGGTCGGTCGGTTTCTCAAAGATGAGAGAGAAAGAGACCTTCATTCCTTCGATACGAATATTATCTTCAACCATACCGGCTTCAACCAGGTTTTTTCCGGTACCGGGATAACGCACTGTTGCCAGCGCATCCAGGATCATTTTGGGATATAGTGTCATACAATTACTTTACTTTTTTAACGGTTTTTTTCAGACTGCTTCTTTTACTGCGGTTGTAACTCCGGTAAGGATCGAGCTCGATCTCCTCTTCGGGTTCACTGAGCTCTCCCCGGGCAGGGAGCCGGAAACGGAGGTACTTAATATCCAGTCCCCGGTCGAGCCACTGCTGTTCGTAATAGGTTTTGATAGAGAGTATTTCATCTGCCTGACCGGAGTGATAGAGATCTTCGGTCAGTACCTCAACCGGCAGCTGATTCTTTTCTACCATCAGGCGGGTATAGGTAAACATAAAATTACTATCCGTTTTCAGGTGGATCAATCCCTCCGGAGCCAGGAAGCGGCGATACCGCTGCATAAACCAGGTAGAGGTCAAACGCTTGGTTGCCTTTTTCATCTGAGGATCGGGAAAGGTAAGCCATATCTCGCTTACTTCATTTTCGGCAAAGAACCGGTCGATGATCTCAATATTGGTACGCAGAAAAGCTACATTTTTCATTCCTTCGTTCAGTGACTCTGTGGCACCCGCCCACATCCGGGCTCCCTTGATATCAATCCCGATAAAATTTTTTTCCGGAAAGAGCCTTCCCAATCCTACAGTATACTCTCCACGACCACATCCCAGCTCCAGGACAAGAGGATGATCGTTCTTAAAAAATTGGTTGTTCCACTCTCCTTTGAGGTCAAAGGGTACATTCTCGGCTACTGAATATGGATATTCATAGACATGCGGATAGCTCGCCATATCTGCAAACTTCTGCAATTTGTTCTTTCCCATAGTTATATTTGAACTCTACTCGATGGTTTCTACCCGACCGGTATGGTTATAGAAAACCCGGTCGTTAAATTGTTGATAAAACAGTGCATATTTATTGATACCTGCACAATGACACACCCCCAGGCGTTTAGGCAAATGCCTGCCCAGATATCCGGAAACAACACAAAACTCCTCTTCCCGGTCGTGATGCATATGGAATCCTCCGATCACCGTATGAACAGGGATTTCGGGATATATCTGCAAGGCACTCCGGAGAATGTTGGTAATCCCCCGGTGCGAGCAGGCACTTAATACCGAGAAGCCCTTTCTGCCGGAAAGCAGTAAGGTGATCTCATCTTCGAAGGTATCGACCACGATCTCTCCCTCCTTTACAGTAAAGAAGTGATCAAAATGGGTATCGTGCCGATCTTTAACGGGTACTCCGGTAAGGAGGGTGATCCCCTCTGCCAGCTCCGTAGTCTCCGTGATCCACTCAAAACGGGAAAGCTGTGATTCCTCTATAGCAGGCATACTTTTATTACGCCCCTTTTTAAATTTAGGAGCACGGGCTTCGGGCCGGCAGAAGATGCGGGCCTTCCGGTTGATACGGAGAAACTCCTGAAGGCCTCCTGTATGATCATTGTGCCCGTGGGAAAGTACCAGGTAATCAACCGCTGCCAGGTCAATGCCCAGCTTCTCTGCATTCCGGGCAAATAACGGGGAGGCCCCTGTATCAAACAGGAGTTTACAGGAGGGGGCTTCAACGTACAGGAAGAGCCCGTGCTCTCCCTGTAAACCATTACTGTAAACCAGATTTTCAACCAGTGTGGTTATCTTATATCCCATACAAAGGGGGTTTTATTCTACAATAGTGATCCATCCGTATGTATCGGGTTCATCCCCGTACTGGATCCCTCTTAGCTTATTATACAGTTTTTCGCATACAGATCCCGGTTTGCCATCTTCCGAAAAGCGATAGGTTTTGTTCTCATCCAGGTCATCTATGTGTGAAAGCGGTGCAATTACGGCAGCGGTTCCACATTCGGCCGCCTCTTCGAAAGTAGCCAGTTCTTCTACCGGAATAGGACGTCTCTCTACCTTAAGGCCCATATCTTCTGCCAGTCGCATCAGGCTCTTATTGGTGATAGAGGGGAGGATAGAGTTAGAGACAGGGGTAATATAAGTATTGTCCCGGATGGCAAAAAAGTTTGCCGGCCCACACTCATCAATATATTTTTTCTCTTTCGGATCAAGATAGAGGGCCGCATTATATCCACCTTCACGGGCTTTGGCGCCGGCTACCAGACTGGCAGCATAGTTACCTCCGACTTTGATAGTACCGGTACCCTGGGGAGCAGCACGGTCGTATTGACGGGTAATACACACCGGGGTAGGTTTGAACCCTTCTTTAAAATAAGGACCTACCGGCGTTACAAATATGAGGAAGAGATATTCATCGGCAGGTTTTACTCCTACCTGGGGCCCCACACCTATAAGTAAAGGACGGATATAAAGAGAGGCACCACTCTCATACGGAGGAACAAACCGTTCATTAAGTTTGACCACTTTCAGTACCGCTTCTTCAAAACGTTCTACGGGCAACTCAGCCATCATAATTCCC
Source organism: Bacteroides sp. (assembly GCA_021203405.1). Lineage (GTDB taxonomy): Bacteria > Bacteroidota > Bacteroidia > Bacteroidales > Bacteroidaceae > Bacteroides. The sequence continues at coordinate 8,491 of JAJQBG010000234.1, forward strand.
CTGCTGGATGCCTGGAGGCGTTTTGCATTTTCATCTAAGCGGAAAATGCGTATCTTACCGTCACGTCCGCGGAAAGCTTTCAATCCTTCGAACGCCTCCTGTCCGTAATGAAGGCAGGTAGCTGCCATATGCAGGTTGATATATTCTTCCTCACATACTTCCAGTTCGCCCCATTGACCGTCACGATAAGTGATCCTCACATTGTAATCTGTCGGGATATATCCGAAAGACAGATTAGACCACTCTATTTCCTTCATCTGTAATGTGTGTAAAATGTATTATAATTCTTCTTGGTAGCACAAAAGTAACTATTTTTATCGAACCTATTTATAGGTTGAGCCAATATTTTCACTTTTCGCCGCCATCTTCGGGGCCTGTATCCAGCAACTTACCGATCTCCTCCTCTACTTTACCGAGCTTACCGCTCAGGTAGGCGATCAGTTCATTTGCCTCCCGTATCTTATCGCCCAACTGGTCGATATCCAGTTCATCGCTATCTATCTGCCTGACAATCTTCTCCAAACGGGACATTGCAGTTTTATAACTCTCTCTTTTAGCCATATTATGTAGTTTGTTTGATCTCTTTTTCCTGAATCACCGAAAGTACTTTCCCTTCGATGCTGCCACTGGCAAAACGGGTCAGCAGGATATCCCCCTCCTTCAGCCGGGAACTATCGGTAACTGCTTTTCCTCTTTTCAGAGTGATGCTGTACCCTCTCCGGAGTATCCGCTCGGGAGAGGCATCGGCAATGCGTTGTTGTAACAGTTCGAGCCGGTGCTTTTTACCGGAAAAGCTGATCTGCAACGTATGGCGGAGCGCCAGCTGGATTTCAGAAAGCCGGCGGGAAGCCACATGCAGGTTCCGTCGTACGGAGAGAGGCAACCGGCTGCACAACTCATATAGTTTCCGCTGCTCTGTTTCCAGGCGGTAACGGACCCGTTGTTGCAACTCCTCCTGCAGGATCAGCAACCGGCCCGCAGCTTCGCCCACTGTTCCGATCAGTAGTTCGGCAGCAGCAGTCGGAGTCTTTACCCGGGTATGGGCTACCGAATCAAGCACCGTATCATCCCGCTCGTGTCCGATCCCTGTAATTATGGGAAGGGGGAATTGTGCACAGGCAGCAGCCAGCAGATAGGTATCGAACCCGGAGAGGTCGGAAGGGGCTCCTCCTCCACGGATGATCACCACCACATCAAAATCGTCCTGCCTGCTCATGATCTCATCCAGGGCAGCCAACAAAGAATCTTCCACCTGGTTTCCTTGCATAATAGCAGGAAAAAGAGTGGGTCGGAAAGCATACCCATACCGGTTAGAAGCAAGTTGGTGACAGAAGTCACCATAGCCTGCGGCAGTAGGAGAAGAGATAACGGCGACCCGCTGCGGCAGTACGGGGAACTCCAGCTCTTTATTGAGTGTAAGGACTTTCTCCTCTTCAAGTTGCTTCAGGATCTCCCTCCGGCGGCGGGCCATATCTCCCAGTGTGTAAGAGGGATCAATATCACATACCGAAAGACTGTATCCATAGAGTTCATGGAACTCTACCGAGACTTTCACCAGTACTTTGATACCGGAAGTAAAGAGTTGCCCGGTAGCCTCTTCAAAATAGGGTTTCAGGATGCGGAAGATATTGGCCCAGATGGTTCCCCAGGCTTTGGCAACGAGCTGATTGCTCCGGCTATCTTTCTGCACAAACTCCATATAGCAGTGACCGGTAGTATTACAGCGAACTTCACTGAGCTCGGCCTGCACCCAATACTCTCCCGGCATACACTCGGTGATGCTCCGTTTAACCAGGGTATTTAAATCGTAAAGCGAAAGGGGTGCATATTCCATTGTTTATCTTTTTTCTTCGGTTCTTTGTTTTCCCAGCTGATAAGCTTTCCACATATCAGGAACACCATATCCGTAAATATTATCCGGCCACTCTGCCCGGTCGCCCGAAAGGCGAACGATCTCAATGATCTCTCGGGCAGTCAGTTCCGGGCAGGCCTGCCACAGACAGGTCACCATCCCACAGAGAATGGGCGAAGCAAAAGAGGTTCCGTTGGCACTATTGAGGGTACCATCGGTATCAATTACTGCCGAACGGTTCCCCACAGCTACTACATCGGGCTTAATACGTCCATCGGCGGTATTCCCTACAGATGAAAAGTTAGCCAGGGTTCCATCCCGCCCAATAGCTCCTACAGTCAGTATATGGTCTGCATCAGCAGGGGGTGTTATCTTTTTCCAGGGGCCGCTGCCAGCATTCCCGGCACTACATACGACGATCATCCCTTTATCAGCCGCCCGGGCCGCCTGGCGGGACATCAGGGAGAAGTGCCCGTCCAGATCCCGGTAACGATAGTTCTGGGTCTTATCGTCAAAATCGTAATAACCCATCGAGGTATTGACTACATCTATTCCCAGGCTATCGGCATATTCAAGGGCAGCCGCCCAGTAATCCTGTTCTACCAGATGCTCTGTATAGGCATCTTCGCTCCGTAAGAGCACATACCCCGCATCGGGAGCCGTTCCTACCATTGCATACGGTATGTTGGCAGCCATACAGGAAAGGACTTTCATCCCATGATCATTTTCCCCGTAAATATCACTCTGTGAGTCTACAAAATCACGTATTCCCTCTATCTTTACATTTTCAAGCAGGGCAATGCGGTCTGCATTGTGGAAACCGGCATCAATGACCCCCACCATCATTCCATGACCGCTAAAACCGGCCTGGTGCAATAAATGTCCGTTACTGATCTCGATCTGGCGCCAGGCATCCCCATAATAGTTCTCCCCGGTTTCGTAGACATTGGCTACAGAATCCCGTTCTACCGGGTCGGGCTCTTTTTCAGGGGCTTTCCAGACTCTTTTTACTTCTCTGACAAAAGGTAAAGAGGATATCTGGTCTATAATAGTGGTATCATTACAGGAAACAGTTACAAAATTATCCCATTTACCTGTCACAACTATAGGTAATCCGTAACTCCGGATGGCCTCTATATATACGGGAGAGACCGGTAGGTCGGTAGAATCAACCGGCAATCCCTGACGTTTTCGTCTTTCAATAGCTTTGGGAGATAAAAACCGTTCCGGTTCATCCAGGGAGTAAGGTGTCTGAGATTTATCCGTAAGGCTGATGCGGTACTTCAAACTATCCTGTTGTGCAAAAGAAGCGGCAGAGAACAGGAATGCCATCCACACCGCGAACATTGACGTTAATTTCATATCCAATTGTCTTTATTTTCTTCAATGATCAAATTAATTCCCTGTTGGGAAGCGATAAAAGCTCCTCCCAGCACCCGGTTCCCGTCGTAAAATACAGCAGATTGTCCGGGCGTGACCGCCTTGGTCTCCATCAGGAACTCAACCAGCATCTGGTTGTCATTCAGGATCATGGCCCGGCAGGGAATGGGACGACTCCGATAACGGATCCGGACCGTTAGTTCCGGACAAGCCAGAAATTCCTCCCGGTTCACCAGATTATAATCTTCCAGCAGCATGTACTGTGCCCGGAGTTGGTTGCTGGTACCCAACATCACTGTATTTTTTTCAGGATTGATACGTAGTACATAAGCCGGATAGCCCAATGCTATTTCCAGTCCTTTCCGTTGTCCTACCGTATAGTAAGAGTATCCTTTGTGTTCCCCCAGTTTCACACCTGCACTATCCACGAACCATCCGCGACCGATCCGCTCATCCATACCGGCAGCTTGTTCCCGGAGGAAATCCCGGTAATCTCCCTCTATAAAACAGACCTCCATACTTTCACTATCCCTGGCTTTCTCCCGAAATCCCTTTACATAAAGGAACTGACGTACTTCCTGTTTGGTATAGAGCCCCAGCGGAAAGATACACCGGCTCAGGATATCCTGTCCCAACCGCCAGAGGAAATAAGATTGATCTTTGCGGTAATCATCCCCGGTAATAATATAGTGATCGCCCTCTTTATGGTAAATACGGGCATAATGTCCGGTAGCTATATAATCACAATTCATTCGATCCGCCCACTCCCGAAGAATACGGAATTTAAATGTGGGATTACACATGACACAAGGGTTGGGAGTTCTTCCACGCAGATACTCATCCACAAAGTTCTTTACTACTATCTTTTTAAAAGGTTCCCGCTCATCGGCCACATAATGTTCAATTCCCAGACGGTCTGCCAGCGCTTTTGCCTCCTCAATATAAGCCGGGTAATTTTTACCATCCCATACACGCATAGTAACCCCGATCACCTCATAACCCTGATCCAAAAGCATTAAACAAGTGGCAGAACTATCGATCCCGCCACTCATACCTACAACAACCCGTTTCTTTGAATCGTTCATCTGTATCGCATTTTGTTTTTGCAAATTTAATAGCCCTTCCCTGAATGGGACTTACAAAAATAGATAAAGATATTTAATCAGAGAGGATTTTCTTCCGGTAAAGTTACCTTTGCTCTTTGATATTTACGCTTTTTCATAGGGGATGGAACATGGTTTATTTTGTCTATTTTATTCAGGACGACAAAACTATCAATACAGTTGCATAGGCCGATATACCCTCCTCCCGACCGGTAAAACCCAGCTTTTCGGTAGTAGTAGCCTTGACAGAAACATCCTCTGTATCAATTCCCATGACCCGGGCCAGCGTTTCACAGATAGCAGGTATATGATCCTTCAGTTTAGGACGTTCCACACAAACCGTCGCATCAATATTACCAATACTATATCCTTTTTCTTTCAGCAGCTCCACTGTACGGGCAAGCAGGATCTTACTATCTATGTTTTTATACTGACCCGCATTATCGGGAAAATGATACCCGATATCACGCATATTGGCCGCCCCCAGCAGGGCATCGCAAATGGCATGGATCAATACATCGGCATCCGAATGTCCGGCTAACCCCTTTTCATGGTCTATCCTGATCCCTCCCAGCCAGAGCTCCCGCCCTGTCTGGAAAGCATGTACATCAAATCCAAATCCAACTCTTATCTTCATATCTTTCTGGTTTTACTTCACAAATATAACAGATCCGGAAGAGAATGTATCGGGAGCCTACATAAAAAAACCGGGAGGAAGTTATTCCACCCGGTTTATCTTGTATCTAAAAATGAAATCATTCAAATTCGGTTTCCGGTTCATCTCGTCCATCATCCCACCCAACACTTTGATCTGTTGTTAGTTTACTGTAATCATATGTATAAACGATCTCTCCGTTTTCACTAGAATTCAACCTTACTTTTACTCCTTTATATCCATTCTCCTTACTGTATTCACCTAATCTGAAAGAGACAGTTCCATATTCTATACGGTTAGTCACATCATTCATGTTATTATACCGATATTCCAGGTGAGCATATCCGTCATCCTCATACTCTTCTTCCGTATTGTGTACCAGATTAACCATATGCTTTTTATACAACGGTACATTCATTATAAATCTTATGGTCAGAAAATCCGTAGTACTCACCCATATATCATAGACCCGTACCGGATCGTCCCCGATACTATCTTTCATCTCTTCGGTAAATTCAATTACATCCTTAGTCAGGATCGACCTATAACCATTCAGGCGCACATATTTGTCGTATCCCTCTATATCACCCAGAATATTGTAGTAGATCCATACACGTTCTCCATCTTCCAGACGGGAAACAGAAGCATTCGTATTTGCAATAGCCACGGTAGTACCTCCATCCAATACGAAAGATGGAACATTTTCACCCTCCGGTTTCACTACTGTTGCAGTAGCTTTCCAGTAATCTTCAGAATCATTATCACATGCCTGAAACACAGAAACGACTATAACAATTAGTAAGCCGGTTAAAAAAAAACTTATTTTTTTCATAAATTCATTTATTTTGTTTTATCTATGAGTAAAATACCTAACAAACAATTTACTGCACATTAGTTCCTTAATAAATCTTAATTCGATCAGTTCGTTAACTGATCATAT
>JAJQBG010000406.1 GCA_021203405.1 Bacteroides sp.
TATATATATATTCTCTATCAAGATCATTAATGGTTTCTTCTGTTTTATGTGCAGTCATGGCCCAACGTCTTACCCAATAAGTCGTACGATTAATGATATCAGCCTTCCATCTTATATTTTCTACAACTGCATTATTACTCACTGTTAGATTTTGAGTATTCAGAGTTATTTTGGCAACTGCACGATCTACCAGAATCAGGACTGGATACTGCTCTGCCAAATCGGAAGTTTTATATAAATGATTGGGAAGAACAGTAATAGCACCTTTAAAATTAGACATAAAGAAGTTCTTTTCATTTATTCCGGTCAGTTCAACAGGTGACGGATTTGCATAATCAGAAAAATTAAGTTTCATAATTCCTTCATTAAAAGCAGTAAGAGGTTTTCCTTTTTCTGTAGCGTCCCTAATTTCAGAAGGTGCGTTTACTACAACCAAAGCTTTGTATGATTGATTTTTTACAGCCTTAGCTTTCATAACAAAACGAGAAACGACCGGATTCATTGCTGTAGCAACGTCCGAACCTTGAAATACTTTTCACCACTATCGGATACATTCGATGCATCCAAATCATATACATACATTGCAGTTTCAGAAATTGCATCGTAAAGTATCAGACGTATAGAATTAACATGACGTTCATTGGGGGTTCCGGAATCTTCCTTATCATTAGATCTACCCCCCAGAGTAGAACCTGTATTGAAATTCAGGGAGAAATAAGCTTCTTCTTCATCTTCTCCTCCCTCCGGCTTATCTGTCCCTAATGAATTCTCATCAAAACAAGCAGTGAGTGTGAAAGCAAACATAACACTCAGTAGTCCTATTTTAACCAGTAGTTCTTTCATTTCTTCAATTTTAAGTATTGATTATTTCGTTATTCTATTTCTATCGATAAATTTTTTCCCACTCCGTATATTGCCGGAGATTATATCCTGCATTAGCTTCGCCGGCTTCGTCCGCTTTCCGGAAATACCCCTTTGCCTGTTCGTACATCTGCTGTTTGGCATATATTACTCCCAGATTATTATAAGCTTCAGGAGTTTCCAGTTGCTGTAACTTTTCAATTGCCTGTTTATATTCACTGCTTTCTATATGAATAGCTGCTACATTCAATATAGCTACCGGCGATTCGGGAAATACTTTCAGGGCAATATCAAAGACTTCCCGGAACTCTTTACTATCCGGAGAATAAGAATTAGCCACCAGGAACATTTCATTCAGACTCAGATAGTGAGGTTTGGTTTTAATTAATTCCCGGGCTTCTTCCAGATCAAACGAACGGGCAATATAACTGATGGTATATTCGTTACGCCGCAAAGATGGATAGTAATCGTGGAGAAGTGTACGATAAATAGTACCACCGGAAAGTGTCTGAAGTTTTCTTTTGAGTTCGGCGTTATCATATCCGTTATCAATAAGACGCATTATATTTTCCTTTTCAGGTAAATAGGAGGCTTTTACAACTTCGTAAAGTCCCTGCCAGTCTTCTCCAAACCATTCAATAGATAGCTGATCTTCGGCGATATGAAAATGGCTTTTGAGATAAGCTGCAAAAGCACGGGCACGATTTTCAGAAAGTTTCATATTACTATTAAAGTTTCCCTCGGGAGATGCATACCCGGCAATACGGAATTGGGTAATAGTGAGATCCGGATCATTTTTTATTTCGGAAATAATAGCTCCTACTTCATTGAGTACCTGTGCGTTATTTTTGTAATTATATAAAAGATCATATTTAGCAACTTCAAAGTTAAGGCGGGCAGTATAGGTCTCGGCACGTTCTTTAACGGGTTCGGCAGGAGGAACAATAATACTAACCCGATAAGCAGGTTCCCGGAAAAGAGGAAGAATTGTTTCAGGAAGGGTAGATATATTGTCTGAGAACATTGAACAGGTACATACATATATTTTTTCCCTGCAGATCATACGGGCTCCATAGAGTTCTGGTTGAACAGGAAGAGTATAGTTGAGAGTGATCTTTTCTTTTTTCCTGTAAGAGGTATAAGAGTAGATATCTCTTTCAGGGAGGGATCCATATCGCTATTCTCAAAAGCCATATCCCGGTGAAGAGCTTTACTTCGTTTTCTACCGGCAATAATAAAGGATTCAAAAGTATGAATTTCCTCTCCCTGCGAAGAAACAATAACAGGTGTTATCACTATCATATGCTGAGTATGTAACTGTAACTGACTGATGTCGGCCGTCAGGTCTATATGCATATCATTTCCAGCTCGGAATGAAGTAAAATCGTATTTTATAACAGGTACGGCAATATTCCTGTTAGCGTACATATTTCCGGCAAATAAACTTAATACCAGTATAAATAGAATATTTATTGATTTCATGGACATCTCTATTTAATTAGGTAAATAAGTGATACGGCGGCCTGGGTGGGACCTACATAGTTTTTATCCTTCTCCTTTAATAAAGGGCTACATTGTACGCAGGCATATTTCTCATAATGTACTCTGGAATAACCAGCCCCCAATGCAGCTTCAATTCCCCAATGTTTACTCAACACCCAATGATATCCAAAATCAAGACCGCCACCATAAAAATAGCCCTCATACCGATGATCTTTTAACGCCGGAAATATTCCAAAGGGCAATTTCAAATCAGCCAGATTAAACTCCCCTCCATGAACATGGGTTCCCCAGAAAAAGCCATTGAACTTTTCACATTTCCAAAAGCGTATCTCAGGCTGTACCAGCCAGTGTTTCCACTTTTTATTATCATTAAATTCAAACGGATTATAAGAACCTTTTCAGGTCCAGCGTAGTTTTATTGGAGAGTGCAATTTCATAGGCAAAATTAGGGGTGGCAGATCCCCAAAACAAAAAATTTGTTTTGAGCGCATGTTTCTGGGCATGACATCCAACCCAGCAAAACAATAATAATATTGTTATGTAGTACTTACGTAGAATATTTTCCATATCCTATGTGTCATC
>JAJQBG010000266.1 GCA_021203405.1 Bacteroides sp.
CTCCCATAAGCTTTCGCTGTTTTTCGCTTTTTGCCGGCATAACACATTCTTTTTTAGTTAATACTCTGCTAAATTACTGAGTATAAGTGGTAACAAACAAAAAGTAAATTGGTTCTGGAAGAGAAGCTGAAAATAGAAAGGGTACCCGGAAATCTCCGGATACCCTTTTACTGAAGCTCTCAATAAACGAAAAAATGAATATACTATAAAGCCGTTGCTTTCCTATGTTTCTTTCTCTTAAGCCAAAGCTTTTTAAAATAGAAATAATAACCTGTAATAGGAAGACTGGCTCCGATCAGGCAGGCAATGAAAGAGAGGATACGGGTAATCATACCTCCCCAGCTACCCACGTGTACTGCATAGATCCAACCTCTTATTTTAGCAGACTTGTCCTGATCTTTGTAAAGTTGCGATGCGGTGATCTCTCCGGTACGGGTATCGAATGTATACCGGTCAGAAGCACGGGTATTTCCTTTGTGGGCATTGGATACCGAAGCTGAACCACTCTGTATGGTAATGGTCTTAAAGTTGGGATTTTCTTTTCTGAGTTGAGCTACCACGTTGTTCCAGACAGCAAAACCGGTTTCTTCTCTGCCCTCACCACGACCACCCCGGCGGCTCTGGCTTCCCTCTGTATTTCCTTCCGTACCTTCAGGTCTACCGCCACGACGTTGACCTTCGCCTTCGCCGGCTCCTTCACGTCCACCCCGCTCCCGGGATTCTCCTTCACCCCGGTTTCCACGGCCTTCGCCTTCACCGCTAACCCCTTCGGGACGACCGCCACGGCGACCTTCTCCCCCTTCGGTGGTAGCCACAGGTGCCTGGGCAGCAGGAGCTCCGTGACCGGAAGCAGCCTGAGGAGCCTGTTGTCCGTGTCCACCACCTCCCTGGGTGGTTTCTATACCAAATACTTTATAGAATCCGGTACGGTACCAGCCAAATGACCAGGTCAACCCTGTAAGACAGAACAGTATCAGAAAAATGGCTGCATAAATACCTCCTGCCAGATGCAGATCGTACCAGAAACGGAACCATCCCTTATTGACTTTGATACTAAGACGCCTTTTAAGCATCTTCAGGGTTTTGGGTACCCAGATTATAACTCCTGTTACTACAATAAAGAAAAAGATAAGTGTAGAGGTACCTGTGATCATTTTTCCCCAGGAGATACTACCGTCCCGTTTCATCTGGAAAAGGAACCAACGATGCAAACGACGTACAAAAGAGAAGAAATCTTCCTGTGCATACGGAGTCGTTTCTCCTTGTATCTCTGCCGTATAGGGATCTACATACAGACTGGTACGTCCTCTACCCTGCATACTCATCCGGTAGTTCCGTTTACTGTCCGGGGAAATGGTGACACCGGAAATAGTAACAGAGTCGGGTAATTGTTTTTGTACGACAGGAACCAGTTGTTCAAAAGGCAACGGCTCTCCTTTTACTTCTTTTACAAAATAGAGACCGGAGTTGGTCATCTCCTTGATCTCTGTTTCAAATACCAGGATGGCGCCTGTCAGACAGAGGATGGAGATAACTAATCCAACGGGAAGGGACAGCCATAGATGGATTTTTAAAAATATCTTTTTCATTGGTTTATTTCAGATGTCAGATAAGGGATGTTTAATGGCTAAACATCCCTTATCCTGTTTTTTCAGTATATTTTAAATATCCTTTACTCTAATTTTACTCTACTAAGCGACCAATAGCTCTTACACTTGCAGCCCCTTTAAAAACAGCACCCTTAGTAGCCTTAGCAGTAACGGGATCAATGATATAGATAGCAGGATCTTCGCCAAGAGCTTTCATTGGAAAATACATTTTTTCCTGATAAGCCATGGGTTGGCCTGTAGAACTAACATTTTCAGCCTCAGGTATATCTCCCTTTACCCATGCAAACGTTTTATCTTCCATATTTACAACAGCATATTGAGAGGCCGGATCATCAATACCCGTTAAAACACCCACATGGTTATACATTTCCAAAAGGAAATAACTATCTGTAATATACCAGATCTTTCTAAACCGGTGACCACCGGATTTCTCTTCAATATTAAAATAATAGCTGCTATCAAAATCTTCTGCTCCTGGAAGAATACGGAGTGCTCCAGCCGGATTAGTAGGTTCATCAGGTTGGTGAGAAGTATTACCAGTATTGTTGTAATAATAAGATCCGGAAAACACATACGCAATTCCTGCGTCTGTTTTACCAATCTGAGAATAATACTGAGAGCGGTAACGACCGGCAGAATAACTAAGTTTATCTGATCTATAAAGACGTTTCAAATTCAAATTTACATCAAATGCAGCTACCCATACACTATCCGGATAATTAACTGTTCCGGTACTGGCACCTCCTGTCGCATTTTCATCTTTTGGCTGAGATACAACTAAACCGGTAAGAAAAGTACCATCTCCCATATCTACAATACCCGAGAAGGTAGCCTGATCACCGTTTCCTGTAATATTAAGAGTAGAAATAGCTTTTTCCTGCATAGCAAATCCATTCTCCAGATCAATAAAGTTAAAAAGTACCGCATCTTCTGTAGTAGTATTGGCAAGAGTTTGACCTCCTACACTTGTTACAGCATATTTATCAAAAAAACCATACGATGTAAAACGGGTGGTAATCTGAAAAGAAGCTATTTTTTCTAATGTTCCCTCAGAAGAGACTCCGTATCCTAAACCTACCCCCGGATCACCCTGGTTATAAATTAACCCAATTGCAGCCGAGGGTTTTGTATTAAATATCCAGGTATATCCGGCAAGTTCCAATTCACCAATATTAGTATTAATAACAATCTCACCCGACTCAATATTGTCGGAGAGCATCAGATATTCGGACTCATCTCCCATCACAGAAATAAAAAATGTACCAGCATCTATAGCGTGACTACCATCTGGTTTTTCAATATCATCATCACAGGAATATAACCCCATAATAG
>JAJQBG010000304.1 GCA_021203405.1 Bacteroides sp.
ATATATATATATATTCGGAAGCCGTGCGGTTAAAAAGCAACTTTATAAGAAATGTTTGTGAGGACGACTTTTATCGCCTTTGGATCGCTTCTGAAGGAGGAGTGGATATTCTTAATTTAAGAACGAACAAGATCGTGGGTCTTATAGAGAATAAGGAGATCGCTACTCAGGAGAGTTCACATATCATTAAAGACAGGAAGGGAAATATCTGGATTGTATCGCAGGAAGATATCCATAAAATAAGTTTCACTCCTACAGGAGAGTTATCTGCTATCAGTTCCCTCAATGCGGAACAACGAAAAAACGGGTCATCTTATTACGGCTGTCGGAGAAGTGAACGATGAAATATGGATCGGGTATGACCATCATGTATACAAAGTAACCGATACCGGGAACGAGCTCTCTTTTACTCCGGCCATCTCTTATAAAATACTAGAGTCGAACAACAATGTACACTGTTTTCTCCAGGACAGTAACGAAATATGGATCGGTACTGACAGGGGACTCTATTGTTATGACCTGGAAAAAGAGGATCACCGCAGGTACCGGCGCGATCAGTCTGATCCGGGATCATTGAGTCAAAGTTTTATCATGGACCTGGCCAAAAGTTCTACCGGTGAAATTATCATTGCTACCCTGCAGGGTATTAATTTCTATAATGCTTCCGATGATTCTTTTATCCGTCTCTCCCAAAGTAAAGGTTCGGCGAATGGCCTGAACTGTAATTTTATTAACTCTCTGCTTACGGACGGGAATACGATATGGATCGGTACTGAGATCGGAGGATTAAATAAGATGACCAAACAAAACCTGATTCTGCAAAGTTACATCCATGGCAAGAACGATCCCGGAAGCTTGTCCGATAATCCAGTCAATTCCATCTTTGAAGATACATACGGCAATTTATGGGTAGGAAATGTAGAGGGTGGCCTGAATTTAAAACCCAAAGGAAGCGATACATTCATTCATTTCAGGCACTCTCTCAAGGACTCACACACCCTTAGTCACAATTCTGTCAGTGCCATCATTGAGGATAACCAAAATAATCTTTGGGTAGGGACCTGGGGAATGGGTGTCAACGTTATTCCGATTGCTACTATAAAGGATCCGGTCTTTACCCGCTATACAGTAGAACAATCGATAGGACTGAACAGTAATTTTATTGGTTCTATGTGTTTCGATCCTGTTAATAACGGGGTATGGATAGGAACCAACCAGGGACTGCACTTCTTTGATCTGACCCGGGGAGAGCTCAAGCAGGTTCCGCTTTCTATAGACAGGCTTCATAACACGACCATTGTAGGCTTATGTATGGATCCGAAATCGCGTTTGTGGGCAGCGACCTCTAAAGGGGTATTAATGATCGATCTCTTCTCTTTTGCAAAAAGCCGTACCGAATTCTCCTACTACTTCAGAGGTAAAAAATTAGATGATCCGGGATCAGAGCTTGTGGAAAAGCTGAATTGCGTCTATGTGGACTCCAAAGGAACTGTCTGGCTGGGTAGCCATGGTTACGGTTTATACAGGTTAGTATCGGAAGAGAACGGTAAGTTCGTATTTGAAAGCTTTACGGTAAAAGATGGACTTTCCAATAACAATATAGTAGGTATATTAGAAGATGAATTTCACCACATCTGGCTAAGTACGAGTTATGGGATCTCCTGCTTTGACCCCGAACAGAGAACTTTCCGCAATTTTTCTCTTACCGATGGAATTCTGGAAGATCAGTTCTACTGGAATGCCTTTCACAGATCTGCTTCAACGGGAACACTCTATTTCGGCAACCTGGCCGGACTGATCGGGATCCAGGGTATCCGGGATACCTCTGATACTCCATCCCGGGTAGTTCTTACCAAACTTACCGTGCTGAATGAGGTCATTCACGGAGGAGAGAACAAATATATCCGGGAGAACATCACCAATGCCAAAGAGTTAAGATTACACGAAAGAGATAAATCTTTCTCGATTGAATTTTCTTCACTGAACTATACTAACACCGATACAGATAAGTATCTGTATCGGCTACAAGGATTTGACGACCGGTGGACGGAGACCGAAGGTACTCAACACCTGGCGAGTTACACCAACCTGAATGCCGGGAAATATACTTTTCAGGTTAAAACAGTAGACAATAACTCCGACGAAAGCGACATTACCGAATTAAGCATTCTGATAAAACCTTTTTTTACAAAACACGGTGGTTTTCTTTCCTGGTTCTTGCTACCGTTGTTGTAGCTGCTATTACCTTTTATTTGTGGCGCATTTCAGCCCTGGAAAAACAAAAAAAAGATACTTGCCGAGACCGCACAAAGTCGCACCCGGGCATTGGAAGAGAAAACAGCGGAATTATCCGATCAGAACCTGATCCTGACCCGGCAGTATGAGAAGATCAACAGGCAAAAGACCGAACTGGTAAAAATGTCCAGAAAGATACAGGAGATCACAGCCGACAAAATAGCCTTCTTCACCAATATAACCCACGAGTTCCGTACTCCTATCACGCTCATAGTGGGACCCATAGAGCGGGCTATCAAGCTGAGTCATAATCCGGAAGTGCTTGAACAACTTCACATTGTGGAGAGAAATTCAAAGTCTTTACTGTTGCTGGTGAATCAACTATTGGATTTCCGCAAAATAGAGTCCAACAACATAGAGATCCATAAAAAGCCTCATGACCTGGTAGCTCAGATCGAAGAGATCCTTATTCCCTTCGACGCTTTTGCCCGTGAAAGGAACATTCTGATACATAAGTACTACCGGTTAACCTACTCTTTTTTCGTTTATGATGCGCAGTGGATCCGGAAAGTGATCGTGAATCTGCTATCCAACGCCATAAAATTCACTCCGGATGGCGGACGGATCAATCTCTACATCTGCGGTTTCGATAAAACCGGTACAGACAAACAGAGAATATATATATATATATATATATGTG
>JAJQBG010000041.1 GCA_021203405.1 Bacteroides sp.
TGCTATCGGGTGCTACCACCCCAAAGGGAGGTGTCACACTTAAATATTTAATAATTAACCCATTGCGACACCGTGCTACCAAAATTCACTTTTATAATATAAGTAAATGTTCTGTAATCCTTAAAAGCACGGATATATATCCTAAGTTACCATCCTGCCTGGTAGGTTATGGATTTACCTGCACGGTAAAAGGAGAGCTACCTGTATATTCAATCCTCTCCTGCTGTGGACCGGCATCTATAAATACAATATTTTCCGATTTATCACCCTCTACGGTTACTGCCACTTCACCCTGGGGAGTAGTGATCTGTACCTGGTCAAACAGGATATTGCGGCCATCCAGTATATTAATTTCATTGACCTGTGAGTGAATGGTAACATTCCGCAGGGTAAATCCATCCACATCATTCAGGGCCCGTATCAGGATATTACTGGTTATCTCTCCGTTCTCGATCACTACATTCTTCAAAGGAGATTCCGGAATACCATTCACCGTTAAAACCCTTTCGGAAGATTCGGCGATGAAATCCTTTATATAGATATCTTTTAAAGCAGGAGTTAACCGGTCAATTTCTCTGGGTGGATAGCGGGAAGCCAGCTCGCCCATAAATTCAGCACTTCCCAGCAGATCCCAGGTAAAAGCCTCCCGAATACCGGTCATGCGGAGTCTTTCACAATAGATATTTTCTACCCCACCTCCTCTGTTACGGCGGGTTTTGAAACGGATGGCTGAAATAGTACCATCAAATACACGGTCGTGTGCATATACATTTTTAACTACTCCGGCTGTTTCACTTCCAAAGGTCACTCCGCCATGTCCTTCCTTAGCCAGGGAATAACGGATCACTACATTCTCCGTAGGTCTGTTTACCCGGATACCATCGTCGGCCCGCCCCGCTTTCAGGGTAAAACAGTCGTCTCCGCAGTTCAGTGTACAATATTCGATCAGTACATTTTTGCACGATTCAATATCAATGCCGTCACCACTGGGTATATCAATGGAATTGACCGTTATACCCCGTATGATCACATTTTCACAATAGATAGGAGCCACATTCCAGGTAGTACTCCGTTCCAGGGTAACGCCTTCGATCAGTACATTGGTACAGTTAATCGGGGAAATGGATTTAGGACGATAAAAAGTTCTTCCTTCCATATCGTCATACCATCTCTCTTCAAGAGGGAGAGTCACAGGAATATCGTTCTCTACCACACTGTTCCCATTGGGACGGAAACGAATCTCAGCATCCATGGGAGGGCCATAGATCGTTCCTTTACCGGTAATAGCAATATTATCCTGGCTATTGGCATAAATATAGGCACCCGGTCCCATGACCTCAATTCCTTCTACCCGTGTAAAGACAGCCGGCAGATAACCTTCCGCTTCGCCGGGGAACTCCACTTCGGCCCCTTCCGCAATATGAAGATTCACATTACTTTTAAGTACAATACGGCCTGACTTCCATTTTCCGGCAGGGATAATAACGGTTCCTCCTCCTTTTCCGCTTACTTCATCAATCGTTCCGTTCACAATATCAGTGATCAGGCTATCTCCTACCGCTCCTCTTTCTGTAATAGTAACTGTCAGATCAGGGAACTGTGGCCGTTGAAGCTGAGGAATATCGAAAGGAATATTTTCCATAGGGGCAATCTCTTCAGGCATTGCCTGGGCACCTACCTGCCGGATGGTCGGAATGGAAACCGGTGCTGCCTCGGGCTTGCAGGATACAAGTAATAAAACCGAGGAGAAAGCAACTAAAAAACTGTTTTTACGAAATAGAGTAATTATTTTCATAACTTATTGAATCGTGTATACTAAGTCAACGGATAGAACGGGTTTATGTACTCAAAAAGGAGTCGTTTTTCATGGCCGGGAGGGATAAAACCATACCTTTGTCAAAGTTGTTACCCGTAGAAAAGTCATGGAAATAGACCGGATCATTCATACTATATATCCTTTACCGGAGTTCTCCCTTCACAAACTGAAAACGGAGATCTCCGAAAAGGTATATCACAAAGGAGATATTCTGTTCAAAGCCCGTCACACAGAACAGGTGGTTTTTTTATAAAAAAAGGGCTGGTACATGCCTATACGCAAACCGGTGAGAATGAAGTGACCTTCTGTTTTGGCCGGGAAGGAGATCCGCTTATATCCATGCAAAGCTATATCCTCCGGCAACCCGGGTACGAGAATATAGAAGCGCTGGAAGAGTGCATAGTCTATAGACTAAACAGCCATTATCTGGAAAAACTATACAGGGAAGATATCCATATAGCCAACTGGGGAAGAAAATTTGCCGAACAGGAACTGATCAAAACCGAAAAGAGGTTTATATCCCGCCAGTTCAAAACCGCACTGGAACGTTACAAAGATCTAATGAAAGAGGATCCGGAATTAATAAAGCGGGTACAACTGGGACATATAGCCTCCTATCTGGGAATTACCCAGGTAAGCTTAAGCCGTATCCGGGCAGAGATCCGGTAGATAACGTTCATTTTTTATCATTTGTAAATTTTTTATTGGAGCTGATCCCCGATCTTTGCCGCTAAAAAAAGCGTATGAACTGGATCTATTTAATTTTGGCGGGATTGTTTGAAGTGGGTTTTACTACCTGTCTGGGAAAAGTAAAGGAGAGTGCCGGGCAGGAAATGTACACCTGGTTGATCGGCTTCCTTATCACCATGGGTATCAGTATGGGACTTTTGCTCAAAGCAACCCAAAACCTGCCTGTTGGAACGGCTTATGCCGTATGGACAGGAATAGGAGCCGCAGGAACTGTTTTGGTTGGTATTTTCTTTTTCAGAGAACCCGTAAGTTTCTGGAAACTCTTTTTTATGGTCACCCTTATTGGTTCCATAACAGGACTAAAATATGTTTCCCATTAAAAAAGATCAGATAATCTAATTGTTTTACCAAAATTTCCCATTC
>JAJQBG010000044.1 GCA_021203405.1 Bacteroides sp.
ATACGGTATAATGCCATACAAATATATAATTTTTACGGAGGATGTGTTTCTTTTTCCGGAAGAAAAAACGGGAAACTTTCTTTATGGAGATGCAGAAGGCCCTGGAGGAGTTACGGCAAAAGGGGTTAACGACTGTTTTGTTGCGTGATAGAAAGAGAATAGATCGCTTTGCAGGAAAATTAAATGTGGACCAGGTCCCGGAAAGTAAAGATCCGGAGCAGGCTTTGAGGGAGTATGTATGTGACAAACCTATTTCTCCTGCTGAGGTATTATATATAGGTAATTCTACCCTGCACCGGGAAGAGGCGGCATCGGTAGGCGTTGATTTTGGGATGGTTCTATGGAACGGAGGCTCTGTTAAGCATATAAAGGCTACCTGGTATTTTACCTCTCCCCGGGAGATGGTATATACTCTTTGCGGATGAAAGATCCTTTGCTGGATCTGCCCTGGCTGAAATGGGCGATGGAACTACAATTTATCGGGCAGGCCGGGGTTACTTATTCCAACAATAAGTTTGACCTGGAACGGTTCCACCGTATCCGGGAGATCGCTGCCGAAATGGTCTCTTTGCAAACAGGTCTTTCTATGGAAAAAGTTACTTCGCTTTTTTGTAACGAGACGGGTTTTCAAACCCCGAAACTGGATTGCCGGGCTGCTATTTTTGAGAAGGGTCGGATCCTGCTGGTCCGGGAGCGGGACGGCCGGTGGTCCCTGCCCGGTGGTTGGGTGGATGTAAGCCAGTCTGTCGGTGAAAATACGGTGAAAGAGGTAAAGGAAGAGGCAGGATTGGATGTGGTACCTGTCAAACTGATCGCTTTGCAGGATCGTAGTTTGCATAATCTTCCCTATTACGGATATGGTATCTGTAAAGCCCTGGTACAATGTGAAGTGATTGGGGGAGAGTTTGTACCTAATACGGAGACTACGGAGAGCCGCTTTTTTCTTCCGGATGAATTACCGCCTCTTTCGGAGGATAAAATTACGGCCGGGCAGATCCATCTCTGTTTTGAAGCTTACCGGTCGGAAAACTGGAAAACCTTACTGGATTAATTAAAGTATACTACCTGCCGTATTATTTTACAGAAGGAATCTGATTGGATTGCTGACCTTGCAGGCGGGTGTTTTACCGGTATCCTGGTCACAGGTTAGTAGATGAGTTTCCGGTAGGAGTTTCATAAAAAAGTCCCTGTATGGATATACAAGGGACTTTTTCAAACCTGTTTTTTGAATCTGTAGAGGAACACCCGGGTCCTGTCTTTACACTGAGCCGGGTGTCTATAAATGAAAGGATGCTACAAACAAGATCTTTTCTCAGAAGGAACGTCCCTTAAATACATTCGATTCGGAGGTGGGGTAAAGAGTACCTTCCAGCGTAAAACGGTTCGAACTGAAATTAGGGGATACAATGGCTGTAACATTGGCATCTCCTTTATACATACTTATTTCAATACGGGCCGATATACCTGCACCGGTTACCTGCATGGATATATTGGTTCTCCCTTTCTTATCGGTTGTCTTTTTTATAGAAGTAGCCCTTCCGTCCAACGTTATTCCTCCGATCCTGTTAGGTCCTGCCGGCGCTCCCGGAAAAGCGATCTGTACAGTTGCCTCGTCTCCTTTTAAAGAGATAAAGTTGGTATTGGCTGTTACATACCGCCAGTTGCCTCTTTTGAAAGTGATCCTTTCGGCTTCTATGACAAAGTCATTTTCCTCGATAGCTATCAGGGCATTCTGGTACCTTACCTCTTTTAATAGCGATTCGTAAGCTTTCTCTTTCTTCTTTTTATCGGTCGTTGCATTTTCTGCTTCCTGGCGAGCCCTGTTCAGTTCTTCCTGGGTAACCTGTGCCTGTAGTAAAGAAGTTACTCCCAGGATCATCATCAGTGTAAATACTATTTTTTTCATATTGTTCTCTTTTTAGTGATTTTATAAAAATAATAAAAGTACTTTTTCTTTTGGATAGATAAAGTGCTAATTAGTTTAAAAACATTCTTTTAGAGTAAGTGTTTTCTCTGCATCGGAGAAAATAGGAAGAACTCCGGATAAAAAAAGATTTTGTTTTTTTAGTAGTTGTTCTCTATTGGGACTATGATCTTATTTTCCGTCAGGAAATGCTTGACCTTTATATCTCTATGGAAGATTCTACCAGAAAATATCCTGAAAAAGTAAGGGAATTGAAAATGCAGTAAGGAAAAGATTGCAATCTTTACAGAGTTTGTGTATATTTGTATAGCAAACCTGATACCTAAATCTTTAATATGAAGAGAAAGTATGCTGAAAAGGCCCAGGAGAGCCTGAAATTAATTGAATTTGCCTTGAATGCGTTGGACCTGTATGGCAAAGAGGAGTGGAATCCGGTCTGGATCGGACTTTTTAGAGAGAGTTGCCTGGCTTTCAGGGACTCTATTTTACTGGCACCTGAGGAGGAAAAGAATCTGAGATCTCTTACCTGGAAAAACGAACAATTCTTTAATTTTATCAATATGTTTTCCGGAGAAGCGGTCAATCGTTTCTGGCAAAGGGTTCGGGAGGAAGAGTTACCTTTTGAACGGAGAAATATGCTTCTTCCCATCCTGAAAAGAAAAAAGATAGAGACTGCCTATGATTATGATATGGTTTCCCGCTCTGTTCTTGCCTATTTTCAGGAGGGACTTATCAATGAAGAGGAGGTGGTGAATTTATATACCTATATGAAAGAGTATGAAGAACAACTTCAGGAAGTAGAGAAGGAGTGGAATGGAATGGCCTGATTCTGTTTCATATAGATTACTGTCGATTAACGGAGTAGCCGTAAGAATTTTCTTACGGCTATTTTTATTTAAAAACCCCTGTTTATTAACTTAATACTACTGATCTATTCGTATTTTTTATTTTGTTTTTAATTAAAAAAGTGAGTTGAACAAAGGAGGGAGTACCTAAATAT
>JAJQBG010000282.1 GCA_021203405.1 Bacteroides sp.
GATAATCTCTTAATTCTCTTAAGAGTATGTTTTCGATTAGATTCATGAGATTAAAAATAAAAAATTAAAGAACGATATTGACGATTTTCCGTGGAATAATAATAATTTTCTTAATGGGTTTATCGTCAATCCATTTAATAGCACCTTCGGAAGCCAATACCTCTTTTTCAATCAGTGCATTGGTAGCATCCGCAGGAAATTTCATAGTGAACCGGGCTTTTCCATTGAAAGAGACCGTATAAATAATTACATCTTCTTTCAAATACTCTTCGTTGTGTACCGGCCATTGGGCATCACATACGGAAGAGCTGTTTCCCAGTTGTTCCCACAGCTCTTCAGCAATGTGAGGAGCAAAAGGAGAGAGTAATATCACTAACTCCGACAATATCTCTTTTTTATGACTCTTCAACGTTGTAAGTTCATTAATACAGATCATAAATGCACTTACTGAAGTATTGAAAGAGAAATTCTCAATGTCAATAGTTACTTTTTTTATCAGTTTATGAAGCGATTTTAATTCTTCTTTCGTAGCTTTCTCTTCTTTAACCAGGAACTCTCCCTGTTTAGTATGGAAAAGTGCCCACAATTTACGTAAGAACCGGTATACACCATCTATTCCATTGGTATCCCAGGGTTTGGATTGCTCTAACGGACCTAAGAATATTTCATACATGCGCAACGTGTCGGCTCCGTATTTGTCAACGATCATATCCGGATTTACCACATTGAACATAGATTTACTCATCTTTTCAACGGCCCATCCGCAGATATATTTTCCATCTTCGAGGATAAATTCAGCATTTTCATATTCCGGGCGGGAAGCTTTAAAAGCTTCTATATCCAATACATCATTCGATACGAGGTTTACATTCACATACAAAGGAGTAACTTCATACTGATCTTTCAAGTTTAAAGAAACAAATGTATTGGTATCTTTAATACGATATATAAAATTACTGCGACCTTGTATCATTCCCTGATTAACCAGTTTCTTAAAAGGCTCTTCTTTAATAGAGATACCCAGGTCGAATAAAAATTTATTCCAGAACCGGGAGTAGATAAGATGTCCCGTAGCATGTTCGGTTCCTCCTACATACAGGTCTACATTTTCCCAGTAGTTTACAATGGAAGGATCTACTAAGGTTTCAGTATTATTCGGGTCCATATACCGTAAATAATAAGCAGAAGAACCTGCAAATCCCGGCATGGTATTGAGTTCCAATGGGAAGATAGTTATATGATCTATCTCCGAATTATTCACTACTTTCTTGTTTACGCTGTCCCATGCCCAGTGAGTAGCATGTCCCAGAGGTGGTTCACCCGTTTCAGTCGGCAGGAATTTGGCGACTTCCGGAAGTTCCAACGGTAGTTTATCCTCATCGATCATATAAGGCATATTATTCTTATAATATACCGGGAAAGGTTCCCCCCAATAACGCTGGCGGGAGAAGATAGCATCCCGAATACGGAAGTTCACCTTTACTTTACCCAGACCAGTTTTCTCTATATAAGCCTTGGTTTTAGCAATCGCTTCTTTAACAGTAAGACCATTCAGCACCAGGCCTTCTTCTATTTCTTCTCCCGGTCGCGGAGAGTTCATCATAATTCCTTCTTTAGCGTCAAAACTCTCTTCCGAAACATCACATCCTTCGATCAGCGGACGGATCTCCAGTCCGAAGTGTTTGGCAAATGCATAGTCACGGCTATCGTGTGCAGGAACCGCCATAATAGCTCCGGTTCCATACCCGGCCAGTACATAATCGCTGATCCAGACAGGAATAGCTTCGTTGGTCAGCGGATTGATAGCATACGACCCCGAAAAGACTCCGGTAACTTTTCTATCGGCAATACGTTCCCGTTCGGTTCTCTTTTTAGTTGCTTCCAGATAAGCGGTTACTGCCTCTTTCTGCTGCGTAGTAGTTAATTTATCAACCAGTTCACTTTCCGGGGCCAATACCATAAAGGTAACTCCGAATACCGTATCAGTACGGGTCGTAAAAATAGTAAACTCTATATTACTATCCTTTACTTTGAAACTCATCTCCGCACCTTCCGATCTGCCGATCCAGTTTCGTTGGGTCTCTTTCAGGGAATCTGTCCAATCTACCGTATCTAATCCATCCAATAAACGTTGTGCATAGGCAGATACGCGCAGACACCATTGACGCATCTTTTTCTGTTCAACCGGATGGCCTCCCCGTTCGGATACTCCATCTATTACCTCATCATTAGCCAATACAGTACCCAATGCAGGGCACCAGTTGACCATGGTCTCTCCCAGATAAGCGATCCGGTAGTTCATCAGGACTTCCTGCTGCTCTTTTTCACTCATCGTTTTCCACTGATCAGCAGTAAAAGTAAGTTCTTCGCTGTAGGCTACATTTAATCCTTCTGTTCCGGTATTTTCAAAAGCACGGATCAAATCCTGGATAGGTATTGCTTTTTTTTTATCGTTACAATAGAAGCTATTGAACATACGGATAAATGCCCACTGAGTCCATTTATAATAGATAGGTTCGCAGGTACGGATCTCCCTATTCCAATCAAAAGAGAAACCTATTTTATCCAACTGTTCCCGGTACCGATTAATATTATTTACCGTAGTAATTGCAGGGTGTTGACCGGTTTGAATGGCATATTGTTCTGCAGGAAGTCCGTAAGCATCGTATCCCATCGGGTTCAATACATTAAATCCCTGTAGCCGTTTATATCGTGCATAAATATCCGAAGCAATATATCCCAGTGGATGTCCTACATGCAATCCGGCTCCGGAAGGATAAGGGAACATATTCAGAATATAGAATTTTTCTTTGCTCTTATCTTCCGTTACCCGGTAGGTATTTTCTTTCACCCATTTCTGCTGCCATTTTTTTTCGATTTCCCTGAAATTATATTCCATAATGGTGATGCTTTTATAATAAT
>JAJQBG010000320.1 GCA_021203405.1 Bacteroides sp.
GGGTATATATATGGTCTTTTTTCATTATTCGGACAAAATTTGTGGCAAAATTAGTATAAATAAGTCAATACAGATTGTTTTTACTTCGTTTTTTTTGTTTCATTTGTACTCATACTAAATAACCTATATAACTATTATTGTAAGTCATGGAATTCAGAATACCGGTAGAGCTACCCCGTAAAGAACTTCGTATCGCTCATACGGATCCTGTTATTTTACTGGGATCCTGTTTTGCTCAACACATAGGGAACCTCCTGCTGGAAAACAAATTCCGGTGCCAGGTGAATCCCTTTGGGATACTCTATAACCCACTATCCGTAAAAAAGGCAATAGGTGAGTTCCTGTATAACAAAAAATATACCCCGAATGATCTCTTTCTACACCAGAATCTTTACCATAGCTATATGCATCACGGCTCTTTTTCAGGGAGTGATGCTTCTGAGGTGGTTCGACGTATCAATGACTCTGTTTCTCAGGCACATGCAGAACTCCAAAAAGCCTCTTATCTCTTTATTACGTTGGGTACTGCCTGGGTGTACCGGCTCCGGGAGACCGGAGATATTGTTTCCAATTGCCACAAGGTATCCGAAAAAAAGTTTCTTCGTACCCGCCTTTCTGTTACGGAGATCGTAGAGGCTTACCGGGAGTTGCTGCAACAACTCTCTGCTTGTAATCCGCAGCTCCGTATCCTGTTTACCGTAAGTCCTGTCAGGCATATCCGGGACGGATTACATGGGAACCAGCTCAGCAAGTCTACTCTGTTGCTTGCCGTTGATGAGCTCTGTCGCCTGTATCCGGAAAAAGTATTCTATTTCCCGGCTTATGAGATCGTGACCGACGAACTCCGGGATTACCGTTTTTATGCCGAAGATATGTTACATCCTTCTCCTGTTTCCATACAGTATGTCTGGGAAAAATTCCGGGAGAGTTACTTTGACAGGGAGACTCTGAGCGTACTGGAAGAGATTGATTCCGTTAAAAAAGCTTTAAATCACAGGTCGATCCATCCCGGCTCTTCGGAGCATGCGCACTTTTTAGAACAAATAGTGTTAAAAATTAATCGACTTAAAGAAAAATATCCGAACTTAGATTTGGAAAACGAATTGAAGCTATGCCGTATACTATAGAAAAAATTGCAGAAATAACCGGAGCTGTGCGGGTAGGAGATACTCCCGTTGTTATCGACTGGCTCCTGACCGACAGCCGTTCCCTCTGTTTTCCGGAAGAGACTCTCTTTTTTGCTTTAAAAAGCAAACGGAACGACGGGAGTAAATATATACCGGAACTCTATCTTCACGGAGTACGGAATTTTGTAGTAAGTGAACTCCCCGAAAACCGGAAAGAGTTTTCCGGAAGCAACTTCCTGATCGTACCCGATCCTCTGAAAGCCCTTCAAAAGTTAAGTGAAGTACATCGGAGTGCTTTTCGGATTCCTGTAGTCGGTATTACGGGTAGTAACGGTAAAACAGTGGTGAAAGAGTGGATTCACCAGCTTATCAGTCCCGATCGTATCATTGTGCGCTCTCCCAAAAGTTATAACTCACAAATAGGCGTTCCTCTCTCTGTCTGGCAACTCAGTGAAGAGACTGAATTAGGGGTTTTTGAAGCCGGGATCTCGGAATTGGGTGAGATGCGTGCGCTGCAAAGCGTTATACAACCTACTATCGGGGTCTTTACCAACATCGGCGGAGCCCATCAGGAAAATTTCTTTTCCCTGCAGGAAAAATGTATGGAGAAGCTAACCCTTTTCAAGAACTGCGAGGTGGTGATCTACAATGGAGATGATATCCTGGTGAGTGAATGTGTAGCGCAATCGATGCTTACTTCCCGCGAAATAGCCTGGTCGAAAGTAGATAAGGAGAAACCCCTCTATATCGTCTCCATCGAGAAGAAAGAGAACCATACTGTGGTCTCTTACCGTTATCTGGGGCTTGATAATGAATATACCATCCCTTTTGTAGACGACGCTTCCATCGAGAACTCCGTTAACTGCCTGGCTACTTCCCTGTACCTGATGCTCTCTCCCGCACAGATAGCAGAGAGAATGGCCGGCCTCGAACCGGTAGCCATGCGTCTGGAGGTTAAACAAGGTAAGAGCGGATGTATCCTGATCAACGATAGTTATAACTCCGATCTTGCCTCCCTGGATATTGCTCTCGACTTTCTGGACAGGCGTTCCCAGGGTAAAACCCTTAAAAAGACCCTTATTCTTTCTGATATGTATGAAACCGGGCATGGAGTGAACAACCTTTACCGGAAAGTAGCTCAGCTTGTACACAACCGGGGAGTGGATAAAATTATCGGCGTAGGGAGCGATATTGTCACTGCCGAAAAACGGTTTGAAATAGAAAAATATTTTTTCCGTACCACCGAAGAATTGCTGGCCTCCGGCATGTTGCATTGCCTCAGAAACGAGATCGTACTCATTAAAGGAGCCCGTTCGTTCGGGTTCGATCGTATCTCCGACCTGCTGGAACTTAAAGTCCATGAAACCATCCTGGAGATCAATCTCAATGCACTGGTTGATAACCTGAACTATTTTCGTAGTAAGCTGGAGCCCGATACTAAAGTTATCTGTATGGTCAAGGCCTCTGCCTATGGTGCCGGATCGTATGAAATAGCAAAAACCCTGGAAGAACACCGGGTTGACTATCTTGCTGTGGCTGTTGCCGACGAGGGGTATGAACTCCGCAAAGCCGGGATCACCGGTGCCATTATTATTATGAATCCGGAATTCTCCTCCTTTAAAACCCTTTTTAATCATAAACTGGAACCTGAAGTGTATAACTTCCATCTACTGGAAGCCCTGATCAAAGAGGCCGAAAAAGAGGGGGTTACTAATTTCCCCATCCATATAAAACTGGATACCGGGATGCATCGCCTTGGATTTGAACCCTCAGAGATTCCCCGGCTGATCGAACGGCTTAAAAAACAGACGGCTCTTTTTCCCCGTTCTGTTTTCTCCCACCTGGCAGGTAGCGACAGTGAAGAACTGGACGACTTTACCCGGGGACAGATTGAAAAATTCCGGAAGGCCAGTGACGAATTGCAGATCGCTTTTCCTCATAAAATATTGCGGCACATTTGTAATTCTGTAGGGACCGAGCGTTTTAAGGAGGCTCATCTGGATATGGTCCGTTTAGGTATCGGGCTCTACGGAGTTAACTGCCACAACGAGATGATCCACAATGTAAGCACGCTTAAAACCACGATCCTTCAGATCAAGGATGTTCCCAAAGAAGAGACTGTGGGATATAGCCGGAAGGGTGTTCTAACCCGGGATTCCCGTATTGCTGCTATTCCTATCGGATATGCCGACGGACTTAACCGCCACCTGGGTAACGGGAGAGGCTATTGTATCGTGAATGGAGAGAAGGCTCCTTATGTAGGAAATATCTGTATGGATATCTGTATGATCGATGTCACCGATATCGATTGCAAAGAGGGAGATAAGGCTATTATATTCGGAGCCGAACTTCCCATTACCGTACTGTCTGATATACTGGATACCATTCCCTATGAAGTGCTCACCGGAATATCCGAACGTGTAAAAAGAGTCTATTACCAGGATTAACCCTGCTATCCTTCTGATTACTTCCGTTTCTATTTGCCTGCGTACAAACTTTTAGTTAGATTTGTACGCAGTTTATATATAAACAAAACTATTATGGCGCAGATATTATTAGGTTTTATGCCCAGCGGATCCGAATTCCTTATTCTAGCGTTGCTGGTACTCCTGCTTTTCGGTGGCAAAAAGATCCCTGAACTGATGAAAGGGCTGGGTAAAGGAGTAAAGAGCTTCAAAGAAGGTATCAATGAAGCAGAAGAAGAGATTAAAAAAGCGAAAGAAGAGATTGATAAACCCGCAGACGCTGATAAAAAAGAGTAAACTTTTTCTTTGAAGCAACCTTCGCCCCAATTTATGGCACAAGAACAGACATTCTGGGATCATCTGGAAGAACTCCGGTATGTACTATTCCGGGTAATCGGAGTATGGTTTGTACTGGCAGTCGGCTATTTTATAGCCATGCCCTGGCTTTTTGATTCCGTTATCCTGGCTCCCTGCCACGACAATTTTATTTTCTATTCCTTTCTTAAAAAGATAGGCGCTCTTCTTCATTTAAAAGATGACTTCTTTATCCAGGAGTTTGAACTTCAGCTGATCAATATCAACCTCACTGCTCCCTTTTTTGTACACCTCTCCACCTCCTTCTGGATGGCTGTAGTCACTGCTATGCCCTATCTGGTCTATGAAGTATGGGGGTTTGTTAAACCGGCTCTTTATCCCCAGGAGAAAAAAAACATCCGTAAAGTGATGCTTATCGGTAGCATTATGTTCTATCTCGGCGTTCTTTTGGGATACTTTATGGTCTATCCCCTTACTTTACGGTTCCTGGCTACCTACCAGCTGAGCACCGACATAGTTACCCAACTCTCTCTGAACTCCTATATTGAGAACTTTATGATGCTGATCCTGATGATGGGCGTCGTTTTCGAGCTACCTCTTGTTACCTGGTTACTCTCCCTGATGGGGCTGGTTACCCGGTCCTTTCTGCGTAAGTATCGCCGGCATGCCATTGTACTTATCTTCTTTATTGCCGCTGTCATTACTCCCACGGGAGACCCCTCTACCCTTTGTGTGGTAGCGATCCCGCTCTGCCTGCTGTACGAACTCAGTATCGTGTTTGTCAAAAAGTAAGCTACTCTTTCAGCGCTCTCTCTACTTTATTCATCAGTACTTTGAAATCCTCCGGATTGTACCCTGTCGAAATATAAATGATCTTTCCGTTCTTATCTGCCAGGTAGATCCGCGGAATGATATGCGTCGAAAATTTAGCTGTGAACTTCCGTTCAGGATCCGGATAGATCGGGAAACTAAATCCCTTCTTCTCCCGGTAAGTGATCACTTCTCTCTCCGTATGCCCCCTTCCCACGACCAGTAATACGAGGTTATCTTCTGCCCGGAATTGTGGCCACAGGCTCTCTTCTATCTTAGCCAGCTCTTTCTGGCAGGGACCACACCAGGTGGCGAAAACAGAGATAACAGTCACCTTTCCTTTCACACCGGCCCGGGTCACAGCACCGTATGTAGTAGAGGAGAGTTCAAAATCGGGAAGCATATCTCCCTGCCGGATCAGGTCTCCGGTTCCTTCCTGGGCTGATAGCGATAACCAGCAGAAAGAGCATAGCAGTAACCATAGTTTTTTCATGTGGATTTTACAATTTATTCTTGTGTCTGTAACAAATATACTCTTTTTCTTTAAATTTGTCCCTATAAAACAACCTGAAAAATATGCTTATATTACTATCCTGTGCCAAAACCATGCATCCTGCCAGCCGGGTTACGGTTCCTTTTACCTCCGAACCTCTTTTCCGGAAAGAGGCTTCTGCCATTGCGCTGGAACTATCTTCTTTTACTATAGAGCAATTAGAGGAGGATTTACGGGTTAATCCAAAGATCGCACTTGAAAACTTCAGGCGTTTCCAGGCCTTTCACTCACCCGATACACCTTCGCTTCCCGCCCTTTTAGCTTATACCGGAATTGTTTTTAAATGACTCAATCCCGACAACTTTTCCGCAGACGACTTTATCTATGCACAGGAGCACCTCCGGCTCACCTCCTTCTGTTACGGTCTGTTACGTCCTCTGGATCATATAAACCCTATCGGTTGGAAGGAGATGTAATCCTGCCGCAAAACAACGGGATAACCATGTATAATTACTGGAAAGGTAAACTGACGGAAATCTTTATTGAAGAGATACAGAAGGCTGGAGGTATCCTGATGAATCTGGCCAGCCAGGAGATGAAACTCCTCTTTGAGTGGAAAGAAGTAGAACGCCAGGTACGGGTTATTACCCCTGAGTTTTATACCTGGAAGAATAATAAACTTAAAACCATTGTTATTTATACCAAGATGGCCCGGGGAGAGATGGCCAAAATGATCCTCAGGAACCGGATAGAAGATCCCGAGGAAGTAAAGCAGTTCGACTGGGAGGGATGTACATTCGATCCCGTCCGTTCCCGGGGAGATAACCGGGTTTTTACTTTAGGTGGTGCGCTCTGAACGTTTCCTTTCAGAAACTCTGCATATCACAAAGTTTCTTATAATATCCGTCTAAGGCCAGCAACTCCTCGTGTTTGCCCCGCTCTACGATACGCCCTTCATGGAGCACACAAATTTCATCTGCATTCCGGATAGTGGAAAGACGGTGAGCAATGGCGATCGTAGTACGGTTCTTCATCAGTTTTTCCAGGGCATCCTGTACCATCCGTTCCGATTCCGTATCAAGTGCTGAAGTAGCTTCATCCAGGATCAGGATGGGAGGATTCTTCAGAATAGCCCGGGCAATGCTGATCCGTTGTCGCTGACCACCTGAGAGTTTTCCTCCCCGGTCGCCCACAGTCGATTCGTAGCCATTTTCCGTAGTCATAATGAATTCATGTGCATTTGCGATCTTTGCGGCCTCTACTACCTGCTCCATCGTTGCATGCTCTACTCCGAAGGCAATATTATTAAAGAATGTATCGTTAAAAAGGATCGCCTCCTGGTTTACATTTCCCATGATGGAACGCAGATCTTTCAGGGTAGTATCCTTTACATTTACTCCATCAATCAGGATCTCACCCTCTACCGTATCATAAAAGCGCGGTAATAAATCAACCAGTGTAGATTTACCCGATCCTGATTGTCCGACCAGTGCCACTGTATGTCCTTTCGGAATGGTCAGGTTTATATCCCGGAGTACCCACTTATTATCATATTTAAAAGATACGTTCCGGTACTGGATCTCTTTCTCCAACGGTTTCATGGCAACCGCGTTCTCCGGATTCATCAGTTTATTCTCTGCTCCCAGTATTTTATCAATCCTTTCTACCGAAGCCAACCCCTTCTGTATAGCATACGCTGCTTTTGAAAGATCTTTAGCCGGCTGTATAATGCTGTAAAAGATAACCATGTAGTAGATAAAGAATTTCGCATCTATCACGTTGGTACCACTGAGGATCAGGTTCCCGCCGAACCACAACACGATGGCGATCGTAAAGGTGCCTAGGAACTCACTCATTGGGTGGGCCAGTTGCTGGCGGGCAGCTACCCGGAAAGTAGTTCTGCGAAACTTATCGTTCGACTCATAAAAACGCTGGTCCATTTTCTTCTCCGCGTTGAATGCCTTGGTGATCCGCAGACCTCCCAGAGTCTCTTCCAATTGCGACATCAATTCACTCCATTGTTCCTGAGCCACCATGGAACGCCTCTTTAATTTTTTACCCACTGCTCCCATTACCCATCCCATAACAGGCAGCAGGATCAGGGCAAAAAGAGTCAGTTTCCAGCTGATCCAAAGCATCGTTCCCAGATAGAAGAAAATAAGGATCGGGTTCTTAAACAACATCTCCAGGGAACTCATGATCGAATTCTCTACCTCATTCACATCCCCACTCATCCGCGCGATAATATCCCCTTTCCGCTCTTCTGAAAAGAAGCCCAGAGGCAGACTTAGTATTTTACGGTACATAGAGGTACGCATATCGCGTACAACCCCCGTACGGATCGGGATCAGGTAGTAGGAAGCCATGTAGTAGGAGAGGGTTTTCAATAAAGTTGCCACTGTCAGAAAGGCTCCCAGAATGAGCAGTGTATTGCTCGCTCCCATACGCTCTATGGTTTCAGGAATATAGTAGTATATATTATTCTTTACCTTTTCAAAGAGAGAAAAGTCGCCGTTGTTCCAATCTATGAACTGGTAAGAATCTGTGCTGGTCTGAAAAAGAACTTCAAGGATGGGGACAATGGAAATAAAAGAGACTAAATTCAGCAGAGCCGATGTAATGTTAAAAACCACATTCAGTACTACATACTTTTTGTAAGGCGGTATCATCCTTCTCAGGACTTTTATAAATTCTCTCATTGATATTGCAATACAGTTTTAGCCTGCAAAGATAGAAATTGTCACGGTTTTATCCGTTATACCCTCTCTTTCTTTCTCTTAAATTAAGGAAAAAGTTTAGAATTTACTTCTTTGTATGGGAGTGTTTCTTTTTGGGGTATCTAACCTTTTCCGCTTAATGCTCCTCCGGAATGGTCCGGTTTGGTATGCCACCTCTCTGTTACACTTGCGGATTTTTGCATTAGCATAAATAATATATGCGTCTCTATTATCTTTCATCACTGAAAGAAGCAGAAAATAATTTTTAGTTCCTTACTATCCTCTTCTCCTTCAACCTCCGGTACTCCTCAATCACATGCTTCCTGCTTTGCAGGATCTGCCACCGATACACCACACAGGTAGTCAGGAAATAGAAACCGGCCTGTAGCCAGAGAGCCTGGTATTCCCAGCCGATCTCGCTCAGGGTAGCTCCCATATTATTGATCTTTACAAATCCATTGATCCCGAAAGTAGAAGGGAACAGGTACGAAAAATATCTCCAGAAATCGGGAATAGCTGCTCCCGGCCATGATATTCCCGAAATAAAGAGCAACGGGATCGAAGTAAAGACAAAGATCAACATACAGGTCTCCCGGCTGCGGATAGCGATCGAAGCTGTCATTGCAAAAAAGATACAGGCAGCCAGGTAGGGAAGCAGGAACAAAAGCAAACTTCCCGGATGTCCTATCTGGTTCAGTTTAAAAAGTGCAGGAACAATACAAAGTACATAGACCGCAACCACAGAATATACTATGTAGTAACTGAGTCCCTTGCCCAGTACAATACGGAGTGTGCCCCGGTAATGTCGGTTCATCGGTACCAGATCGTTGAACTTATTCTTTTCCCGGGCCGTACCCACCGATAAGCCGATGCCCAACAAAAGGGTTTGCTGGATCAGAAGGATCAGTACAGCCGGCAGCAGAAAAGCAGCAAAACCATTGGTCGGATTGAATAGGGCCACATTCTCATATTCTACCGGAATAGCCGCGATTTCCTCTTCGCGTTCTGTGTACCCTCCCGCCAGCGTGGCTTTTATATCCCGGTTCATATTCAGCGACACATCCGTATTGGCCAGCAAAATATTTTTATAATAAAGTAGTCCGCTCATATCACAGTAAATGCTTACCGTAGTCTGTTTTCCCCTGACAATATCCTGGTTGAACTCTGCCGGCACATACACAATACCATATACCTTCCGCTCCTTCATCAACAACTTAGCCTCTTCCATATCTGCACAGTAAGAGACGATCTGCACATCCGGGGTTGCATCGATTTTACGCAGGTACTCCCGGCTCAAAGCTGAGTGGGAGTGATCGACCACAGCTACCGGAACCTCCCTGGCCACCTCGTTCGTATAGATAAAACCATAGAGTAACGGATAGGCTAAGGGGACCACAATAAAGAAAATAAGTACCCCCTGGTCCCGGAAGGTTGTCTGGAATTCCTGTTTCCATATATAGAAGAGATCATGGATCCCTTCTTTTATTTTAGTGCTGAAACTTTCTTCTTTCATACAAACAGCGTATTAAGGCACATACCGGTAATAAATGAGTGCCCCTTTCAGACGGTGTACTACCGCAAAAGGAAGCATCATAAAGATAAGCAGTGCCGTATAGTTCATCCATGAATAAGCCATGCCATAGCCATTGAGTGCCTGATCCACATAGATCAGAAAATAGTGGCGTAGCGGGAACAGGATACTCAGTGCCTGAAGGACCGGATGCATAGCCATTACCGGAAAAGAGAAACCGGAGATTGAAAAAGAGACCACTCCCCAGAGTGAGGCAAAACTTAGTCCTAACCGCAGGGTAGGAAGTACCCCGATCATCACGATCCCGCAACTCTGAGAAGCCAGTACGAACAAAAGAGAGGCCAGTATCATCGGGAATATCCCGCTGTTACAGGGAAAATCCAGGATGCCATACAGGTATACATTATAAAAGATACTCATTACGAAAAACACCAGTGTCTGCGGCAACAACTTACCTGCCAGGGCAATGTAGATAGAATTATTCCCCGTACGCAGCCACTCCCGGGCCGTGCGCTCCTTGATCTCTACTCCAATGCTATATACGGTTATCATAAAGATCATCAGCATCAATATCCCCGGCAGTAACGTATTACACAAATAGACCGAATAGTTCAGCCACGGATTATTCAGCGCATGCGTTTCAATGACGATCGGTTGCAGATAGGCCATAGCCTGCTCTTCCGTTGCTCCTTTAGCCAGCAGCGTTCCCCGGGTAACTGCTCCTGATGCCAGTTCGCTCATCATCTTCATATCCCTGAAAAGAAGTGATCCCACGATCAGGTAAGAGTTGTTGGTATAAAAGGAAATAGTGGGCTGACGACTACTCAAAGCATCCCTGGACATTCCCTCCGGAATATAAAAGAACCCATAGATCTCCCCCTTTTGCACGGCAATACGTGCCTCTGTAACAGTGGGATAATGAGCCACCACTTCCGACTGCGTGAACGCATCCAGGTTACGCAGAATGTTGCGGGAGGTCGAACTATTATCCATATCCACGGCGCCTACCGGCAGATCCACAGGCAGTCCCGAACTCATCAGGGTAGTAAAAAAGATGTAGCAGAAGAGCGGAGCGATCACCATGCAGAACAGGTAAAGCGGCCGCCCTACCAGGCGTGCACACTCCCGTTTGGCTACATTGTAGAGAGCCGTATGTTTTTTCTGCCTTTCCATTCTTTATTTTTTCAGGATCACCGACATACCCGGACGCAGGTTCTCTATCTTTTCCAGCGGAGTAGCCCGTACTTCAAATGTTTTCAGGTCGAACTGACCGGTTGTTTTGGTTGCTTTCCACGCTGCGTATGTACCGAGGTCTTTCATATAATCCACCTTCAGGCGGATCACCTGGTTACCCAGGGCAGGTACAATGGCTTCGATCTCCTCATTTATCCGGATATTCGTCAGATAATCTTCCCGTACATTAAAGGTAGCCCACATATCATCCAGGCGGGCGATATTCATGATCGGAGATCCCGTACCTACCAGTTCGCCCACCTTGGGGAAGATCTCCGAAACCTCACCGTCGGCCTGTGCGATCAAAATAGTCTCTTTGATATAAGATTCCACCTCTGCCACAGCACCCTGTGCCTGCTGCACCAAAGCAGAGGTAGCCATTTTATCCTCCAGTTCCGCACCATTCCGGGCCATCTCATATTGCGCTTTAGCGGCTTGTTCTGTGGCCACAGAGGCATCTCTTTGAGCCTTCACTTCATCCAGCTTCTGTGCAGACATCACTCCACCCTCATACAGGTTTTTTATACGGGTATAAGATTTTTCCGCTACCTCCCGCGCGGCCACTGCCGATTGCCACACCTGGTAAGCTGCCTGGATCTGTTCCGGGCGTGCTCCTTTAATGGCCTTGGCACTTTGCGCCGCTGCCGCCGATTCAGCTGCCTGTGCCTGTCTTAACTTCGCATTTACATCCGGAGCCTCCAGGATAGCCAGTGTATCTCCCGCTTTTACCGATTCACCCTCTTTTACGCGGAACTCCAGAATACGTCCCGGTACCTTGCTTGAAATCCGGTATTCTGTTACTTCTGCCTGTCCCTGGATCATTTCAGGACCTTTTTTTAACATGAAAAAGCCGGCAATCGCTACAACGGCGATCACTCCAAGTAGTGTAATAAATGCAAGCAGCATATTACTGTTCTGTGACTTTGTATCCATGAGTATCTTTTTTTTATATAATTCTATGTTTAACTTTCTATGGTTATTTTTTCAAAGTTCCTGTCGATTTATCCAGGTAAAGCTGAGTCAATCTTACATCGATCTGCGCATCGATCTTTTCCGATTGAGCCGATAGCCAGGCTGTATGCGCCTCCAGTACATTGGAGGGAGGGATCACCCCCTCTTCGAAACCCAGGGTAGCATACCGCAGGTTCTCATCTGCTTTTTCCAGGTTATTCTCTGCCATACGAAGCTTTTTAGCAGCCTCTTTCACCTGGAAGGCGGACTGATTAACCTGTAACTCGATCTTTTCGCGGGCATCTGTGAGTTGATACTCTGCGATCTTTACCTGGGTGCGGGCTGATTTTACCTTATACATTCCTTCACCCCATTGCCAGATAGGCACACTTACCAATACCCCTACACTGAATTGCCCTCCGAATTTGCTGTTGATCCCATTATAAAAAGAGGGATTGGTTACCAGATAGTTCCCGGTCAGGGCTACTGTCGGCAGGTGTTCAGCCCGTACCACATTGGTCTTCTCCCGGTAAATACCCTGGGCCAGTTCCAGACTACGGATCTCCGGACGATTGGCATATACCTGGTTCATATCGAACCGGGGATTTTCAGCCGTCGCTATGGAACTTTCAAGGGGAGTATCTACCAGTATAATTTCTGTATCCAGGGGTATGCCACAAAGTTGACACAATACCATTTTGGAGAGAGTCAGGCCATTCTCCACTTTGGTGAGTGAAAGTTCTGCTTCGTTGACCCGTACCTTTACAGTAAGGCCGTCTGCTTTGGTAGCTACTCCCTCTTCGATCATCTTCTCAATATCCTGTTCCAGTTTTTTGAGCAGTGTCAGATACCCTTCTGCCAGTTTTTTCTTATTTTCAAGTGATACTACCAACCAGTAAGCTTCGTCTATGCTCAGGATCACCTCCTGCACTTCCAGGTCGTGCCCTTCCCGGGCAATCTCCTCTGCATATCCTGTTATCTTGTTATAAGCCCGGATCTTTCCACCCATATATAAAGGTTGGGTTACACTTACTCCTCCTACCCATACATTCCGGCTGTCCGTACGCAAAGCATCTACCAGCGAATTTCCTACGCTATTAAGCGGAGTTGCTATATCCATTCCCCCGATGGTCTGGAGTAGGGGAGCATACTCCGGATGTGCCATAGCAAGTTCCCGGGCTACTTCCTGAAACTGAGATGAAGCGGTTGTTCCCAGGTTCGAGAGGGCATGTTTCTGGTCGTCACTAAGGATGGAGATCTCTTTCTGATTACGAAGATAGGCTCCTGTGGCCGATACTTTGGGAAGGTAATTGGTAAAAGCCGCTTTTTTGTCATAGTAAGCTGCCTTACTCTTTTGTTCGGAGATTAGCAGGTCTTTGTTATTGGCAATAGCCAAAGCACGACAGCTATCTAATGTAAGAACGCTTTGTGCTTTCAGCGAGAGGGCAATACCCAGCAGTATTGTCAAATAGATTATTCTTTTCATTGTGTATTAATAAATTAATAGGAATACAATCCCACTTTAAATAGTTCTGATTCTATGTTTTGCTAACTGTGTTCCTGTAAATTATTAAATGTTATCCTGCAAATAATTGCATAAGCAACAATGCAAATGTAGAGGGTTTCCCATAAACGGACAAACTATTAGGCTTTTTTATAAAACAAATAATTTCATCATAAAAGAGGGTGTGTCATAAGTACCAAAAATAAGAAATAACCCCTTTCACAGTGTACTGTAGCAGGGATACTTTTATAAAATCAGCACTTTTGACACACCCCCTTTTACAGAGATTGTTCTGTGTTAGTCCAATGTAAATCTTTGCGAACCGATCATCGTGCCGTCTGAGAATATTTCTACCCGGTAATTCCCCGGATGCATAAATTCTTCTACCTGCCAGTATACAATGACATCCTGTTCTTCTCCGGTATACTCTATCATCTTCTGAATGGAATATCCCAGGGTACGGTTCTCGTAAGCAAAAGTGTTGGATGGGTTTTTGGTCAACACATCGTTGTCCGGTTTTACGATCCTTATATATAAAGCACGGTTTCCCGTAGGAGCTATAATGTTCTTTACAATGGTAAAACTGATATTGAGCTGCATCACATCCTTTACCTTCTTTACATTCTTACCCCGTTTGTTTTTGGGAGCAACGGCAATATTGGTTGCATCCAGTTGCGAAGCCAGGGTTACCTGTTTGGTCAGGCTCTTTTTCTCTTCCGAGAGATTAGTAATACATCGGGAAGCTTCCGTATAACGCTGTTTTACCTCCTTGTTCTCTTTTTCCAGGGCTTCGTTCACCCGGTTCAGGGAATCGATCTGTACAATATAGGTTCTCAGTACGGCCCGTACTGTATTCAATTCTTTCTTCAGACGGGTAATCTCCTGCGCATTTCCCGATTTAACCATCCGGAGCTCTTCCAGCAACCGTTGCGAGCGCATCTTTTCCTGTTCCAGCAAACTAAAGAGCGAATCATTGCTGATGGTCATTTGCAGTTCATCGTACTGTACGGCAAAACGCTCAAATTTATTCTCCATCTCTTCTTTCTCCAGTTCATAAAGTTGCAAGAACTCATTGTTCTCCTTTTTCTGCTGGAAAAAGAGGAATACAAACAGTATAACGGTTGCTGTTAATATTCCCAGTGCGATGTATATACCCAGTTTTTTAGTATCCATATATATGTAT
>JAJQBG010000344.1 GCA_021203405.1 Bacteroides sp.
TTTATATCCTGATCCGGTTTTATTATGACCGGGAAACCTGAAATCCTTTTTCCGGAAGGGTCATCTCCACAAAGCGGGCCCGCACATTGGGAGGATCACTACTCAATATCTCCCGGATACGAAGTGCCGCCTGCGGATCTTTAGCGATCATATACAGATAACCTCCTCCACCGGCCCCGGGTAACTTATACCCCAACGTATAATCCCTGATCCGGTCAATAATGGCCTCTACTTCCGGCGGATTGGTCCCGCTATCCAAGGCTTTATTCAGTTCCCAGGAGGTATCCACCATACAGCCCATACCGGTAAAATCACCCTTTTGAATAGCTTCATACATTCGCAAAGTATGCTCTTTCATCTCTTTAAGAATAGTAAGATGCTTCGATGAATTCAGGAACATAGAAGCTACGATCTCTGCCAGGATCCCTTTAGCCGTGCGGGTGATCCCCGTATAATAAAGCAAATGACACTCCCGGTAGCCAGACTGCGTAAATATAGTCTCCGGCAACCAACGTATCTGTGGAATCTGACTGAATCCCCTTTCCGTTTGCAAAAGTTTAATACCCGGCATGACTCCTCCATACTGATCCTGCCAGCCACCTCCGGTAGTCAGCAACTGTTCCAAAGCCAGGGTGCGGTTACAAACTTCATTCCGGTCCCAGTTAAGACCACAGAAATCATTTAATGCTCCCAATAAAGTAGCTGCCAGGATAGAACTGGTTCCAAGTCCGGAACCTGCCGGTACAGCTGCTAACAGTGTTATCTCTATCCCACACCCAAAGGCTTGCAACTGTTGTCGGAGATCCCCGAAAGCAGAAGCAGAAGTATCAGGAGAGAATCCGGCAAGCACCAATGCTGCTTTCGGTATCAAGAAAGGAGAGCCTACCCGGGTATAATTTTTCAGTTCTTCATAACTATCTACTACCTCCATAGCTCCCAGGTCAATGGAACGTAATACAACCCGATACTCTTCACAGGGCTTTATATACACCTGCAATGGTGGTTGTCCATTGAGTTCTATGGCCATATTAAGCACCTTTCCACCGGCATAGAGACAATAAGGAGGAGTATCCGTCCAGCCACCGGCCAGATCAATCCGGACCGGACTTCTCCCCCACACGATCTGGTCCGGATAGACATTCAGAAAAGGCTGCACTCTATCGGCAGCAACTGTTCCAAGGATCCCCTCTCTAAGTAGAGAGAACGCCCCTTCTTCATCTCTCCGGGAATCTTTTCCAGCCAGTCTGGCAGTATAAGCCCGGAACATCCGGTTGTGGATCCGATTCATTACGGAAGCTTCCTGCGGTAACAGATCCGGTATATCAAGACCTTCCCGGTTAAAATGTAGTGCTGCATCTTTCAGGTCAAGCTGGTAGAAAACACTTTTTTCATAGTTCCGGACCAACATGGCCCAGTTTTTTCGCTGAAACTCCCGACGGGATTGATACAATCTTTTCAAATCAGCCCTGTCGGAAAGTTCATCCGCAGATAAACGCTCTTTTTCTATCCACAATTTTTTTCCCTCTTCGAGTGCCGGGTCGGAGATCATCCACCGCAACAGAATCCCCATCTCTTCTATATTATTACATACAGGAAAGAGTTTCAGACTCTGTATATCGTCAGAAGCGCACTCTCCGAAATCGACGAAAAAGACCCCTCTCCTCTCCATCCAACGGGAAAATAACTCTCCCAGATATACTGTATCTTCTCCTGAAGGGTTGCCCCGGAACGGATCATCCATTCCATAAGGACGCAGAGCCCATTCTTTCTCACCTATCGGCACCACATCCACACAAATTCCTTGTGGAATTTCTATTTCCCAGTTATTCGCAGGAATTCCTGTGATCACATGCTCACTATTCAACTTCCACCCCTGGCTTAGCTGGCTGTTCTCCACCCATAAATGATGGTTGGCAGGAGTAAGTCCGATCGTTATCTCTGCATTTTGCACAAACATAGCCGGATGTGGCTTTACACGTTTATGCATGATTTCCCGCTGATCCCGTACCAGACTCTGAACAGCCAGCGTAGAAGTGATCAGTTCGCGGGTCGTTCCAAAATGATAAAACTCCCCTCCTGCCAGCGGCACAATGGCTACCGAAAGCTGATTTATATCATTATCCGGAATACGGGGGTGATTC
This sequence comes from Bacteroides sp., assembly GCA_021203405.1. GTDB lineage: Bacteria > Bacteroidota > Bacteroidia > Bacteroidales > Bacteroidaceae > Bacteroides. Next base: position 2,142 of record JAJQBG010000344.1, read on the forward strand.
CCCAGTGCCAGCCCGAAATCACTGTACAAATCATAATAGTGTAACTTTCCGTCCGGGCCGGTAGAGCGATCCATCAACAATTCAACAGCCCGGTCGCTCAATACCCATATACCAATATCCATCAAAAAAAGATGGGTATTAGTGAGTTCCGATAACTCCTGTAAGGAGGGTTTCTGCACCATAAAATCAAGCTGTTCAGGCTCTTTCCGGCTCGAAACAAACACTCCGTGCCGGGTAGCCAGAGAAGGTTCTACCCACATTCCGTAACATACCACATCTACCTCAGGCAAGGGGCTGACAGCTGATTCGGTACGAATATATACATCTCCACTGGCTATAAGCGTACGCAAAGAGGCAGGAGCCTTTTGTATGATCTGTTCATAAAGCGGCAACTGGAGAGAAAGGAGATTCTGATCCAGGGATTGTCCTCTCTCCCAACGGAACACAGGGATAGGTGTCAGGACTTTTCCGGACGGAGCATAAGCAGGCAAACGCCGGCTCTGTCCTCCGGCATGGAGCAAAATACGCTTTTCTTCCTTTAGCCATGCTCCGAAAGGAGCTCCCGGAGCATACTCTCTCTGACAAGCCGAAAGAAGCCATGCTGTTCCCCCTCCCGAACCAAGTTTACTACCTTTAGGATCCGAAGTACAAAACCATTCTTCCGGTGAAACTCCCTCCAGATCATGGAAATAACCCACAAGATTAGGCGGTAACGACAAAAGTTTCTTCATTGTTACTTTTTGTATTAAAATTCCAAAAATAGAGATTATATTCCTG
>JAJQBG010000010.1 GCA_021203405.1 Bacteroides sp.
CTCTTTACATTTAAAAATTTATCAATTATATAAATAACAACCGTAATAATTTTTAGTTGAATCCGGCTGACAAATTATTTCTCTTCCTCCTCAGCCATCGGTTCCCCATCCATTTTACAATGGCTATGGGCCCGTTTCACTCCATCCGTCCGGATCACCCCCAACTCACAGTTCCAGTTATGGCCCGCGATCTTTCCCCGCTTATACGTATCCGAATATAAAAAAACACCTTGCGGGTTATAGTACCGCACCTCTCCGCTAAAATCCGTAAGGTACTGAACCGCATCCGGTTAATCTTTCCTTCAATCGACTGTAAGTACTCATCCGTGGCTGTGATACGTACTACCTGAAAATCCAGTTCTCCGGCCCCGTCTTTACGGGCTATCAGTTTCAGTACGGTATTGGGAGGCCGCCTGCGGGAGAGCGTATCCGTGGCTATGGAGTCCTTCTTTTCCGGGCCACCTGTGTTACGGATAGCCATAACCAGCCTTTCCACAGGTATCTCCACCAGGAGATCCCCATAATACTCTACCACTTCCGCTTTATTCCACGCCAGGATAGGCTCTTTCCCTCCTTTCTCTTCTTTCCCCCGGCTATAGAGAGCGTGGTCAGGAATAAGTACGAATGTCCTTATAAAACTATTGAAATAGACTTCCGCCTCTTTGACAGAAACCGGGTCGCTTTCCGGAAAATAGAGTTCAGCCTCCTGCTGCATACTTGCACAGCCGGCCACGATAAAGAGAAGTACCGGTGTAAAGAGTAAAATAAAATCCTTTTTCATGGTATAAAGCCCTTTATTTTTCCGTAACCATAAAAATAGAAAATCTCTTCCGGAAATCAAAGATATTTTAAAAAAAACAGGTGTATCCTATACAAGATACACCCGTCCTCAGTATAGTAAATAGTCCCTTACCACCTGTTCCAACGTACATTTTCAGGTTTCCATTTATCTTTAGGCTGCTCGTCCCGGGATGGGTAACCTACCGGAATAATATTCAGCGGAATAATATGTTCCGGCAAGTTCAGCAGTTCGGAAACTTTCTTTATCCGTTCAGGTGCCGGATAAACGCTGGTCCATACCGCTCCCAGCCCCAGGTGCGTCACTGCCAGCAGAATATTCTGCGAAGCGGCCGAACAATCCTGTATCCAGTACTCCTGCAACCAGCCTTCGCCCGCTTTCTGCATATCTCCACAAACTAAGATAGCAGCCGGGGCTTTTTTAACCATACCTGAAGTGGGTATTTCACCCAGTTCCTGTAAAAGAGCGGCATCGTCAATAATAATAAACTGCCAGGGCTGTTTATTCATGGCCGAAGGAGCAGCCATACCGGCCCACACCAATGTTTCCAGTATCTCTTTATCCACCGGCTGGTCCATATAACTGCGGATACTGCTGCGCTGGCGTATCACCTCCATGGTACTTTTTCCATCCATTTTTTCTTCCTTTTGTTTGTTATCCCTGTTATCAGCAAACAGGTAGCCCGATACGACCAGGACTACAAACATACCAATGCTTAACCTTTTCACTTTGTTCATACGTATCTATTTGAATATTATAAGCTGTTTTATTTTGCCAGGATACCGGTTACCGTCTCCTTCACCGTATTAATTACTCCTTCAGAACTCATCGTAGCACCGCTTACTACATCTACCTGCCGGGAAGCCACCTCTTTCAAAGACATTCCATCCCAACGCTTCAATAACTCACCCCCTACAGCCATATACCAGAATTCCGGAGTCTCCCGGTTCTCATCCGCAGCCACCGCAACAATGATATTCCGGTCATTTACCGCGATAAAAAAAGGAGTAGTACCGGCAAAGCCCTTAATATCTCCGGCATAGGGTACCGAGCTATATACAGTAACCCCGTTATCCAGTTCCCATACATACTCGGCGGTCTGCCGGTAAGTAACCTCCTTACATCCCAGGTCAGCCAGTATCCGGGGAGTTAACATCACCTGTTCTACAGGCGCTTCTCCCTCTGTCCCGATACTCCGGGAAGCAGCATCCGGGTGGGCATACATTTTACTACTATTATGATTCACCACAACAGCTATCACCAGGGCTGCAACCAGGCACACATTCATTAAAGGTTGTACTTTCTTCATTTTCTTTGCTTTAAATATATCACAAGAACCACTCCCGGCTCTCTTTTCTTTTTACTTTTATAAATTTTAGTAATCCGGGCAAATATACTATCTTTCGGCAGAAAAGGAAAGTACCCACCCATTTGTTATATAGTTACCAAAACGAGTAAATTATGGAGGATCAATGTAATAAAGAAAAGTTTTTCCAGGGTCAGGAATATGTATGTTCATTAGAGTTGGCAATGAACATTATAGGAGGCAAGTGGAAAAGCATGATCGTCTTCCATTTAAAGGATGGCGTCCTACGTTCGGGAGAGTTACAACGTACCCTGCCGCAGGTAAGCAACAAAATGTTTACCCAGTCTATCCGTGAACTCGAGAGAGATGGAGTCATTGAGCGGATTGTGTATGCCGTGGTACCACCCAAAGTAGAATATAGACTTACAGAGATGGGTAGGTCGGTTCTGCCCATTGTACTGGCACTGGCGCAATGGGGAATAGAGATCAGTAAGGAGATAAATGTTGATAATTTGATAGAATGATCGTTTTCTCCACTCTTTAAGCCAATTTTCACACCTGTTTTCCCCAAATTACCGGTAATATTGCATAGTATTATTTTGATGAACTAATAGTATGCGTGACGAAAAAGCTTATAAGCGGAAAATTCTATATCTATCCATTTTATTGGGTATTACCATTGTTATGATCGTTTTTATCTGCTTTAAACTGATCGAAGCCCTTTTAAGATAAGTTTTCCCCAGGGAATAAAGCCAGATCTCCGGAAAGTTTTTTTAGTAATCAGTGTTCTAGAAACAGCTCTACAT
>JAJQBG010000250.1 GCA_021203405.1 Bacteroides sp.
GACAAAAAGTTCCCGGCAAAAGGGTAGATAAAGGGAAAAGAAAAGGCCCTGCCGTATAAATAAAGAATAAAAATGAAAAACTCCGGTAAACCTTTGCTATCTTTGGCTATCTTACTGAAAAGAAGTGCTATTTTTTAAAACTAAACAGATTAATAAAAACTGACGACATGAAAAAATTAGTGATCCTGCTTTTTGTATGGGCCTTCGTTTTTACGGTTCCTGAATTATCGGCCGGAAGCCCCACTGAGACCTACTCTAACCCGGAAATTGCCCAAAACAAAGTAACTATTTTAGGAGGTGGATACGCTAAAGACACCTGGAAAGTATTTTATAAAGGAAAAGTGGTCAAAGAAGCATCCGCTAACTCCTTTACCTACCTGGATGGAGAATATGGAAAAGATACCTGGAAAGTGTTTTATAAGGGTATCCCCCTTAAATAAGCCTCTGCCGGTTCATTCGGTTATATAGACCATGGATACGCTAAAGACACCTGGAAAGTATTTTATCATAGAAAAGAGCTCAAAGAGGCATCCGTTAACTCCTTTCAATCCCTGGGTGGCGGATATGCAAAAGATACCTGGAAAGTATTTTATCATAGAAAAGAGCTCAAAGAGGCATCCACCAACTCCTTCAAATACACAGGCAATGGATATGCGGAAGATACCTGGAGATCCTTTTATAAAGGGAAAGCAATAGGACGTTGAACACTCCCATAAGAAATAAGAACGGGCCGTTCCTGATGGAGAGGGCCGTTCCTGTATAGTTACATTCAATCATCCTTTTTTCCGGGCGTACTTACCTTTCCGGGGAGTAGCCGGTTTCTCGTCCTGCAGACGAATGATCTCAAAACAGGTAGGCAGATTCAGGTCCTGGGGTACTACCTCTTTGGGGATCTTATAATTCTTCCCTTTAAAAGCAATATAAGGACCATACCGTCCGTTGAGGATCTGCAATTCAGGCTCTTCTTCAAAAGACTTGATCACCTTCTGGGCTTCTGTCTTCCGTTTCTCTTCAATCAACCCTACAGACTCTTCCAGCGTAATGGTCAACGGACCCGCCTCTTTCGGAAGAGAGATGAACTTACTGTTGTGACGTATATAAGGACCAAATTTACCGGCACCGATCGTAACCGTCTCCCCTTCATATTCTCCCAGGTTACGGGGAAGTTTAAAGAGTTCCAAGGCCTCGTCCAGCGTAATGGTCTCCATAGATTGCCCTTTCTTCATCTGGGCAAAGAGAGGTTTCTCTTCATCGTCGGCCGTACCGATCTGTACAACCGGACCAAAACGGCCGATCTTTACAGAGACCGGTTTACCGCTTTTAGGATCGGTACCCAGTATACGCTCCCCTACTTTATGCTCCATTTTGGCAGCCAGCGTACTCTCTACCAGCGGATGAAAGTCCTTATAGAACTCACTGATAATATTCTTCCACTCCTTTTCGCCATCCGCAATATCATCAAACTCCTTCTCTACACTCGCTGTAAAGTTATAGTCGAGTATACTGGGGAAATATTCAGTCAGAAAGTCATTAACCACTGAGCCTATATCCGTCGGGAAAAGCTTCGATTTCTCTGTACCCACCACCTCTTTTTTGGTAGCGGAAGAGAGTTTATCCTCTTTCAGGGTAAAGACCTGATACTTTCTCTCCGTTCCCTCTTTATCCCCTTTCTCCACATACTCCCGTTGCTGAATGGTAGAGATAGTAGGTGCATAGGTAGAAGGACGTCCGATACCCAGCTCTTCCAGCTTACGCACCAGGCTCGCTTCCGTATAACGGGGCGGACGTTGCGTAAAGCGCTCGGTAGCCACAATCTCCTGACGGGCCAGTTCCTGTCCCACCGAAAGCGGAGGCAACAAACGACTTTCATCCTCCTGCTCTGCATCATCATCATACGACTCTTTATAGACCCGGAGAAAACCATCAAATTTCACCACTTCACCCACAGCAACAAATTTATCATCACCTGTACTGATACCAATCGTAGCTGTTGTTTTTTCCAGCTCGGCATCTGCCATCTGCGATGCGATCGTTCTTTTCCAGATCAGGTCATAAAGCTTCTTCTCCTGAGAAGTACCTTCGATCTTCTGATCATTCATATAGGTAGGACGAATGGCTTCGTGAGCCTCCTGTGCCCCTTTGGTCTTGGTAGTGAACTGACGTACTTTGAGATACTTATCCCCCATGATAGAGGTAATAGCATCCTTACAACCATTGATCGCAAACCCGGAAAGGTTTACAGAGTCGGTACGCATATAAGTGATCTTTCCCGATTCATACAGTTTCTGGGCCACCATCATGGTCTGAGCTACCGTGAATCCTAATTTACGGGCAGCCTCCTGTTGGAGGGTAGAGGTAGTAAAAGGAGCAGCCGGAGACTTTTTAACCGGACGCGTACTGATATCCTCAATAGTGAAGAGAGCATCCTTACAACTCTTTAAAAACTCTTCGGCCTCCTGAGCCGTTTTCAACCGGTGAGAGAGTTCCGCCCTCAGTTCGGCGGGTTTTCCATCTTCATCTGTAATACCAAAAACAGCCGTAACCCGGTAAGAGGCTTCGCTTTGAAAGGCCTGGATCTCCCGTTCCCTTTCCACAATAAGGCGTACGGCAACCGACTGTACCCTTCCGGCAGAGAGAGCAGGTTTTACCTTTCTCCACAACACCGGAGAGAGCTGGAAACCTACAATACGGTCCAGTACCCGCCGTGCCTGCTGGGCATTTACCAGGTTAAAATCAATATTTCGGGGCTCTTCGATAGCCTTTAAAATAGCGTTCTTGGTAATTTCATGGAAAACAATTCGTCTGGTCTTCTCAGGCTGGAGTCCAAGCACTTCATACAAATGCCAGGAAATAGCCTCTCCCTCCCGGTCTTCATCGGAAGCCAGCCACACGGTGTCTGCATCTGCGGCTTCGGCTTTCAGCTCAGCAACCAGCCTCTTCTTATCAGCCGGTATTTCATACTCCGGAGTAAAGTCATAAGAGTCCTGCTTCTTCTCTTCAATCTCAATACTGAACTCTTTTTTCTTCAGATCGCAGATATGTCCGTAACTGGAAAGAACCTTAAAATCCTTACCCAAAAACTTTTCGATCGTTTTTGCTTTGGCCGGAGATTCGACAATGACAAGGTTTTTCTGCATAGTGTTCTTTATTATCAATTAAATACAAAATAAAATTCTGTCAGAATTTACTCTGTACAAAAATAATTCGGGGGCAAAAGTAGAAAATTCCTGTAATCCTACCTTATATATAGGTACATTCTATTCTTTTTTGCAAAAAAAAGACGAAATTTATAACGTTAACGGAATCAAAAAAGTTCTTTAACGATTCTTTAACGAGGCAAAAAGAAGGTATTCAGAGAGGATCGCTCAAAAATTACCCCGGGATACAGCAAAGCTATATCCCGGGGTACTCATTAATTCCTTGCAGAAATCAACCGGATAATTATATTTTAAAAACGCCACGAAGCACCGATCAGGAAATTAAGCCCCTGACTACTGTATCCGTAATAATATTCATACTGTTTATTAAGCAGGTTGTCCAGTTTCAGGAAGAGAGAGAGATCTTTCCAGATCCCGTACTCAGCTCCTATCCCCAGGTTACCGACTGCATTCATCTTCTCCATGGAGGAGGCACGACCCGTGAAAACTTCTGCCTTATTCCAGTTTACCATCTTATAAAAAGCATATACTTTCAGGTCAGCGACCGGTTTCACCTGGAAATTAATATCAAATTTTGTATCAGGTTTCATCATATAGTAATACCCATCCTCCTCTTTATCATAGTTCCAGCCGTATTTGGTCACCTTTACTCCCAGATCAATGATATCGCGGTAACTATACTTCACAGAAGCGCCCACTATATAATGTTTGGTATTTTTAGCCACCGGAATAAAGCAGGGCATCGCCTTATCCATAAAGAAACGGGGATCCGTTAACAGATCATCTGTTATCAGATCATATCCTCCGAAAAGATCAAACCACAATCCTTCCACCGGAGAGGCTTTAAAGCCCGCCAACGCTTCCAGTTGCTTATAGGAATCCAGGGCACGGGTTTCCGGTAACAGATAAGGATTGACCTGCTGAACAGTGCGGTAATCATTCGCCTGTTTGCCACCCACTACATTCAGATAAAGCAGATAAGAATCGGAAAAATTATACCGTACCTTCACATCCGGAGCCACCTGAAAATTCTTCCGGTCTCCTGTAGCAAAATCGATATGCGCTCCTGCCCGGAAAAAAAACGATTCCGTACGATATTCAAAATAGGGAGTCAGCGTAACCGCTGTATAGTCCTGCAAACCCGGATAAGAATAAAAATAATTATTCATCAATAATTCTGCTCCTACTCTCTTCTCTTCATCATACAAAGACCCGGAAACATCCGCCCGGCTACGAACAACCATTTCACGATTATCCTCCTGAGCCAGATTATGTTTCTTATCAAAAAAGAGGAAATTTATTTCAGCATTGTACCAGATACGGCGGTCAGCATCTGTAGAGCGTACTCCTACATGCAGATCTCCATAATTATGGTTCTGACTCCTTAGACTGTAAAGAGGGCCATTGCTCTGGGGATCATGGATCATATAACCAAAGTTATCCACCCCGAACTGACCGGTCACATCCAGGATAGCCTGCCTGTAAGTATGAGCATAATCCAATCCCCACCGGGTACGGTAATAACGCGATTTCCACTCATCCACACTATACGACATATAATCCGGAATATCCACTTTACCGTTCATTCCTTCCAGCCCGATAAAAAAGTTCAGCTCATCCCGTTCGGAAAGGGTAAAAAGGTAATTACCCATTGCATCCACATTGCCGTGGCTGCCATACCCCAATCTCAGGTAACCGGGTTTGGCTTTCTGCCGTTGCTCCATCACAATAAAAGGTCGTATCACCTCTCCAGCTCCGGCTGCGACCAGGGGAGAAGAAGAAGTCGTATACACAACCTCACTTTTATCCAACGCCGGTTCCTGCGTCTGCGGAAGTATATTGATCTTGGCCGCATCCATAATTTCCGGATTATACTCCTGTTCTACTACTACGGTACGTATCAACGTACTATCCTGAAGCGCTTCCTGTGCAGAAACAGAGAGAGCCAGCAAACAAAAACAGGAAAATAGAGGACGCATATAGGAAAATCTGTTCATCGGTTTCATAGTTTAATCGTTATTTAATACTCTTAAACGGATTTCGATCATCCCCGCAATATCATCATTCGCCTGGTAGTTCTGCTGCAAACTCAACAGGTACTGTCTCGCATCCACCGGTTTACCCGTAGCCATATAGACATCCGACAACAACACAAAACTGCGGGCCAGCCAGTAAGCATGGGGAGTACTCTTATCTATATAATCCAGCAACTCTTTTTCAGCCGCTGCATAGTTGCCTTCCCTGAAAAGGATATCAGCCAGCAGATACCTGGCTTCGGCTCCATACAGGGTACGGGTATCCTTTGAAAGTTCCGTCAGATCCGCTACAGCCGAACGGTCCGCCTTCTCTGCCAGATAGGCTTTAGCCCGGTAGTATCCCGCCTCTGCCTGTACCTCCGGCGTAAGATTCGGAGTACCCAGCAATTCCGTAGCCGCATGGATCGTTTCAGCATGATCTTTCAGTAACCAGGCACTCCGCAACACACCAGTCTGTGCTAATACACGCCGGGCAGACGACGAAGCTTTTTCATTCAGTCGTTTATAAGCTGCCAACGCTCCCGCATAATCTTCTGCATGGAACAGCAACTCTGCATAAATAACCAGTCCCTCTTCCGAGAATTTATTATCCGGATACTCCTGCAACAATCTTGCATGATGAAGAGCTTCCTGCGACCTGTTCCCGTTATGATAGATCAGGCTCAGGTAATAATGCGCATTGGGTGTAAAAGCTCCCTGCGGATAAGATTGCAGGTAACGCAGGAAACTTCGTTCAGCTTCCGCAATATGGCCATTCATATAAACTCTCTCTGCTGCCGTGTAAGTAAGAGCATCCTGCTCGTTCACATCAAAATGAATAGTACCCGGCAGCGAAGAGGTAAGTGCAATAAATTCATCCACCCGGTTCAGGTCTATATAGATTGATTTCAGGTCCAGCAAAGCCAGGCGCGCCTCTTCACTACCCGGATATTTTTGTACCACCTGTTTATAAGCCTCAATCGCTCGTTCGTACTGTCCACCCTGGTAATAGAGCAGACCGATCTCATTCCCGCTCTTGCGACTGAGCGGACTATCCGGATAATCGCGCATAATGGTCTGGAATACGGCAATAGCCTGGTTATTATTCTGCAAAAGCACATACGACCGGCCCTTTTCATACAGTGCCTGGGGAACATAAGGAGATTGAGGATAGGTAGAGACCAACCTGTCCAGCCGGCTGATCTTACCGGTATAATCTTTTTGCAACCCGGCGATCAATCCCAGCTGGTAAAGCGCATAATCCCCGGCTCCCGAAGAGGCTTGTTCCGCCTTCGTATAATATTCGGTAGCCTCCGCAAAATGACGGGAGTGGAACCCGCAATCGCCCATCCGGTTATAAGCATCCGCCACCATCGGAACCCCCGACCGTTTTTCCAGGCTCAGGTAACGGGAGAACCAGTTCAAAGCCTGACTGTAATTCTTACCGTTAAAAGCAATATAGCCCAGGTTGTAATAAGCCATCGCAAATGTTTCACTACTTTTATCAGGCGTCTCCCGGAGGTATGTATTAAAATCACGGGAAGCATTCGCCATATTCCCCAACCGGTAGAATGCCTCTGCCCGCCAGTAATAAGCATCCGCCTTTATCTGTCTGTTGTACTGCCCCAAAGCCAGAGATTGATCAAAGTGATCGACCGCAGCCTGGTAAGCAGCGTTGGTAAAGGCCTGTGTACCGATCTTAAAAAGAAGCTTCTGTTTGGCTTCCAGGATACGGGGACCCGGATTACTGATCTTGGCGATCGACCGCAAAGCAGCCTCGTAACTTTTGGTACTCATATATACCTCTACCAGGTAATTGCTGATCTGTTCTGCATGAACCGACCCGGGAAAATCATTCAGGAAACGTTCAAAAACCGTGACCGATTCATCAAACGCCGAATAAGAGGTTTCATAAATAGACAAGGCATAGTTATAAGCAGCCTCCTCTTTGACAACAGGATCCTGATCCATAGTTGCGGCCTGCCGAAAAGCCATACGGGCCTTATTCTTATCGGCCAGCCGGAGATAAGAGAGCCCCAGGTGATAATAGGCACTCTGGGTAACAGCATCCCTGCCCGTAGCAGCAGCCCCTAAGGCCGTAGCCGCTTTCGAGTAGGCTCCCGTTTCGTAATAAGCCATTCCCAGCGCATACAAAGCCTCCCGTTTGGGACGGGCCTCCAGCTGCATGTAACTCTCCAGTTCAGAGACCGCCCTCGGATACTTCTGCATATAGTAAGCAGCCTCTCCCAGGATCCGATGTATCTCTGCCCGGTACTCATTATCCGGCCAGGAGGTAAGATACCCCTCTGCCACGATCTCTGCTTTATCATAGTGACGTTTAGCCAGATAAATATCAGCTATATAATAAGGTACTACCACCCCGTATTTCTTATCCGATTGCAGGCTCAGGAAACCCGGTAAGGCATCATCATACCGTCTCTGTGCATACTTTACATACGAAAGATAATAAGTGGCATCCTGACTATATCCCTTTCCGATGTGCTGAAGGGTTTCAAACCAGGCGGCCGCTTCCGTCAGGTTACCGGTCTCCATATAAGATACCGCCATGCGGAAAGTCATCTCATCCCGCTCACCATCCGGCAGGTTCCAGAGCTGAGAAGCCTGGAATAGTTCAATCGCTTTATCGTACTCTTCATCGAAGTAGTACACCGAAGCCATCAATGCCTGGATGCGATTCCGGTGAGGAGTATCCGGATACCTGCCCAGGAAATTCTCCAGTACTTCCACACTGTTGATGCGATCCAGTTCATACGACAGGCAGGCAAGCATATACTCTGCTTCCTGAACCGCTTCCTCCTCCTTTTCAAGGCGCAGGTATTCGCGTAACTGGTAACGGGCAGCCGAATAACTCCGCTCTTCGAATAACTCTTTTCCTTTCCGGAAAAGGTGATCGGCCGGTAAAATATCAGAAGGTTGTTGCGCTGCAAGATAGGCCGGGAAGCATATACCCAGGGCACCATACAGGAATCCGAATCTCTTTCTCATGATAAGATAGTTTTGGCAAAAATACAATGTTTTGGCGGGTTACCAGAGTCCCGGCTTCGTAAAAAAGCTAAAAATAGACAATTCGCTCAGATTACCGGCAAACTTTGGTCCGGAAAGAGAGAAAAATCGTAATTTTGTATCCGGACACGAACAGTTATTATTCACCTTAAACTCTATTTTTATGATAAAGAGACGTTTGTACCTTCTTTCCGTACTGACTTTTACAGCAGTACTTCTCTCTGCCAGAGAGGTCATTCCCTTCCATGAAAAGTGGGAATTTAAAAAAGGCCCTTTCCCCGCCGATAGTTACCTCAATGCCCAAAAGTGGACCACTCCGTGGGAGCCTGTCGAACTTCCCCATACCTGGAATGCCCGGGATATGCAACTCCGGGTAAACTCCTTTTACGAAGGAGAAGCCTATTACCGTAAAAGTTACTTCTTTCCCGAAACCCTTCAGGAGAAACGCATCTTTCTCCGTTTCGAAGGAGTCGGAGCCTGTGCCGAAGTATATATAAACGGCACTTTAATCACGACCCACAAAGGAGGATACTCAGCCTTTGCCTGTGAGATCGGCAGGGAACTCCGCCCCGGGCAGGAGAATGAGATCCTCGTAAAAGCCGATAACAAGGCCCGTCCCGATGTGATCCCCGTTAACCACAGCCTATTCGGAGTCTACGGAGGAATTTACCGCCCCGTTTGGCTGATCATCACCGATCCGGTGAATATTGCCGTGACCGATCATGCCTCGCCCGGTGTCTATATTTCGCAGGAAAATGTATCGAAACAGAAAGCTGAGATCACAGTAAAGGTCAAACTCAGTAACGGTACTCTTCACCCCAAACCGGTAACCATAGAGAACACCCTTTATACTATGGAGGGTAAAAAGGTACTCTCCCGGGCAGAACCGATCCAGGTCATACCCGGTGGCCTGCGTAGTTATACCACCCGCTTTACCCTCAAGGATCCCCGGTTGTGGCAGGGCAGGCAAGATCCCTATCTCTACCGCATCACTACCCGCATCCTTGAAGAGGGCAAAGAGATTGACCGGATAGACCAGCCGCTGGGTATCCGTCACTACGAGATCATAGCCGGCCAAGGTTTCTACCTCAACGGAAAAAAATACCCCATGTATGGAGTAACCCGCCACCAGGATTGGTGGGAAATAGGAAGTGCCCTGAAAAACGAGCATCACGATGCAGACCTGGAAACCATGATGGATATCGGCGCTACCACCGTACGCTTCGCCCATTACCAGCAATCCGACTACCTCTACTCCCGATGTGATACCCTGGGCCTTATTATCTGGGCCGAGATCCCCTTTGTCAACCGGGTGACCGGACAAGAGGCCGAAAACGCACAGGCACAACTCCGGGAGATGATCCGGCAGAGCTTTAACCACCCTTCCATCTATGTATGGGGATTGCACAACGAAGTATACCGCCCTCACCAGTACACCACAGAACTGACCCAGGCCCTATACGATCTGGCAAAAACCGAAGATCCCGGCCGATACACAGTAGCAGTGAACGGGTACGGCCATCTGGAACACCCGGTCAACCTTCAGGCAGATATACAGGGAATGAACCGCTACTTTGGCTGGTACGAAAAGAAGATACAGGATATTAAACCCTGGATCGAAGAGCTGGAAAAAACTTATCCGCAGCAAATGTTCATGCTGACCGAGTATGGAGCAGATGCCAATATTCACCACCAGACCGAAAACCTGGGAGATGCACTCAACTGGACCCAGCCCTTCTATCCGGAAACTTTCCAGACCAAAACCCATGAATACCAGTGGAGCGCCATTCGGGAACATCCCTATATTATAGCCTCTTACCTGTGGAACACCTTTGATTTTGCCGTTCCCATGTGGGAACGGGGAGGTGTACCGGCACGCAACATGAAAGGATTGGTAACTATTGACCGCAAAGTAAAAAAGATTCCTATTTCTGGTACAAAGCGAACTGGAGCACCGATCCTATTCTTTATATTACCGAAAGACGGAATAACGACCGGGAGAAGCAACAGACTTCCATCACCGTTTACTCCAACATCGGAACCCCTACCGTACTATTAAACGGAAAAAAGATAGAGAAGATAGAACAGGGATATACCGAAGTGTATTATATTTTTCCAGATGTAACCCTGAAACAGGGTATAAATACGATTGAAGCTACCATCACCCACCAGGGAGAAACCTATACAGATAAAATCGAGTGGAATTTTACTGGTGAAAAAGAGCGACAGGTAGATTCGACAGAGAACAAAGATGCTCACTGGGGATTCTAAAGAGATCAAAGAACATTTTAACTGGTTACCGGCTGCCTCCTGCTTCCTAAGAGTCAGCCGGTTTTGTTTATACTTGTTTTCCTCTCACCTCATAGAGACTAATATTAGTTAGGCCTGCAGCCTGTCTACTCACCGTTCAGCACTCTCTACATACGAAAAAACAAGAAAAGAAGTTTCACAGTGTCACGCTGTTTCGTCAACCGCATTCATGACAAAACTGCCCTATAAACTGATCTCTTCCTTATAATATCCCCCGTCCAGGTCTTTGTAACACCTCCCCTGGTATATCTTTTCCAGCAGATAGGTATATTCTGAAATCTGATGATTGGTTTCTTCCGACAAGTTACCTGTCAGTAATCCATTACCCAATATACCCGGATTGCCGAAAACAGTATCCTGTTGGATGCGGTTCATTATCCATTCTACACAATAGAGATTATCGCCTTTACTATGAGACAGGCTTTGACGAATATAATCGTTCAGCTTTCTCTTTTCATTGAGCGTATTGAAGCCATACCACAATACACATTTCATACCCAGTTCTGTAGCTTTTACAAATACATCCAGGTAAGTATAACCCTCTTTTCCGGGCTGATCGATCTGGTAGGGATCAATATGAAGGAGGGAAGTTCCCGGGAGGGAGGAGAGTAAATGGATAGTTCCCTGTATGGAATCCTGACAAAGTGTTTTTACTTTCGATGACAGACCGTTTGCGGTAGCAAAGCTTGTCACATCTGCCAGTGCAAGAGCTTCTACATCGAAAAAGAAAAACTGTTGTGCTGTCTCCTTCAGAATGTTCATGGCCAGGGCGGGCGAACCCAGGTAGATCTGTTTTTTTTATTGTTGCATTCTCTTGTGTATAATAGACAGACGTTTGCAACGACAGTTCTCTTTTCCCCTTTTCTATAAAATGATAAACTCCATATTGCTGTTCCTGTGTGTTATGTAATGTGTAGGATGCATAAGCTGAATTAGTCTCTACATATACTTCGGGTAGTACCTCTGTTAATATCATACATAGATTCAGATGTTTAAATACGTCTGCCGGCTTTCCGAAATGAGTATAATGCATATAATTGATCTTTATAGGATTGGATGGGTAAATATATAAAATATTACGCTCCTTAGTTTTGTTGGATGGTTAAATTATTATTCCGGTTATCTTTGCTTCCTGATAGATTTCCATAAGCTTGGCACAACCATTTCATAACCTTGGCATTATTGTGCCAAGCGGGTGGAACAGTTGTGCCAAGGTTGTGGAATAGGCTCTGACTTACTTACTGTTTTTAAAAAATAGAGAGTGGCGTACAAAGAAACAGTGAGCCGTATAGAAAAAGGCAGTGAAGAGCATGAAAAAAGGGAGTTAACCCTGCGGCCAACTCCTTACTTTCTCAACAATCTACTATTTTATCTATTTTTAGCAATCCAGAAACTATTTATTTTTTGGGCTATTTCCGTAAACTCCTCACTGCTTAATTTCAGCTTCGGATTGGAAAACAGCATATCTCCTTCATTATTAATAGGGATGAGGTGGATATGGGCATGAGGAACTTCCAGCCCTATTACCGTTAACCCGATCCGTTTACAAGGTATTGCCTCTTCGATAGCCTGTGCTACGCCTTTGGCAAAAACGATCATCTCTGCCAGGAGCCGGTCATCCAGGTCGAACAGATAATCAGTCTCCTGTTTCGGAATGACCAGGGTATGCCCTTTTACCAAGGGATTGATATCCAGGAACGCATAGAACTTATCATTCTCAGCTATCTTATAACTGGGAATCTCTCCGGTGATGATTCGGCTGAAAATAGTCATACGCTACCAGTATTTAAAGGGAGATATTGACAATTTCCAGGTTTACCTTTCCCTGGGGAACGGTGATCTCTACCACATCACCCACTTTTTTACCTAGGATACCCTGGGCAATGGGCGTACTTACAGATATCTTACCCTCTTTCAGGTTAGCCTCACTCTCCGATACGATCGTATAGGTCATTTTGGATCCGTTCTTCAGATTTTTTAATTCTACCTTATTAAGGATCTGCACAGAATCGGTCGTTAATTTTGATTCGTCAATGATCTTGGCATTCCCGATCGTTACTTTCAGTTGGTTGATCTTCATCTCCAGCATGCCCTGGGCCTCCTTGGCTGCATCATATTCGGCATTTTCCGATAAATCACCTTTATCTCTGGCCTCAGCAATCTGCCTGGATATTTCCGGACGGTCAACAGTCTCCAACACCCGCAGCTCCTCCACTAACTTTTTGTAACCTTCTTCTGACATGTAAGCCATACTTAATCCTCCTTTATTTGTAATTTTATTTAAACATTCCGGTATATAAAACAAAAAAGAATTCCAACATTTGCCAATGTTGGAACCCTCTTATGTTTTTTATCGTTGCAAAGATAGTATTTTACCCGTTACCAGACAAACAAAAATTGATGCTTTGTAACATGTTTCTACTCTCCTTTTTGAATGAACAATTTCTTAAAGCATTGATTTGATGCGGTTTTCGAGGTCCTGAATATCTTCTCCCCGTACACTGAGTTCATTGTTACGGTTGATCAGGAAGTAGGTAGGTAGTTCCTGAACCGTATAAAGCGCCGCATACTGAGAATAGATACCGTTCGCATCCCTTACGCAGATCCAGGGCAGGTTATCGGCAACCGTTTTCCAGTAGTGTTCGTCGGCATCGAGAGAGACCTGGTAGATCTCCAGCCCCTTATCTTTGTATTTATCGTACAGGTCGTGGAGCGTGTAGTTATGAGGGGCCGATACGGCACTCTGATAGATCGTGAAATCAAGCAACACAACTTTGCCTTTGAGCGAAGTAAGGGTGCGGGTGTTTCCTTTGATATCCTTTAGGCTGATATCAATAATACTGGTCTCCTGAATGATATCTTCCGGGATCTCCATCAGATTTTCCCTGGGCGTACGGGTATTACGCATACCCTTGAGAGCCAGATTATAGAGATTCTTCGTACGAAGGGCATCCGGATAAAAATTATTATAACTGGTTGCTACTGCCGCAAAGCATTTTACATCCTCCTTGTTGTTAAGCGGATCGAAGAGATAGTAATTATTTACTGTCTGGAACAAAGCAAAATAGGCGGGTGCCGAATAGGGAGCAGCAAAGATATATTCTCTCTTTACACTATCTTTATAATTAGCAAGCAGGGTGCTGAGACTATCTTCAAACTGCTGGTTACGTATCTGGCGGGAATCAGCGGCTTTGATCAAAGCGGAGACTCTTTTCTGAAGAGAGATCTGCTTAAGCACCAGCTCTTTGATCTGCCGGCTACTTTCGGAGCCGGAAACTTCATAACCGGTCGTAAAGTTGTTATAAGCAGCGTTGATCTCTATCGTTTCGGTAGAATCTACCGAGAAATTGATCACTTTATCATCCATACGCAGCCGGTAAAATTCAGGAGACTGGGGAGCGGGGCTTTTAAAACTGAACACTCCGCTCTCTTTCAGCTTCGCCGAATCGAGGGCTACGCCACCTTCGAGTCCGGATGCTTCGAGATAAATAGTCTTTCCTTCGGCACCACTGACTTCACCTTTTACGTTAAATTCCGGTCCGTTGTTACATCCGGCAACCAGCGCCACGAGTATCAGGATCCAGGATATTTTCTTCATTATTTTCATGTTGAATACACTTAAAAGAATCATTTTCATTCATCTGATCAGGTTGCAAAGATAGTTTTTTTAATTTTTACGCAAACACTTTATACTTTTTCCTGACACAGGC
>JAJQBG010000018.1 GCA_021203405.1 Bacteroides sp.
TTGCTCGGATAGTGTGGTCAATGTATATTTTATAGCTGACTTGCTTTGTACTTTTTCAATAAATTCCTGCGTACGATATTTATTAATATAATCTGTAAAACCACACTCCATGTAGAGGTTCAATAGCTGGGAAAGTTCTACTGAACTGCAACCTATAGCTGCGGCAAGCTCCGGCAACTTGAGGTCGGGATTCAGATAGGGCTTTTCACGCTCCATGTAAGAGGCAAGGTGTTTCGCTATTTTATCTGCAACTTTGGGCTCCATCCTTGATTTGGAATACTTTTCTTTACTCTCTTCTTCCGGTATACCGGCTCTGGTCACAAATTTTATTTTGCGATACCTGGAAAGGAGCCGGGAATAAGAAAAGATCACGGTTATAAAACAGAGCAGGCCGATCAGACAGGAGAGCAGGATCCATATCCGGTTATTACGGATCTTTATTTCCAGGGAAGTAATTGCCTCAGGTGCTGAACCAGTCCTGAGCCGGAATATGTACCTGCCGGCAGGGATATTGGCATAAGAGACTCTATTGCCGATCATCTGTTTTTGCCAGCCTGCATCATACCCCTCCAGCATATATTCATAGATCTCACTATTTTCTACGGGATAGTTTAACGAGGAGAAATTAATTTCAAAACTATTCTTTGAAAGAGGAATAGTAAGTTTTTCCAGATATACCGCGGAAACGGGTAACAGATTGTCTTCGCCGGGAACAAGGTTTTTTCCTGCTACAGAAAGGGTGGTTATAACAGGGCCGGATCGCTTCTCAGGAGTGCTTCCGGTCTTTTTTCCGGATGAGTAAGTAACCAATCCCTGTTCATTGCCCCACCAGAAACGTCCATCTTCTCCCCGTTGAACCGGAGAATTGAAAACATACCCGGGAATACCGTCATACAAGGAGAACAGTTTGTATTCTTCCTGGTCCCGGTAATAAAGGAGCCCCTTCTGGGTACTAAACCATTTTCCTCCTTCCTCATCTTCTATGATACTCATTACCGAGTTACTGGGCAGAAAGTCCCGGGTGGTATAATGATCGAAGCGGTAAGGGTATGATCCATTTTCACCACGCCTTCTTTTTCATCACAAAACCAAAAGTAGCCCTGCCGGTCTTCATAGATAAATCTTACACTGCGGGTAACAGCAGCCATATCTTCAGGAAAAAGACCGGCATAGATAACTCCGGAAACAGGATCATAGAAGCATACGCCTTCTGAAGTTCCGAACCAGATCCTTCCCTTGGAATCAGTCATACAACAGAATGTAGAATTATGGGGAATGGCCGAATTACTGATATCATAAAACCGGAAGGCTCCGGTAAGGCTATCGATCATGCAGGCACCCAGGGAAGTAGCAAACCAGATATTTCCCTCTCCGTCGGAAGTGACCCCTGAGAATGAATTTTTATGAAAAACAGTATGTTCATTAAAGTGACTGACCTTTTTTCCAGCCGGAGAGAACCGGTATAATCCTCCTCCGTAAGTACCGATCAGATAGCCATCTTTATAAGGGAAAACGGATAAGATAATATCAGAAGTCAGCACAGAATTACGGGTAGTATACCATAAAACTTCCTCTTTATCTTCAGGGATGTAATAAAATCCGTTACGGGTCCCTATCAGCTTTGCCTCTCTGGCTATTGTAAAAGAGCGTATGTTATGGTAGCGGCTGTCAAACTTGTCTTTATAGTTATATACAGTAAACAGCGTATCTACCAAAGGGTATAGTTAAGGCCTCCCATATAAGTGCCTACCCAAAAGACATTCCCATCCCATAAAAATGAGTAAACAGCATTGGAACTGATCGAGTTCCTGTCTGAAGTGTGCTCAATAGAGCTCAGGATCTCTCCTGTCTGTACGGGAAGATATCTGTTTGATCCCTCCTCCGTTGGTACTGACATACAGAATGCTATCTCCTACCGGGTCTAATGATTTTACATGATGATTCTCCAGCGAGGAGAAATTATGGAAAGTTCGGGTGGAAAGATGGAAAGTGATGATCCCGGCAGTGCGGGTACCGATGTAAATGGTGTCTCCCTCTATAAGGAGAGTAGTCATATCGTTTCTCTCTTTTCCTCGTTCCGGAAAACGGTATAAAGTGTATGTCCATGAATCACTATCAAGGGCAATTAATCCGTCAGCCGTAGTGATCCAGTAGTCTCCCTGAGACTCTTTGATATCACTGATAAGGTTGGAAAGCGAAAAGACATCCCGGTCAAATATCAGATGGCGGGTGGCTTCTTTTTCATAAATATATAGTCCTTCACGGCTACCGGCCAGAAGAAAATCATCAGAAACAGGATATAAAGCGGTCAACCGGGGAAGCTTCCCGGAAAGGGGAACAGGCTCTACCTTTTCCCGGATATAATCCATCCGGAAAAGTCCTTTATCGGTAGCGATCCATAATCCGGAGGAGTCGGTTTCACACACAGCAAATATAGAGTGATCTTTTAAAGAGGGAACGGGTTTGACCTCTACTCCGTCAAACCGGTCGAGACCTAACTGAGTACCTATCCATACAAACCCGCGATGATCTTTATAAATAGTATTTACCATATTATGGGAGAGACCATCCGAAATATCAACTCTTTTGAATTCAAAGGATCTATCTGCCTCTATAGCATGAACAGGGAACGACAGAACTCTTATTCCCCCATAAAATAAGAGAATATAAAAGGGGATAAAGATCAGATTACATGTAGTAAGAAGAGCAGATATGTTTTTCATCCTGGTCAAGACTCCTGTTCTGTTTCTACAAATATAAGATTTATTTCAGGAATTTAAAAAGATAAGGTAATTATTATGTGCCTGGTTTGGAGAGTTTATGCCATAAGATACAATTAAAGGATTGAACCAAAGGAAAGAAAAACTGTTGTATGATTCCTA
>JAJQBG010000203.1 GCA_021203405.1 Bacteroides sp.
ATATATTACTGCTAATACTATGTTTGTTTGTTACTACTAACGGACTAAAGGCCCAGCCCAACCTGATCGTGGAGCACTATACGGTAGAGCAAGGACTTTCCAATAATATTGTGAATTGTACCCTGAAGGGAAAGGACGGATTTGTATGGTTTGGCACCTGGTATGGGTTATGCAGTTTTGACGGAGCTAAATTTAAGACTTATAACAACCGGGAAGGTACCTATTCGGATCTACCGCCCCGGAAGATCCAGCGTATTGTAGAAGATAAGAACGGTGCGTTATGGATCAAAACCATCGAACACAAGCTTTATATTTTTAATAAAAATACCGAAAGCTTTTATGCTGTTTCTGATGATATGAAAGAGTATTCGGAGAATATTCAGATCATTAAGATCGAAGGTACCTACGATGGCAAAGTCTTGTTGCTTACCCGCGATAAAAGTTTATTACGAGCCTGTACTTCTGAAAAAGGGGAAGTTGATATTAAGCTACTTCACGATTCCCGTCCTCATATCAATATACACGATTATGAGCTGAAATATAATATTTTCAGTGAATCGCAGGAGTTTATCAACTGGATCGGTATGGATTATAAGATCATCTCTTATCGCAAGGGTGAGGAACTTTTAGGGCGTCCGGCCGATTTTATTACCGGTAAACTGGCTGCAGATGAGACGGGTACTTATACATGTGCGTATGGGGATGAAAAAATGCTTTGGCTGGGAGATAAGAACGGTAAAGTATATAGTGTAGATCCTCAGACAGGTGCGGTAAATCGCTATGATATTCCGGGTGTTTCAGGTGCTATTGTAAACTTGCTGGTTTCGGATGCAGGTCTTATTTATCTCTCTGTTGCCGGAAAAGGTATTTATGAATACAACCCGGCTTACGGGCAGGTGAACAGTCTTTCTTTACCTGTTTCTCCAGATCATATCTATCACTCTTTTACCGATCGGCATGAGAAAATCTGGTTTCAGGAGGGTGAGCAGGCTATTATCTATTATGATCCCCTGAACAGAAGCAGTAAACGATTTGCCTTCCCCGAAGGTGCTTCTATCGGAAATTTTGAGATGCAGGATGCCGGTGAACAGGGGCTTTTCTTTCTGACACCTGCAGGGGAGATGTTATGGTTTGACAGGGAGACGATTACAGTTACCCGGATGAACCAGCTAAACCTTTTTACGGATGAGAACAGGGATGAACACTTTTTCCATCAAATGTTGGATGAAGAGGGTATCCTACGATTGTCTTCTACTTCCCTGGGAGTGTATAAGGTAAATTTCCCCAGGAAACAGTTCCGGCTCTTTGATCCTCACATCTATTCTACCAACCGGAGAAATGAATCTACACAAGGTATCCGGGCACTGTATCAGACCAAGAACGGGGATATCTGGATCGGTACCCGCTGGCAGGAGACCTATCGTTTAGACAGGAACGGAGAGTTACGGAAAGTCTTTTCGGCAGATAATTATCCGATAGGTAATGTGTACCATATTACGGAGGACTCCCGGGGAAATATCTGGTTTGCGACTAAAGGGAACGAATTGGTAAAAGCAGAACCCGATATCAATTCTCCGCTCCGCTTTAAGTTTACCCGGTATGTCAATGATCCCGATATGCCTTCTACGATCAGCGGCAATGATATCTATTTTACGTTTGAGGATAGTAAGGGCGTCTGGGCCGGCTCTTTTGGAGGAGGTTTGAATCTGATGAATGTAGAGGATGGCAGAGTCGTATTCCACCATAAACACAATACGTTCCGGAATTACCCTCCATACGGACTCTATATGGAGATCCGTAATATTACAGAAGATGAAGAGGGACGGATCTGGGTAGGAACCACAGATGGGTTGATGTCTTTTGACGGTAATTTCGAATCTCCCGAAGAGATCAGTTTTGAAACCTTCCGGCAGGAGAGTGCCGTCCTGAATATGGCAGATAATGATATCTATGTGCTTTATAAGGATGCCTCTTCCGATATATGGGTCAGTGTATTTGGTGGCGGGCTTAATAAACTACTCGGATATGATAAGAAGACCGGTAAACCCCTGTTTAAATCGTATGGGCTGCGTGAGGGACTTAATAACGATGTAGTTATGTCTATTATGGAGGATCATGAAGGGAACCTTTGGTTTGCTACCGAAGGAGGTCTTTCCCGCTTTGACAGTAAAACAGAGCATTTCCGTAATTATGATAAATACGACGGATTTTTCAACGTAGATATGGAAGAGAGTAGCAGTATGCGCACAGTAGATGGCGAGATGTGGTTAGGTACCAAACAGGGGGTTCTGATCTTCTCTCCTGAAAAACTGGAGACTTCTACTTATAATTATCCTACCTATATTGTGGACTTTAAAATATCCAATCGGGATATTAATAGTTTTGAGGGAGATCCCATACTGGATACCTCTATTAAGTATACAGACCATATAACCCTGAATCACCGGCAGTCGATGTTCACTATTGAGTTCGCTGCACTGAACTATCTGAACCAGAACCGGGTCTCTTACCGTTATATTCTGGACGGATACAAAAAAGAGTGGCACTATAACGGAAAAAACCGGATCGCCTCTTATACGAATGTTCCTCCGGGTTCTTATCTCTTTTATGTACAGGCTATGGATGAGGCAAATCCTGACTGGGTCTCGGAACAGACGCTCCGGGTTACTATACTTCCCCCTGGTGGCTTACCCTGGTGGGCCTATATGATCTACGATATCCTGGCTCTTATTTTAATGTTTATTGCCCTCAGGCTGGCTTTCTTTATGATCAAAATGAAGAATGATGTTTATATTGAGCAGAAACTGTCTGAACTTAAGATACAATTCTTTATCAATATTTCTCATGAGATACGTACACCAATAACCCTAATTATTGATC
>JAJQBG010000023.1 GCA_021203405.1 Bacteroides sp.
TCAATGGACCGCATCTATGGGGAATTGATGAAAAGGGAATCAGGTGTAAATCCTGAACAGACCCGCTGCTGTAAGCTCCACCAAAACTCCCGGACAAGTCTCAGTCCACTGTTCCGCTAAAGGAACGGGAAGGATGTCCGCCGGAGGGAGTAAGTCAGAAAACCTGCCAGATCGCTATTTAGTTCGGAAACTCTCGGGGATTAGAGTTGCAGAGCATAGAGAAAACAGTTCCGTCTTGCTTTATTATTTTTATACGGCATAATTGTACCGTTTCTCTTTGTATTATTCTATCTCTCCGTGTGCTTTTCCTGCACTGTTCAACCCGTAACAATCCGGAAGATAAAATGAAAAAGTTATTTTTTTTGTGGTTAGTACTTTCGCTTCTGAACTCCTGTATGAGCTACGGCCCGTCACAGGAAGAAGATTTCGACTATAGTGAAGGCGAAGGAGTGTTCATTACCAACGAGGGTAACTTTATGTACAGCAACGCCACCCTCTCCTATTATAATAAATACACCCAGAGAGTCGAGAACAAGATATTTTCCCGGGCCAATGCCTATGCCCTGGGAGATGTGGCCCAATCCATGGTTATCCACAAAGGAATCGGCTATATCGTAGTGAACAACTCCAGCCTGGTAGTGGCTATCCATATCAACACCATAAAAGTAGCCGGACAGATCACCGGACTGGTATCTCCCCGCTATATGCACTTCCTGAGTGATACCAAAGCCTATATTACCGATCTCTATGCCGGCCGGATAGCCATTGTCAACCCCAGAACCTTCCAGGTAACCGGCTATGTAGATACCGGCATCCACAAATCTACCGAACAGATGGT
This sequence comes from Bacteroides sp., assembly GCA_021203405.1. Taxonomy (GTDB): domain Bacteria; phylum Bacteroidota; class Bacteroidia; order Bacteroidales; family Bacteroidaceae; genus Bacteroides. Next base: position 839 of record JAJQBG010000023.1, read on the forward strand.
GCAGTACGGCAACTATCTGTTTACCAACTGTTGGTCGTACGACAATACGATCCTGGTCATCGATACCCGCACCGACCAGGTAGTAGACTCTATCAGAACAGGTATCCAGCCCGCTTCTCTGGTCATTGATAAGAACAACAAGATATGGGCCCTTACCGACGGCGGATACGAAGGAAGTATATACGGGCATGAAGCCCCCTCCCTTTACCGCATCGATGCAGCCACCCGCGATATAGAACAAACCTTCACCTTTACCTTAGGCGACTGGCCCTCAGAGGTAAAGCTGAACGGCGCCCGGGACACCCTCTACTTTATCAACCGTTCCGTCTGGCGCATGGCCGTTACAGACAGCCGTCTGCCCGTAAGGCCCTTTGTAGAGGAACAGAATACCCTGTTTTACGGATTGGGGGTAGACCCCGATAACTCCGAGATCTATGTGGCCGATGCCATTGACTATAGCCAGCCCGGCATTGTCTACCGGTACAGCCCGCAGGGCACTCCTTTAGACAGCATCCGGGTAGGGATCACTCCCGGAAGCTTTTGTTTCAGATAATCCTTGCATGTTCCAACTATATTTTTAACTAACAATGAAAACAGAACTTTTAAAAAAAACATCCCTGGTCTTAGCTGCCGTGTGTCTGTTATCAGCCTGTAACGATGAGGAAGAGAGCGACTTCACAGGCAAAGATAACTACATACTCTCTTTTGAACTGGCGCAGGATGAGGTTACTTTCAAAGGCGCCATTACCGACGATGAGGTGATCATCACCATTCCCGGAAACCTCACCCTGGAAAATGCCGTAGCCACATACCGCATCAGCGAACACGCTACCATCTCTCCCGACCCTTCGGAGATCACCGAATGGAACGAAGAGCAGGAGTTTACCATAACCGCTTATAACGGTGCCACCCGTACCTATAGTTATAAGGTAGAGAGAACCACCGTTTCACACAGTGGAAATGTAGTACTAACCACCCAAGCTGATGTAGCTGCTTTTGCCGCCACCGGAGCTTCCCTTATTGACGGACACCTGATCATCGGTAGCGAAACCGCCGGAGAGAACGAAGATGCCGTTACCGATCTCTCTGCACTGGCAGGAGTCAAAGAAGTGACTTATGACATCGCGATCCATCCCGAGTATGCAGGCACAGACCTGAAAGGACTGGAGAATATTGAAAAAGTAGGAAGTATTACCATCGGGCAGGCAGTCAATCTGGAGAGAGTAGAATTACCCAACCTGGAATTCGTTAACCATGATATTTCTATCCGGGACGCATCAACCATAGAAACACTTAACCTGAACAGACTGCAAAGGACAGGAGGTTCCCTGACACTGGCCAACCTTTCTCTTACTACCCTGTCCCTTCCTTTACTGGAAAGTGTATCCGGTACATTATCCCTTACACTGAATATAGAAGAATTAAATACTCCCCTGCTTCAACAGGCTAATTCTCTTTATCTCTCTTTGGAAGGATTAGAAAAAATAAGTTTCGATTTGTTGGAACAGTGTAAAGAAGTGGATTTACGGCTAAACAAAGAAAATTCTCCGGCTTATATTAATTTTCCGGTATTAAAAGAGGCCTCCGATATAACCATCACCGGGGCATCGAACGGAAGAACTATTGAAGAGATTAATTTTCCTCAATTAGTAAGGATAACAGGAGGATTGTCCTATACAGCAGGATATAATATTTCAAAAATTACCGGCTTTACAGCACTTAAAACTGCTACCCGGATAGTTTTTTCTACCATTCCAAACGTAGGAGTTATTGAATTTCCCTCTTTGAGAACGATAGAAGATAGTTTTACCATCAGTGGAAACAGCCGTTCCACTAATACTGTTATTACCCACCTGAATGGGCTTGGTACATTAGCATCAGTCAAAACCGTATCCATCAGCTACTGTTCTGCCCTCTCCTCCTTTTACGGATTCAGGAACTGCATCGATCAGGTACAGAACTGGACAGTTAATAACTCTTTATATAATGTAACCCTGGAACAGATGCTGGCAGGAGAATATGAGTACGAACCC
>JAJQBG010000083.1 GCA_021203405.1 Bacteroides sp.
GATGCAATTCACTATAAATACAGAAAAATAGTTGTATATTTGTAGTCATAAAAAGCATTCTGATTAATCCGTTGATCTTAAAACCGTAATACTATGCGAGCTATTCTTTTTTCCTTATCCCTTATCATCTTTGCTCTTTCCGTGAATGTACTAGGGGCAGAGAGAGATGAACTCCTTCGCCAGCTGGATAAGGCCGTGGAAAATCGTTCTTTTTATATGAAAAAAAAGAGCATCGTATTGATAGCCTGAAAAAAATATTCCGGGAAGATATGTCTTCCCGGCAGCGGTATACCCTTAATCATGAAATATACCGGGAATATTATACCTATCGAAGTGATTCGGCCATGCGGTATGTATATGATAACCTGGAGATAGCCCGCCAGGAGCAGGATCTGTTTTTCCACGATAGAGCCACTATCGCCCTTTCTATGCTGCTTAGTACCACAGGGCTCTACCTGGAATCGATTGAAAACCTCGGAAAGATCGATCGCTCTACACTGGATGAGGCGTTACTGCCTGAATACTACTTTATTTCGGAATGGACTTATAACACAGCAGCTGAATATAGCAACGACAGTTTATATGCACCCCGCTACAATTACACCAAAGGGTTGTACCGTGATTCTATTTTTGCCTTGCTTGCTGAAGGTACCTATGAGTATAATTATTATCAGAGTAAGGTTTATATGGCTGAAGGGAGAATAGAAGAGGCTCTGGAACTTTTTCTTAAAACTTATCAGCAGTTACCGGTAGATACCCGGTTGTATGCCATGGTCACTTACAATATTTCCACTATTTATAAGCGGTTCGGCAACCTGGAACTATGCGAGAAATTCCTGATCCTGGCCTCTATTTCCGACCAGGTGTGTCCTTTGAAAGAGAATCTGGCTATGCAGGAACTCTCACTCTATCTTTTCCAGTATAAACCCCACGACCTGGAACGGGCTTACCGCTATATCCAATGCTCGATGGAGGACGCTCGGTTTTACAACAACCGGTTGCGTATTGTCCAGATATCGGAGAAGTTACCCATTATAGTAAAGGCGTTCCAGCTGTCTAATGAAAAGAAACAGGCACGGCTTACCCTCTCCCTGATCATTATCAGCCTGCTTTCTCTCCTTACGATCCTCTCTGTGATCTACGTATACAGGCAGATGGGAGTGGTAAAAAAGAGCCGCAGGCAACTCTCTTTACTCAATGAGCAATTGAATTTCCTCAATAACAGTCTTCAGGAAGCCAACCACACCCGCGAGGAGTATGTCGGGCTCTTTATGGATCTCTGCTCCAGTTATATTGAGAAACTGGACCGATACCGGGAGATGGTAAAACGGAAAATTACCACCGGTCAGGTAGAAGACCTGTATAAAATGACCAGTTCCCGTCGTGCCATTGAAGTAGAGTTTGATGAATTCCTGCATAACTTTGACAGCGCTTTTCTGAGCCTTTATCCCGGATTTGTGGAAGAATTTAATAAATTACTGCTGGAAGATCATCGTGTATCGGTGAAAAAGGGAGAGTTCCTGAACACCGAGCTCCGTATATTTGCCCTGATCCGGTTGGGAATTTCGGATAGTTCGAAAATCGCAGCCTTTTTGCGCTACTCTCCCCAGACTATTTATAATTACCGCACCCGGGTAAAGAATGGAGCAAAAGAAGATCGGAGTACCTTTGAACAGGATATTATAGAGATCGGTGCTGTCGGAACTTCTCCCCAGCGTTGCTGAGGCCTAACTTATAATAGGCCTACGGCCTGTATAAAACCTTTTGGTTACTTTTGTTCACCGGGAGTTGTGCTCCTGGTGTTTTTACTATCAGGAGTTTTACTCCAAAACAAACGAATACCTTAGAAAAACAAGGATATTAAGGTACTATTAGCGGAGCCCAGCTCCTGATATAACGAGTCGGGGAGTGCAACTCCCCTCCAACCTCACAAACGCAGATGTTTAATTGACCTATCTTACAGTTTATTCAAAACCTTCTGAGCGTGATTGGATAATAGCCCCCACTGAGCGAAACTGATCTGAGGAAAGTAATTTTATCAAAAACTCTCTATTATCGGCCGGAGAAGCATATTTTGTCATTCTTCCATAAGTCTCTGAGGCTATATCTATCTCTTCCATAGCTTCTTTGGTCTCTTCTATCTGCTCTTCAGGGAGAGTTTGTAGCTTCAGATATTCAAGTTTACCCGGTATAATTCTCCCTTGTTTATAAGCATAGTCTATTCTGCGGCTGCACCGGCAGATACCGCCGCCCACTTCACAATATTGCTTCAGGAACTCACTCATCTTTTTCCGGCTCCGGGATAGTATCTGCCGGTAAGATTCAGGAGTAATATCCAGTATCTCACCTCCTGTACGGCTATCTATCCGGAACATGGTACCCAAAATGAAAATAGCGCGACTACGGTTATCCAGGCATTGCAGCATCATATTGGTACAGGCACATTTAAGTTCCTCTGCCAGTTCCGCTTTTTCCTCCTCTTCAAATGCGTTACTTTCCTGCTGTACATTACAAATATCCGCCCCAAAGAACTCAAAAGTAAGTTCCGGCCTGCCGGATTGCTTTTTCCGGTAATCCAACAGCGTATTTACGGCCAGGCGGTATACCCAGGTAGTAAAGGACGACTCCCGGCGATAGGTGGAGAGGTGGGTGAAAATTTTAACCATAATATCCTGGCTGGCATCCTGTGCTTCTGTAGGATTACCAAGCATTCGCAGAGAGAGGTTGTACACAAGATCCTGCACACTGATAAATAGATTTTCTATAGTCTGCTGATCTCCCCGTAGGGAAGAGTCTACCCGGTTTTTCATCTGTTCTGTTTTCATATTTATTGTTTTTATGGTTAGACTTCCCTGTAAGGAGA
>JAJQBG010000135.1 GCA_021203405.1 Bacteroides sp.
ATGTTTAAGTCTGTCCATCCTTACCTCTTGTGCCCAACAAGCTTCCGGTACAAAGAGTGCGATCCCCGCGGAATTCACGATCACCAAAGAACGCTTGATGGACAAAATAAAAGGAGGCTGGGCCGGACAAACCATTGGTTGTACCTACGGTGGCCCTACAGAATTCCGGTACAACGGTACCATGATCCAGGATTACGTTCCTATCAAATGGCCCAACGGCTATATTAAATGGTACTTCAACGAATTCCCGGGACTTTACGACGATGTCTACATGGACCTTACCTTTGTAGAGGTATTCGATCGGCTGGGCATTGATACCCCCGCAGACTCGCTGGCAATGGCTTTTGCCAATGCCGGATATGTACTCTGGCACGCCAACCAGGCAGCCCGTTATAACATTCTCAATGGTATCATGCCGCCCCAGTCGGGACATTGGCTAAATAATCCCCATGCCGACGACCTCGATTTCCAGATCGAAGCAGACTTTGCAGGACTTATGTCCCCGGGTATGGTGAATGCAGCTTCTGAGTTCTCCGACCGTGTAGGCCACATCATGAATTACGGGGACGGCTGGTACGGCGGTGTCTATGTAGCTGCCATGTATTCTCTCGCTTTCATTTCCGATGATATCGAGTTTATCGTAACCGAAGCGTTGAAGACCATTCCCCAACAGAGCACCTATTATCAATGTATGAGCGATGTGATCGCGTGGTACAAAAAGTACCCCAATGACTGGAAGATGAACTGGTTTGAATGCGAAAAGAAATGGAGCTCTGATATAGGATGTCCCGACGGTGTATTTGTACCCTTCAACATTGATGCCGTTATCAACAGTGCCTACATCCTGATCGGCTTACTTTACGGAGAAGGCGACTTCTATAAAACAATTGATATCGCTACCCGTTGCGGAGCCGACTCCGATTGCAATCCGGCCTCTGCCGGTGGTATCTTAGGCACTATCCTGGGTTACAGCAACATCCCTGAATACTGGATGAAGAACCTGCGTGAAGTAGAAGATATAGACTTTGCCTATACTACTATCTCCCTGAACCGTACCTACGAAATGAGTTTCGGCCAGGCCCTCCAGGTGATCGAACGCTACGGCGGTAAAGTAAAGGGAGAGACTGTAACCATTGCCTGCCAGCAACCCGAGACCGTACGTTATGAAAAAGCCTTTGAAGGCTTATATCCGGTAGACTTGCAGGAGATCCGTAAAAAGATTCATGAATTTGACTCCTTTACTTTCGAAGGCACCGGCGTTGTCTTCAAAGGAAATGCAAGCAGCAAGAACGAAGAGTATGTAGCACTGGTTGAAATGTATATCGACGGTGAACTGGTCGAAACAGCCAAACTACCTGCCCTGTACCGGACCCGCCGGTGCGAATTATTCTGGAAATACCTGCTTCCCAAAGGCGAACACACCGTAACCTTCAAGTGGCTCAATCCCATTCCCGAAGCCTCCGTTAATTTCCGTGATGTGCTTATCTACTCAGACGCTCCTGTTGTATACCACCATCAACCACACTAAAACCATATAAGTATGTTTATAGTTAACAGTTATTCGCTGGCCATCTTTTTCTGCTTCATCACCATGCTCTGCTGGGGATCGTGGGGGAATACGCAAAAACTGGCTGCCAAAACCTGGAGATATGAATTATTCTACTGGGATTATGTAATTGGGGTACTTTTATTCTCTGTGATCTCGGCATTTACCCTGGGAAGTACAGGCGCAGAAGGACGTTCTTTCCTTCAGGACCTCGCCCAGGCCGACTCCTCGAACATCTGGAGTGCTTTGATCGGTGGGATCATCTTTAACGCTTCCAACATCCTGTTATCAGCTGCCATTGCGCTGTGTGGAATGTCGGTTGCCTTTCCGGTAGGGGTGGGGCTCGCCCTGGTACTGGGTGTACTGGTCAATTATTTCAATGCTGCCAAAGGAGATCCCCTCTATATCTTTATAGGAGTCGCTTTTATTGTAGTAGCTATTTTACTCAACGCCCTTGCTTACAAGAAAGCCCAGACCGATAAAAAGAGACTAACTTCCAAAGGCATATTCATTGCCATTGCTGCCGGGGTTATCATGGCCTTCTTCTACCGTTTTGTAGCTGCCTCTATGGACCTCACCAGCTTTGCTCATCCGCAGGCAGGGAAATTAACCCCTTACACCGCTGTATTTATCTTTTCCGTCGGTGTATTTGTGAGCAATTTCGTTTTCAATACCCTTGCCATGAAACGTCCGGTTGAAGGTAGCCCGGTAAATATCCTCGAATATTTCAAAGGCAATTTCAAAACCCATCTGGTAGGTATTGCCGGTGGTATGATCTGGTGTGTGGGGCAATCCTTCAGTATGATCGCCTCCGAAAAAGCCGGTGCGGCCATCTCTTACGGATTAGGTCAGGGTGCCACCCTCGTTTCCGCCTTGTGGGGGATTCTTATCTGGAAAGAGTTTAAAGGAGCTCCCAAGATATCCAACCGGCTCAACTGGGGCATGTTCATTCTGTTTGTTATCGGATTGGGATTGCTTATTTATGCGGGAGCGTAGTTGTTGTGTTTTTTAAGGAGTAGCAACCCACCAAGTATAGAGGGCGATTACGTAATAGTCGCCTTCTTTGATAATTGTAACGGAATGATCGATCAAATATATAGGCTCTTTTTACCTGTACAGACAAGCTTTTTAAACCTCCTTATACACAGTAACCTTCGTTTGCACATATAAGCTTTTTGTTTTGCACAGACAGTACTTTTGGGAAAGATACTTGCTTTCTTGTTTATCAATAAATATTCTCCCGATGCAATTACCATTTTCTCCGGTAGTGTATTTCTTCTCAAATCGGAAGGTTTAAAAAGATTTACATACACA
>JAJQBG010000230.1 GCA_021203405.1 Bacteroides sp.
ATTCTCTAATATATCATCAATCTCATACATATTCACAATCGCTTTTGCGTCTCCGCCTGCTGTTCTCTGTTTATTTAAAGCCCAGCGTTTAGCTTGTTCGAAATTTGTGATTGTATAAAGTCTGTACTTGGGCGACCTCTTTCAATGGTTGGATTTTTCACATGGTTAAGTGATCCTTTTTGAGTTCGGCATTAAAAAAATGTTTTTACTGTTTTTGTGAAAAGAGATAGTTGTTAGTATTAACAATGCTGAGATTATTAATAATAATTTTGATACGTTCTAAACAAATAGAAAATGTATCAATCGATTAATTCACGCAATTTCATTTGGAGGAGTTTTTTATCCGGCAGCTGTGTTTGGTATTCTGAAACTAATGTAGGAGATAATGATCGGCTAAGTGCATATTCCACTATCTCATTGTCTTTATCCTTACATAATAAAATACCAATGCTTGGATTCTCATTGGGTCTTTTGACATCACGGTCCAACGCCTCCAAATAGAAATTTAACTGTCCCAGATGTTCGGGTTTAAACTTATCCGCTTTCAGTTCAAAAGCAATCAGGCATTGCAATCCCCGGTGATAGAAAAGAAGATCAATATAAAAATCACTATTACCCACTTGTACCCGATATTCTTCCCCCATAAAAAGAAAGTCTTTCCCCAATTCAAGGATAAAATTTTTCATTTGATTGATTAACCCTTTTTGAAGGTCGCTTTCAGTATGAGGATCTGGAAGACCTAAAAATTCAAATACATAACTATCTTTAAAGCTATTTTTAATGTCAGGATGAATTTCTCTCACCATTGCTGAGAGTTTTGTATTTCCTAACATTGTTCTTTCATATACTCCGCTGCTAATCTGCCTTTCAAGTTCTCTTGAAGAGTATCTTTCTTGTATTGTCAGACGAAGATAAAACTCTCTTTCTTCCTGGGATTTAGCACGGCTTAAAATGGTCAAATTATTTGTCCAGCTAATTTATCTCAGCAGTGCTGAGAGTTTTGGAAGGTAAAAAAGAGTTTGGACCTATAAAAGATATCACCTTTTTTATTATAATGTCACTTTTTGTCCAATAACACTTTTACAACCTACTTAAATCACATATATTTCTATTAAATTACGATAAATCAATAGGTAACCGCGGACAATCGGATTTATGAAACTTCATTGAAAGAATATTTAAATCATAAATAGAATCAATAAATAGTTGAGTTCTATGAAATCTTTCCTTCTACTCCTTCCACCACAGAGGAGCTAAGTACCTAAAAAACAGAAGGAATAGAACTTTTGATTCTATTCCTTCACCGGTTCCAGAGGTCCTGTACAACCTGATACTTACACCCAACCGGTAAAAAGCTTTTCTACCGCACAGGCCATCCTATCTAAAGAGTTGTCTATCTCCGGCAAAGAGAACTGACCTGCGTCCGGCAGGCAGACGGGCGTATAAGTACCGCCATCTTCGTCCGGGATCCGGAGTCCTTCCAGGTAAGGGATGGCTCCCAGGAAAGGGATTCCATACCGCTCTTCGAGGATGCGGGTGCCGAGCTCCAGTAAGGAGAGGGGGCCGTCGTATTTATTGAACAGAAAGCCTTTGACAGAGGCACGGGCTGCCGGGGGAAGGAGGGTTAAAGTGCCGGCTACGGCTGCAAAGGCTCCGCCCAGTTCCATACTGCTGACCAACAGGACGGGGGCACCGGCCAGGGAAGCGGTAAAGTGATTGGCCAGGTCTTCTTCCCGGCGGTTGATCTCGGCCGGGGATCCGGCTCCTTCGATAAGGATCCAATCGTACTGCTCTTGCAGGGTACGGAGAGAACCGGCAATGGCTTCCTTCATGCGGGGAACCAGGCGGGAGTAATCGGAAAAGGGGCCGGTGTGTACTACTTCCCCGCTTATGATAAAGCGGGTGTGGTTGCCGGCGGGAGAGATAAGTACGGGATTAAGAAGCTCACTGACCGTGGCCCCGCAGCCGTAGGCCTGGATATATTGTGCATAACCGATTATTTTTTTCCCTGCGGAGTGGTGTAGGCTTTATCGGAAAAGTTGTGGGCTTTAAAAGGGGCTACCCGGTAGCCTTTGCGGGAGAAAAGCCGGCAAAGGGTGGCTACAACCAGGCTTTTGCCGCTGTTACTGGCGGTGCCCTGGATCATCAGTGTTCTCATTGTGTTTTATACATTACTGTATGTTTATTCTTCTTCCAGCCATTTTTTCAGACTTGCCAGGATCTCTGCCCGGGTCTGCTCCGGAAAGGAGGAGATACGGGCGAGGTGGCTGCCTCCAGGTTCTGTATAGATCTTTATCTGTTTTTTGCCTTTTAATCCGGTCACTCCTGCGGCTGTCCAGGGGTCGTGCTGCCCGTAAATAAAGAGGATGGGCAGGTCGTTCTTATCCAGGAACGCTGTTACCTGGTGGTAAAGGGTATCGTCAAAAGGGAGGGTTTCCAGCTCCCGGGGGAGCATTACCCGGTGCAGGTATCCGTGGGCACTCTCTATTGTCAGGTATGGCCGGAAGGGATGGGTATCGTAGCCGTAGTAGCCCAGCTCGCGGGCGGCTTGTACAAAGAAGGGAAGATGGGCCTGTTCGCGGGCAAAATAGGAGGGCTCGCTGATATCCATCAGGTGGGCAAAGAGGCGGCCGGCTTCGCTGCCGGGAGGGGGAATATCTGCTACGCTTTTTCCCCATTGCCAGAAGGCGAAAGGATATTCAAGTACACAATAGTCATATACTTCTTCCAGAGGGATACGGAAGGTGTATCCGCGCTCGTTGCACCAAGTGTTGAAGAGGGGCTGTATCTCCTGCCGCCGGCGTAAAACCTCTTTTTGATAGTGCTCAATGCGTCTGCGTTCTCTCCGGGTACCTACGTGGTGCAGGAATTTTTCGTGCCGCCCGTCTTCTACTGCCCGGCAAAAAAGGGGGGGGCTACGTAGGGTACGGTTATGGCTACATCGTCCGGGAAAAAGGTGCGGTAGATAAGGGCGGCCTGGCCTCCTTTGCTGATACCGGTGGCGATCCATTTTTCCGGATAAAAGGGTTTAAACAGGTGGGTGATGCGGTGCATATCGTAAGCGGCATTTGCTGCGGTAAGATATTCCCAGAGTAGGGTATCGGGGCGGGACTCTCCGAAGTAGCGGTGTTCGGCAAAGAGGATATTGGCATCCAGCAGGCGGGAGAGTTCGTCTCTGTAGGAGGCGCGCAGGGCATAGGCTCCGGAGTAGCCTTCGGTAACGAGTACGACCGGTTTATCGAAGCCGGTGTGGCACAGGACGACGAGTTGGGTAAAGCGGGGGCCGGCGGGGTCAGCGTGGTCCAGGGGTTGTTCGATCCGAAGTAGGTATTTCCGGGAAAACTCGCCGGATTCCAGCGGAGTGACCTCTTTGACCAGGGGCATCTTGTATAGGATCTCCCGTAAAGAGGGGGAGTCCTGCGCCCACAAGGGCAACGAGCAAGCGATCCATACCAGTAGTAGGAAGGGCCGGCGGAAGAGATTCAGGGTATTTTTCATGGTGATGTGATTACATTAACGGATCAGGGATTGGTAGATGGTCTCCTGGATGTTGCGCCTGACATCCAGGGCGGAGAGTTTGTTGTTCCAGGGGTCGGGATAGACGCGGTTGCTGAGAAAGACATAGACCAACTGGTTATCGGGATCTACCCAGGCACAGGTACCGGTAAAGCCGGTGTGTCCGTAGGCGGAACGGGGAGTGGAGGGTGAACAGGGTCCTCCCCCGTTGGGGCCGGGTTTGTTATACCCCAGTACGCGCTGGCTGATGCCCGATTTGGTAGTCAGGAAGAGTTCGCAGGTGGATTGGCTGAGGTAACGTTTGCCGTTGAGCTCGCCTCCATTGAGGATCATCTGGTGGATCTGTGCGATCTCCCGGGCATTGGAAAAGAGCCCTGCATTGCCGGATATACCTCCCTGGCAGGCGGCTGCTTCGTCGTGTACATATCCCTGGAGTTCTTCCCGGCGCAGGTAGTCCATCTTTACGGTAGGGACTACGCTCTCTTTCTCCAGGTAACGGAGGGGCAGGTAGGCGGTATGGGTAAGCTTCATGGGGGTATAGAACTCCCGGGCCAGGTAGGTATCGAGCGGCATACCGGTGATCTGTTCGACAATGTGTTGCAGCAGGATAAACCCGACACAGCTGTATAGATATTTACGGGGTTTGAGGGTAGCGGTGGCTATTTGTTGCTGCATACTGTCGCGGAAGGTGGTATCTACCCACATGTTTTCTCCCATCCGGAGGGCATACCGGTGGGTGCCTCCCCGGGAGACCAGCTCCTTTTTATAGTCGAAAGTACTGTTAATATAGCTATTGGCACCGACCCGGATGGTATGGTTGGCATCCCGTGTTTTGGAATACATGCTTCCTTTAAGGGTTTCGGGATCTACGAGTTCGCGCCAGAAGGGAAGTACGGCGGGCAGGCCGGATTGGTGAAGCAGGAGCTCTTTAAGGGTGATTGCCTTTTTATCGGTGCCCTTTAAAAAAAAAAGGTGCTGCGAGGCAAGGTCTGTGATATTGAGTTTGCCCTGGTCGTATAGCTTCATTACAGCCAGCAGGGTGGCCGAGGTTTTGGTCAGGGAGGCGATATCGTAGACGTCGTCGGGGTGTACGGGGCGGTCGCCTTCGTAAGTGTGTTTGCCAAAGGCTTTGTCATACACGGGCTTGCCTTCCTTGAGGATCACGATCTGGCAACCCGACATGGCTTTGGCAGCAATGGCATCTCTGGCTATTTTATCAATCTTTTCCAGCACCTCGGAGCGCATACCGAAATCTTCGGGTATATAGGTGGGTTTGGTGTCGGGGGTTAGGGTAACTCCGCTTCCGGTGGGATAGAGTTGTCCCAGGTTCATGGCCAGGCGTCCGGAGGCTTCGGCCCGGCCAAAGAGTACGGCTGCTACCTGCTTTTGTACATCGGGCTGGTTGGTATGGGCCAGGATAATGGAGGAGGCGTTGCGCAGGGTGGTTTCGACTCCTTCCATGGTTTTATGGGGGGCAAAGAAGACGTATATTACATGATCCTCTTTGGAGAGCCGGGAAAGGAAGGAGGAGAATGTCTGGATATTGTCCTGGGCTACACAGACAATGACCCGGGAATGCTTTTTAAGATCGGTAATAATCGTATTGCGTTGCGACTCGGTAGTACCGGGAGTTACTTTATACTGGGCGGTATAGGCGTATTTATTGAGCTCGGAGGCAAAGGTGGAGGCACCGTCGCCGATCATTACCATTCCCATATTGGTATCTTCGGGATAGAGGGGTAAGAGGTTGTCTTCATTGGCAACGACCGTGATGGCTGCCCGGCGGATCTCCTGCAACAGTTCTCCGAAGTGGGGCTGGTTTAAGCGTTCGTTGAGCCCGGAGAGCTGGATGGGTTTCTGGTTCTGCACGCCTAAGGCATATTTATAGAGGAGTACTTTGCGGCATTTGCGGTCGATCTCCTCTTCGCTGATCTCACCCCGCTTGATGGCATCCAGGATGTTCTCCATCTCGGTCTTCAGGGGACGGGGGATGAGCAGTACATCGTTGCCTGCTTTCAGGGCAGCGGCCCCGAGGCTACCGGGGGTGCCTACTCCTTTCATGGAGAGGGCGTCGGTGAAGATAAGGCCCCGGAATCCCATCTCCTCCTGCAGGAGGTGCTGTACGATATTGCGGGAGAGCGAGGAGGGTAAACGCTGGCCGGGATCGAAGGCATCTACCTGCAGGTGGCCGACCATAATCCCTCCTACCCCTGCCTGAATGGCTTTTTCAAAGGGGTAGAGTTCGATACTATCCAGGCGTGCCCGGTCGAAGGTAAGGACCGGAAGTGCTTTGTGGGAGTCTACATCGGTATCGCCGTGTCCGGGAAAGTGTTTGGAGACGGAAAGTACGCCTCCGCCCTCCAGTCCGGCAGAATATGCGATCACTTTATCGGCTACCCGGTAGGGATCGGCACCGAAGGCCCGGGTACCGATAACGGGATTTTTGGGGTTGATATTGACATCGGCTACGGGAGCGAAATTCACATGTACCCCGATCTCCCGGAGCTGGCGGGCTACCTCGGCTCCGTAGCGGTAGAGGATGCGGTCGTCGCTGATGGTTCCCAGAATGGCATTGCGGGGAAAAACGGGTGTGTTTTTCAGCCGCATGGAGAGGCCCCACTCGCCGTCGAAGGTGATCATCAGGGGAACACCAGCTTCGCCCTGGGCCAGGTTGGTCAGGGCTACCTGGTCCTGTATCTGTCCGCCGGAGAAGAGCAGTCCTCCTACGTGGTAATTCTTCACAATATCGCGCAGGTGGGATACGTTTCCTCCGGATTGGTCGGGGGTAATGGTGTAGACCAGGAGTTGCCCCACCTTTTGGCGGAGTGTCATGCCGGAGGCTATGGAATCGACCCACCGGATGCAGTCGGGGTCGTGTTGTACTTTATACGCAAGCAAAGGCTCTACCTGAGCCTTTACCGGGAGAGCGGAGGCGAGTAAGACGCCTCCTGCAAGCAGTAGCTTTTTTATCATTTCTTTTCCAGTTTCAAATCTACAGTTCCGACATATACCCCTTCTTTTCCCATCTGGGTAATATAGACCGTCCGTCCGTCTGCATTGAGATAGGGTTTGGGTCCCTCCATATAGGTGTGGGAATGGCCTCCGAGTATGAGATCGATGTTGCGGGTATGGCGCACCAGGTATTCGTCGCATTCGGGATTAAAGGCCGAGGGTAACATGCCCAGGTGTGATAAACAAATAACAACGTCGCAATCCTTTTGGTTTTTTAAAAGTGCGGCTATTTCATTGGCTTTTTCTACCGGGTCGAGGTAACGGACGCCTTCGAAGTTGGAGGCGGCTACCAATCCTTCCATCCGGGGTGAGATACCCAATACACCGATACGTACTCCCTGGCGTTCAAAGATCTCGTAGGGTTGGGTCAGCCCCTCTACGACGGTGCCGGTAAAGTCGTAATTGGCACACAGGATGGGAAAGTCGGCCATCCGGAACAGGCGGGCCATATTCTCCAGGCCAAAATCGAACTCGTGGTTACCGATGGCGCAGGCATCGTACCCCATCACATTCATGAGTTGTACTTCTACTTCGCCTTTAAACAGGTTGTAGTAAGGGGTGCCCTGCGAAAAGTCTCCGCTGTCAAAGAGAAGAAGACCGGGGTGTTCTTCGCGTTCTGCGGCAATAAAGGCAGCCCGGCGTACAAATCCGGCTTTGCCTGCGTTGCGTCCGCCGGCAGGGATGGGCTCAATGCGGCTGTGGGTATCGTTGGTATGGAGAATACGCAGGGTGATGGTCTCCTGGGCCGGTAGCAGGGCCGGAAGGAGGATCAGTAACAGGGAGGCCAACAGGGGATAGCTATTTAGTTTCATACGGGTGGGTTGTTAAGGTTTTACTACAATACGGCCGTCGAGGGTGGCTGTTACCACCTGACCGGTGGCACTCTGCCGTTGTACGTAATCGAGGAAAAGCTCCCGCAAAGTGGCATTTTCCGGGCACTCCTGCCGGGTGTGCTGGGCCAATGAAGGGAAACCGTCATTCCCCTCGGCCAAGTAATCAATGGTGGCAATGCGGTAGTTCTTCTGCGGGTCGACCGGTGCCCCGGCTACCCGGGCACTCAGGAGTTTGCCGTCGCCGGAGATCTCCAGCTTTACCCCGGCTACGCCTTGTCCCCCGCTTTGGGCGATCTCCCCGAAAAGGGAGAGAAGATGCTCCCCGGATAGTTCGACCACACAAAGGGCGTTCTCAAAGGGAAGGATCTCGTAGATCTTTCCAAAGGTAATTTCTCCTTTGGGCAGGTCGCTGCGTATACCGCCCATATTCATAATAGCAAGATCAGCGGGCCGGCCGGTGCGGAGCGCTGCACTCTCCAGCAGCATATCAGAGATCAGGTTGGAGAGAAGTCCTTCGGGTTTACCGGTGGTCATATCCAGGGCGGAGATACCTACTACAGGGAGCATGATGCTATCCATCTGGGATTTATAGAGGGAAACGATGGCTGCCGCCTCTGCGTGGGGGGCAGCGTCAAAAAGGGAATCTATCTCTATGCGTCCTCCCTCTACCGATACCAGTGTATAGGAGGGCCGGCAGGATAGAACGAAAAATCCTGCCGTAAGGAGCAGAATAAGGGGTGTGACACTCTTTTTCAGATTCATACCAATGGTTTTTAGCGTGAAAGTAAGCGGGTGCTTAGTAGCACAAAACTACAAAATTATTTTTATACATTTGGCTATCTGATAAATATTTCGTTTCTTTGCACCGCTTTCGCGCAATCGCTGTCAAAAGTAGAGAGATTTGATATGTTGCGTTGTAACAATAACAATTAAATTATAAAACAATGGATTTTATTAAAATTGCCGAAGAAGCATTTGCAAGCGGAAAAGAGCATCCGAAATTTAAAGCCGGTGATACTGTAACGGTAGCATACCGTATCAAAGAGGGTAACAAAGAGCGTATCCAGTTATACCGCGGTGTTGTTATCAAGATCGCAGGCCACGGTAACAAAAAACGTTTTACCGTACGCAAAATGTCAGGTACGATTGGTGTAGAAAGAATTTTCCCGATGGATTCTCCGTTTATCGACAGCATCCAGGTGAACAAGGTGGGTAAAGTTCGTCGTGCTAAATTGTACTACCTGCGCGCACTGACCGGTAAGAAGGCAAGAATCAAAGAAAAGAGAGTGAACGCTTAACCGGAAGCGAGACCAACGAAATAAGAGAGGGGGGCCGTAAAACACAGGCTCCTCTCTCTTTTTTATGTACGGGTGTTCCTTACCCCCACCCCTTTCCCTCCGACTTACTTTTACTGGTGTTTGCAAACCCGGGATTGCAATATAATACTCCCTTTCCGGTAAATCGTTTTTTCATCAAAAAGTAATAACGGGCAGGTTGCATAAACCGATAAAACTCCTAACTTTGTGTCCGATTTGGGCAAATCTTTCTTCCGTAAGTGTACGGTGGGTTTCCCAACCAGTGGTTACGAACAATAATTTTATTACCAAAAAAGAGTTAATTATGATGTATTCACACGAAGTGGAACACATGTGTGTTGTGAAGAAGGGTCCGAACCATGGACCGGCTCCCATACCCCAGGAAGGCAAATGGGTAAAATCTAAAGAAATTGTTGATATTTCAGGCCTTACACACGGTGTGGGTTGGTGTGCTCCCCAGCAGGGTGCCTGTAAACTTACACTCAATGTAAAAGAGGGCATCATCCAGGAAGCTTTGATCGAAACGATCGGATGTTCGGGTATGACACACTCAGCGGCTATGGCTTCTGAGATCCTTCCGGGCAAAACGGTTCTGGAAGCATTGAATACCGACCTGGTTTGTGATGCGATCAACACAGCTATGCGTGAATTATTCCTCCAGATCGTTTACGGACGCACACAGAGTGCTTTCTCTGAAGATGGTCTGCCTATCGGCGCAGGATTGGAAGACCTGGGTAAAGGTCTACGCAGCCAGGTAGGTACACTGTATGGTACGCTGGCCAAAGGTCCCCGTTACTTAGAGATGGCAGAAGGTTACATTAGCCGCATCGCCCTGGATGCCAACGATGAGATCTGCGGATATGAGTTCATCCACATGGGTAAATTCATGGATGAGATCAAAAAAGGTACGGATGCAAACGAAGCGCTGAAAAAAGTTACCGGTACTTACGGACGTTTTACTGAAGAAGCCGGAGTTGTAAAATATATCGACCCACGTCACGAATAAAAATAAGGAGGAAATACAATATGGCATTATTTGAAAGTTACGATCGTCGTATCGACAAGGTTAACGCAGCGTTGAACGCTAACGGTATCAAAGACCTCGAAGAGGCAAAAGCGCTTTGCGATAGTATTGGTGTGGATCCTTATAAGATTTGTGAAGAGACTCAGCCTATCTGTTTTGAAAATGCGAAATGGGCGTATGTAGCGGGTGCTGCTATCGCTGTTAAAAAAGGTTGCAAAAATGCGGCTGATGCTGCCGAAGCGATCGGTATCGGTCTGCAGGCTTTCTGTATCCCGGGTTCTGTAGCCGAAGACCGCAAGGTAGGTATCGGACATGGTAACCTGGCTGCCCGTCTGCTCCGGGAAGAGACTAAATGTTTTGCTTTCCTGGCCGGACACGAATCATTTGCTGCTGCCGAAGGTGCTATCAAGATCGCTGCCAAAGCGGACAAGGTACGCAAAGAGCCGCTTCGTTGTATCCTGAACGGATTGGGTAAGGATGCTGCGCAGATCATTTCACGCATCAACGGATTTACCTACGTTCAGACGGAGTTTGATTACTTCTCAGGTGAACTGAAAGTAGTTCGTGAAATTGCTTACTCTAACGGAGACCGCGCCAAAGTAAAATGCTACGGTGCCGACGATGTACGGGAAGGGGTAGCGATCATGCGCAAAGAGGGTGTAGATGTATCGATTACAGGTAACTCTACAAACCCGACCCGTTTCCAGCACCCGGTTGCCGGTACTTACAAAAAAGAGTGTATCGAAAATGGTAAGAACTACTTCTCCGTAGCTTCCGGTGGGGGTACAGGACGTACGCTGCACCCGGATAACATGGCTGCCGGTCCTGCTTCTTACGGTATGACCGATACGATGGGACGTATGCACGGGGATGCCCAGTTCGCCGGTTCTTCTTCTGTTCCCGCCCACGTGGAAATGATGGGATTCTTAGGGATGGGTAACAACCCGATGGTGGGTGCTACTGTAGCGGTGGCTGTGGATATTGCTACTGCACTGAACAAGTAATTTCAATTACGATTATACCAGGCCACCGGACCTTTTGATAAGTCCGGTGGTTTTTTATTTTTTATACTTATCAAACCAAAGAGGGATGGATATTTTAAAAATTGCAGAAGAGAACCAGCAACGTACGTGGCAGATCGTGGAACAAAGCGGGGTGATCCCGTTATGGGAAAGCATTGGGGCAACCGTTTATATGGTGGGATCGCTCCGGTCGGGGCTGCTGATGAAGAACCGGGATATTGATATCCATATTTATACGGACCAGGTTTCGCTGGCTGAGAGTTTCGGGGTGGTACAGCAACTGGCGGAAAGGCTGTTTCTGAGGGAACTCACCTACAGAGACCTGCGCGATACGGAAGAGGAGTGTGTGGAGTGGCACGCTTTGCACGAAGATAAGGAGGGAAAGGTTTGCAAACTGGATATGATCCATATACGCCGGGGATCGAAGTATGACGGTGTAGTGGAAGGGGTAACGGAGGCAATTATGGAAAAGCTGACACCGGAGCTACGGAAAACAATTTTGCAGGTAAAGTTTGAGGTACCGCAGGGGGTAAGTATTCCGGGGATAGAGATCTATCACGCTGTTTTTACCGGAGGTGTCCGGAGTTACAGGGAGTTGGAAGAGTGGCGGAAAAGGTGTCCGCTGACCGATAGCCTGGGGTGGAGGCCGTAAAGGATGCTACAGGAAAGCGGGAAATAGCGTTAAAATTCCTATATTTGCAGCTTGTATATATAGGTTAAAGTAAAATTAGAGCTGATTTTGGGTATGGACAATAACACTGGACTGTATGTCTCCTTTTTGCCTATTCGATAGGTGTTTTTTTAATTGGTATTTATTTCTACAATCGTTCGAAGAACGGACTGGCCTCCTATTTCCTGGGAGAAAGACAGATCAATCCCTGGGTAACCGCGCTGAGTGCACAGGCATCGGACATGAGTGCGTGGCTGTTTATGAGCCTGCCGGGTGCCGCCTGCCTGTTCGGCTACCAGGCTGCCTGGATCGCTATCGGGCTTTTTATCGGTACGTACCTCAACTGGAGGATCGTAGCCCGCCGGCTGCGTAATTTTACAGCCAGCTTTGGGGATTCGATCACGGTACCGGAGTATCTTCAAAACCGGTTTCATACTAAATCTCCTTATATCCGGCTGATCTGTTCGGCTGTTATCCTGATCTTTTTCCTGCTCTATGTGGCTTCGGGCTTTAGTGCGGAGGCTAAATTATTCGAAGAGCTTTTCGGTATGAGTTATCGTCCGGCCCTGTTCCTGGGTGCGTTTATTATTCTTTTCTACACTTTCCTGGGGGGATTCCAGGCGGTATGCTGGACAGACTTCTTCCAGAGTATACTGATGTTCTTTGCTTTGCTGATCGTACCCATTATCGTATTAGGGAAGCTGCCTGCATCGGAAAGTGTGGAGCTGGTTTCGGGAGAGTATGTATGGGGAACACTCTTCTCTTCGCAGACGGACAATGGCATCGGTGATATTATTTCAGGTTTGGGATGGGGCCTGGGGTATTTTGGGATGCCTCACATCCTGGTACGTTTTATGGCGATCCGTTCGGCTGATGAGATCAAACGCTCGCGTGTCATCGCTGTAAGCTGGGTATTCCTTACATTGGTGGCTGCTATTGCCATCGGTGTATTCGGTGGGGCTTACCTGGCTTCACAGGGAGTGGTGTATGAGACGCAGGCGATGGCAGAACGTATTTTTATGCGGCTCTCTACGATGCTTTTCTCTTCATGGATAGCGGGCATCCTTTTATCAGCGATCCTGGCTGCTATTATGAGTACAGTCTCTTCACAGCTGTTGGTAGTAGGTTCTGCCATGGTGAATGATATTTACTGTCTGTTCAGTAAAAAGCAAACCGATAAAAGGTCCATGCTATTAAGCCGTATCTCCATTGTGCTGGTTACCGGGCTGGGTATCGAACTGGCCTGGTTCCCGGATAGTTCGGTGATGGGATTTGTATCGTATGCCTGGGCCGGGTTTGGAGCTACCTTTGCTCCGGTTATTTTGTTATCGCTGATCTGGAAGCGGCTGACTTTGAAAGGGGCGATGGCGGGTATGATACTGGGAGCTGTGGGAGTAATTGCCTGGGAGAGCCTGGATATGTACAGCATAACCGGGTTTGGTGCTATTGTGCCTTGTTTTATTTTCTCTATCCTTAGCATTGTGGTGGTCACTTTACTGGATAAAGAGCCGGATAAGAAATTATTAGATCAGTTTGAGAAGGCTTCGAATATGTAAATGAAAGAAGATCTTTAGTCAAACTGGGGGATAAAAGTCCTGCAATAAAACAGATATTGCAGGACTTTTTTTTATTCATAAAAAATGCTCCTTATCTTGTAATTATTTTCCCCGACATGCGACTTTATAAGAAAAGAGTGAAAATGAAATCAGAACAAACAGAGTTTCTACGGATCTTGTCTGCTTATCAGGGTATCCTCCACAAGGTTAACCTGGTCTATTTTGCCAATCCGACAGACCGGGAGGATAATTTCCAGGATATTGTCTACCAGCTTTGGAGAGCCTTTCCCTACCTCAGGGATAGAGAGAGGATCGGCTCGTGGATATATACCATTGCTATTAATACA
Source organism: Bacteroides sp. (assembly GCA_021203405.1). GTDB lineage: Bacteria > Bacteroidota > Bacteroidia > Bacteroidales > Bacteroidaceae > Bacteroides. The sequence goes on from JAJQBG010000230.1 coordinate 13,297, forward strand.
TCGATCTCGAAACTACGGAAAGGAGACAAGCTGGTGTTGGTAGAACATGTACCGGAGGTGAGTACCCTATAGGGAATGGATACTATGGAGAGTAACCTGGATTTCCAGCGTTTGGTAGAGGCATTGCGGATACTGGGCGAGACCGACCGGTCGGTGATGCTGCTTTATTTAGAGGATTACTCGTATGAGGAGATCGGTGAAATAGTGGGTATTACTCCCGGAAACGTAGGAGTAAAGATAAACAGAGCGAAAAAACAATTGAAAAAACATTTAACGGAGGGAAAGTAATGGATCAGTTCGATTTAAAAGTTATGTGGCAAACCGGCGCAGAGAAAGCAGTGACCGGTTATTCGGAGAGTGAGTTGCAAAAGATAGTGGTAAAGAGTGTCCGCCACTCTACCCTGAAATTGTTTCCCTGGGTGAGTCTTGGACTATTACCTTTTATATTTTCCTATTTTATCTGGAAGATCGCAGCCGGCAGGCAACCGGCAGGAGTGACCCTGCTCCAGATAGGAATTATACTTTTTGTAACAGGCATATTGGTGTGGGCCGGCTGGGTATGGAAGAGAAAGAGCCGGTTTAAGGCAGACAGGCCTTTAAAGGAGTGGTTGGGAGAACAGATCAGTTATATGGAGGAACAGATGAATTTCCGCAAAAAGTATAAATATCTTCTTCTGATAGTTAGTTGTTCTACAGGCATAGGAGTGGGTATCTTTTATACCTGGCTGGATTCCGGGAGTATTCCCTGGCAGGTAACACCCTTGATAATAGTTATCATCGTGGCCTATATCTATATATCTGATATAATATTTATGG
>JAJQBG010000362.1 GCA_021203405.1 Bacteroides sp.
ACCGGATTCTCCATCCGGCGGAAAGAAAGACCATTCAACATTTTGCGAAGCGCCTTACCCGGAGAAAAAATGATCTTAGGCTGCTTCATCAAATGCGCCGTTACCTCCGTTTCCTCCCGGGCCGGACGGCTACCCGCAGAAGGACGAAAATTTCCCAGGCTACCCACCTGCACCCTATGACCAGCTCCCAGATACTCACTAATGACTGTTAACAAACCATTCAACACTACTTTTACATCTCCACTCGTTGCAGTACTCAATAGCGCGATCTTGCGGCAGATCGCCTCAAAACCGATCACACTACCCGAACGCACCTGCGCATATTGCATCATCTTCCCTTTATCAGGGCCCGCCGGAACCTTCCGTTCCAATACATAATAATTAATTGCCATAAAAATTCAGATTAAAAATAGAACATCAATGCGGCATCGGACACTCCGTTACCACCCGCTTATCCAGCTTTTCAAACACAATCTCCTGGGTCACACTCTTCAGCATCTTTCCCGGTGTGAACACAATACGCGGACGCTTGATCTGTGCAGCCCGGAAAGGCTCTCCCGCCTCTACTCCGTAACTCCCCGCACTCACCCGGAAGTTACCCAGATCGCCCAGCTGAATAATGTTCCCGCTATCCAGCTGCTCACTGATCACCTCCACAAAACTATCCAGGATCAGCTCCACATCCCCTTTGGTAGCCGTAGAAAGCAGAGCGATCTGATCACAAACCTTATCAAACGTAATACACTCCCCGCAGCGAACCTGCCCGAAAAACCGTTTTTCTCCTGCATGTTCACCCGCCAGCAGCTTACGCTCTACACAATGAAATTTTAAAGACATACATTTCCAATTAAAAAATGAATAAATAAAATACCGACAGACCTTGCGCGCTTGTCTGTTTTACCTGATAAAAATAGCAAGAAAAAAAAGAGAGAATCGATAAAAAAGGGAAGTAGCCTAACTGAACGAGTTAAGTTAGGGTGGCAGGCAAACCGGCTGCAAAACAATAATTCCACAAAAACCTGAAAAGAAACAAATATGTAACAACTAATTTTTATTTTTGTCCCGGATACTTAACCCTATTCGCTTAACCCCATGAATGCGACCCAAACTTACTGTAATGAATATGAAACAGTGATCCGCCTTACCCAGGGCGACCAGGAAGCTTTTTGCCGGCTTTATGCCGCGTACAAAGAGCGCCTTATCTATTTTGCCGTTAAGTTCCTTAAATCACCCGAATTCGCCGAAGACCTTTTTCAGGAAACCTTTACCCAGGTATGGCTCCAAAGGCAGTTTATCAATCCCGACATTCCCTTCTCCTCTTTCATCTATACGCTGATGCGCAACCGTATCCTGAATCAACTACGGCAGGCAGCACAAAACAATAAACTAAAAGAAGAACTTACCAAAAACGCCCTGGATTACTCCACCACGACCGAGGAGACCATCCTGGCCAATGAACTCTCCTCCCTGCTGGACGAAGCCCTGCAACACCTCTCCTGCCGGGAAAGAGAAATCTTTGAGATGAGTCGCAGGCAGCAACTCTCCCACCAGGAGATAGCAGAACGGTTAGGCATCTCTCCCCATACCGTACAGGTACACATCTCCTCTTCCCTGAAAACCATCCGTAAATTCCTGAACGGTAAATCCGTTCTTTACGCAGACCTGATCCTGATCTTACTCTGTATGAACCTCTAAATTATTAAAAAAAGTTAATCCACTAATAGATGAATCCTTTTCCCGTGTAATAGTTCAGGAAGGCCCCCTTAACACCCTTCTATAGAGCACATGGATAAAAGACAAAAAGAAGAACGATTAAACCGCTATTTAGACGACCTTTACACCCTGCAGGATGTAGATCATCTGCTGGAGTCGATAAACGACCCGGATCAACTCTCCCTGGTAGAACAGGCTTCCCAAATCACCTGGAAGGAATCAGCTTTCCGGGAACACCCCGATGAGAACAGGTAGGCACTCTACCGGAAAGAAGCACAAGAGTTACTTAAAAAATTACAACCGGTAAAACATTCCCCCAAAAAACAATTTACCTACCGGCATACCCTTATCGCGGCAGCCTCCCTGGCGCTGATCTGCCTCCTTGCCTGGAGCCTGCTTTACCTGCAACCGGCCGGAAAGCCCGCTATTATGCAGGAGATCATAACCACTGCCGGCCAGAAGCAAACCCTCACCCTTCCCGACGGCTCCACCCTGGTAGTAAATGCCTGTTCACACGTACGGTATCCGCAATCTTTCGCTAAAGACAACCGACAGATATACCTCGAGGGCGAAGCCTATTTCCAGGTTGCACCCAATAAAAACCACCCGTTCATCATCACTACCTCTAAGTTTGATATCAAAGTATTGGGTACCTCCTTCAATGTCAAAGCCTATCCGGAAGATGAAAATAACTCCGTCACCGTAGAGAGCGGCAAAGTACAGATCGACCTGCCGGAAGCCATGCTCCGGCTTTCAGGCCAGGAAGAGCTTGCCTTCAATACCGTTACCGAAGAGTTCTATAAACAACGGAAAGAGGGAGAAGTCTCCCCCTGGGTCAAAGGAGGACTCCGTTTTACCCGTACCCCTATCCGGGATGTAGCCCGGGAGCTGGAACGATTCTATAATTGCCACATTACCTTCAACCAGGGACAGGAATTTAACAACCTCATCTCCGGAGAACACGAGAACAGCAGCCTGGAAGCCGTACTCCGGTCTATTGAATACATCACCGGGATCCGATATACCATAACCGGTAACCAGATATTCCTTTATAAATAATCAAGTCAAATCTAAACAAACCTTTTTCAGTAAATAAGATGAAGAACAAACCACCTTAAAAAACCAGCAAAAAAAGAGAAGCAACTCCCAAAGGGAAATGCTTCTCACCGATTCCAGCTATACTCATGGTTTGACGGCCGAATGAGTATAACCCGCAGATCCACATTTTAATAACCATCTTATAATTATTAAAACACACAAATTTATGAATTTAATCAGTTCCTTTACCAAAGAAGGTAGAAATAGGATTACCTTTTTCACTATTTTTATACTACTTTGTCTGTTTTCCACGGGAGCCCAGGGACAAACCCCACCGGAAAATCTTACCCTCCGGACCAACGCAGAAACCGTTGAAGCCCTCTTTGAGAAACTTACTTCCCTGACAAACTATAAATTTTTCTACGACCAGGAAGTTATTAATAACGCTCCCCGGGTTACTTTTGATCTGAAGGAGACCACCCTGGAACAGATCCTGGAGACCATTACCGCCCAGACCGGACTCTCTTTCCAGCTCTCCGGCAATACCATTGCCGTCAGTACCAAAACCACTACACAGAAAGAGAGCCTCCAAAAACTTAAAAGCATCTCCGGGACCATCCTGGATGACACCGGTGAACCCATTATCGGTGCCAGTGTCCAGGTAAAAGGCAGCTCCACCGGTACCATCTCCGACCTGGATGGCAAATTCACCCTTTCCAATGTTCCGGAGAGTGCCACCCTCGTCTTTTCCTACATCGGTTACCGCACTCAGGAACTCTCTGCCACAGGCAAAAGCACCCTTGCTTTAACCCTCGAAGAAGACACCAAGTTCCTGGACGAAGTGGTAGTGATCGGTTACGGCTCCATGAACAAACGGGATGTATCCACCTCTATCTCCTCCGTTAAATCCGACCAGATAGCCAATACCCCGGTTACCGACTTCCGCCAGGCACTGGTCGGCAAAATGCCCGGAGTACAGGTATTACAACCCAGCGGAGACCCGGAAGGTACCGTCAGCATCCGTGTACGCGGTATCAGTTCCGCCACCGCCGGGAACGATCCCCTCTACATCATCGATGGTATGCCGGTAGAAAGAGGGCTTTCCAACCTCAACAACAACGATATCGAATCCATTGAAGTACTCAAAGACGCCTCTTCGGCCGCCATCTACGGTAGCCGCGGTTCCAACGGAGTGATCATCATCACCACCAAACAAGGACGTTCGGAAAAACTCACCGCCCAATACGACGGATATTACGGCGTACAGAAAGTATCCAGGAAACTCCCCATGATGAATGCCTACCAGTTTGCCGAAGCCGCCCGTGACGGACACAACGCAGCCTATCTCGCAGAAGTACCTACCGGTTCGGCAGACGATCCCAACAGCCTCCGTCCGCAGGGATACCACCAGATCCCCGAAGAACTATTCCCCTATTTAGCCGGAAAAAAAGGACTGACCGATACCGACTGGCAGGATGAGATCTTCCGCAGTGCCTCTACCACGAGCCACAATCTCTCCCTCTCCGGCAAAGGGAAGAACATCGGCTACTTTATCTCTGCCGGTTACTACATGCAGCAAGGTATCATCATTGAATCCGACTTCGAAAAGTACAGCACCCGGCTCAACCTGGACGGCCAGTACGATAAATTCAAATTCGGGGTTAACTTCTCCCCCTCCTACTCCAAATCCAACCGGGTCAATGCCAATGACCCCTACGGTTCCTACGGAATTGTACAGTCAGCCCTGGCCATGCCCCCCCGTCTGGCCCGTATACAACCCGGACGGCTCCTTTAACTACCAGGGGAACGGCTACTGGCGGATCGGTACAGACCACCAGCACAACGAGATCCTCAACCCCGTAGCGCTTGCCAAACTACAATCAGATGTAGTAGACCGCTACGCCCTGGTAGGAAAACTCTATGGAGAATATGAATTTATCAAAGGCCTGAGTTACACCATCTCCTTAGGAGGAGACTACTACGGCGCACACAACGACAAATACAGGCAGTCAAGCCTTCCCCTGTTGGGCGCTAACTATTACGATACTTCCTCTAACCCTGTAGGCAGCAGCTCCTCGTCCTTCTATTTCAACTGGCTGGTAGAAAACAAAATAAGCTACACAACCACCCTTAACAACAGCCACAACCTCAGTGCTGTACTGGTACAATCCGCCCAGAAAGAGACCATGAAAGGAAACTACGTAGAAGCTACCGACTACCCCAATGACTTTATCCAGTCCGTTACCGGAGGAACCGTCAACAAAGGGAGTTCCGAGATCACCCAATGGTCACTTGCCTCCTACCTGGCCCGTGTACAATACAGCTACCAGGGTCGCTATATGGCATCAGCCGCCATCCGTGCGGACGGCTCTTCCCGCTTCGGTAAGAACAACCGCTGGGGTTATTTCCCCTCAGCCTCCGCAGCCTGGCGTATCAGCGACGAAAACTTCTTCCGGGAAGCTAACGCGCTCAGCTTTGTGAGCGACCTCAAACTAAGAGCCAGTTACGGAGCCACCGGGAACTTCCAGATCGGTAACTACGAGCACCTCGCTACCGTCACCTCCGACAACTACATCCTGGGATCCGGAGACGGTACCCTCGTTCCCGGATACAAACCCGATAACATCCGGAACGACGACCTTACCTGGGAAAAAACCTCCATGGTAAATATCGGTCTCGACCTGCAGATGTTCCGGGGACTACTTGGGCTTACCGTTGAATTCTACAACAGTAACACCACCGATATGTTGCTGGATACCCCCGTACCCCTGATCACCGGGAACGGATCCGCCCGCATGAATGTAGGAAAAGTAAACAACCGCGGCTGGGAAATACAACTTACCTCCCAGAAGAGCCTTACCAAAGAGCTGAGTTACAGTTTCAACGCCAACTTCGCCACCAACCGCAACGAAGTAAAAGAGCTGGCCGGCGGACAAACCGAAATGATCAAAGAAGGAAGTGTAGCCCACGCCTACTACATCACCCGGGTAGGAAAGCCCATCGGTTCCTACTACCTGCTGGTACAGGACGGTATCTTTGAGAACGAAGAACAACTCAAACAATACCCCCATTTTGATAACACCGAAGTAGGAGACTTTCGCTTTGTCGATGTAGACGGAGACGGCATCCTCGACCTGGACAAAGACCGGGCCATTGTCGGCAACTACATGCCCGATTTTACCTACGGTTTCGGCGGAACCATCAGCTACCGGGATTTCGACCTCGGCTTCAGCTTCCAGGGCGTATACGGTAACGAGATACTCAACCTCAACAAACGCTACATTGACAATATGGAAGGAAATGTCAACGGTACCACCGTTGCCCTGAAACGCTGGAGAAGCCCCGAGAATCCCGGGAACGGAAAAGTAAACCGGGCCAACCGCAAAACCACCGGATACAACGGACGGACCTCCACCTGGCACCTTGAAGACGGCTCCTACCTGCGCCTGCAAAACATCTCATTAGGCTATACACTGCCCCATACCCTGACAGAACGGTTCCATATACAAAAGCTCAGAGCCTATCTCTCAGCCCAGAATCTCTTTACCTGGACCAACTACTCCGGTTACAACCCCGAAGTAAGCAGACGTCCTTCGGATGCCCTCACTCCGGGAGAAGATTACGGAACCTACCCCCTGGCTAAAGTTTTCACTTTCGGATTAAACATTACCTTTTAAAACATACCATTATGAAAAAATATAAGATCCTTATTGCTTTGTCGGCGCTGTTGCTTACAGCTTCCTGTACCGAGAGTTTTTTCAACCTCGAGCCCAGCGACAAAGTGAGCACCGATAAAGTATACAAGACAGCAAACGATTTCAATATCGCCGTGATCGGATGTTACGCCAAACTCCAGGAGCACTTCTCCTTCTACTACGAGTGCTCAGAGTATCGCAGTGACAACATGCAGTTAACAGCACCCACCACCGGTACCCAGGATCGCTACGACATCGACCAGTTCCAGGAGAAAGCCTCCAACAGCATTCTGAGCGATAGCTGGGGCATATTTAACAACGGAGTTTACCGGTGCAACCTCGTACTCGACCAGATCGACAGTGCCAACTTTGATGAGACCCTCAAAGCACAGTACAAGGCAGAAGCCCTCTTCCTACATGCACTCAACTACTTCAATATGTACCGCACCTGGGGAGGAGTACCCACCACCCGTACCGTAGTCAGTGTAGAAGAAGCACTCAAAATAAAGCGTAGTACAGACCAGGAGATGTATGAGCTGATAACCGGCGACCTGGAAGAGATCATCACCCACACGATGCTACCCGCCTCCTATACAGGGAACGACATAGGACGCGCCACCCTTGGAGCCGCCAAAACCCTGCTGGGCAAAGTCTACCTCACTTTCCACCGGTGGGAAGAGGCCCGGGATATCCTGGCACAGGTTATCGGCACCTATTCCCTGCTGGAAAACCCCGCCGATATCTTCGATGTTGAAAAGAAGATGAACAGCGAGATCATCTTTGCCATCCGTTTCAATAAAACCGTTGTGGGCGAAGGACACGGTAACTGGTACTCCACCTCCAGCGCCAACTTTACCGACTATCCGACCCCCGAACTGGTGGCAGCCTACGACGATCCGGCCGACCTACGGAGAGACCTGATCTCTTTCGTTCAGGAGGGGAACACCTACCAGATCAAAAAGTATTACGATACCCTGGATCCCTCCACCGAACGGACAGGCAACGACTTTATCCTGCTCCGCTATGCCGATGTACTGCTGATGTATGCCGAAGCCCTGAACGAGATAGCCTACAGCAACTCCCAAAACTCAGAGGCATTAAACGCACTGAACGCCGTACACACCCGTGCAGGACTGGCCCCCATAGAGATCACCTCCCTGCCCAACAAAGATGCTTTCCGTAAAGCCATCCTCAAAGAGCGGCAGTGCGAGTTCCCCTTCGAAGGACACCGCTGGTTCGACCTCGTACGCATGGGTTATGCCAAAGAGGTAATGCTCGCGCAGGACACCCCATCGACGACTACCAGCTGGTTTACCCCATTCCACAGGCAGAACTCGAAAAGATCAAAGACACCTCCATCCTCTGGCAGAATGAAGGTTATTAATCCAACTAAAAAACAATAAAATATGAAAAAGATTATATATACCCTCTTTATCCTTGCACTCCTGCCGGCCCTTACTGGCTGCAACGACGAAAAGATACCAGGGGCAGACTTCAATACCTACCAGGCCGCCGGTTTTACCGCTATAGCCGGAGACGAAGAAGTAACCCTGAACTAGGAGATCTTCGAAGGCTCCGCCCCAACCGGATTTTACATAACCTGGACAGCCGGCTCCCTCACCATCGAAGGCGGAGAGATGAATGTAGAATCCACACTCCGGACCACCACCGTTACCGGCCTGGTTAACGGAGAGAGCTACACCTTTTCCCTGCAACCGGTCTATTCCGACCGCAAAAAAGGAGGCCGGCTATCCGTAAACGTGACCCCCACCTCTACCCGGCCACCCGTTACCAACCTGATCGTTGCCGCCGGCGACCAGAAGGTACGGCTCAAATGGACCCGGCCCGAGAGCGACGACTTACAGGAATACAGACTCCTGATATCCTCTATCAGCGACCCCGTCCTTATTCCCCGGGAAGAGGAGTCCTGGGAGGTGACCGGACTCACCAACAATACCGAATATGAGTTCTCCCTGATCTGTGTATACCCCAACGGAACCTCCGACGCCGTCCGGGCCAAAGCCACTCCGGGACAGGTATACCCCATCATTGTAGCCACTAATACCCTTTCCCTGAACGAACCCTGTACATTCACCTACAACGATATGTACTTTACCATGGGTACTATACAGGCTGCCCGGTGGGACTTCGGAGACGGAAACACCTCCACAGAATCTGAACCCGTACACTCCTTTGCCCAAACCGGCACCTATACCGTTACCGTAACCATCACCTACGAAGACGAAACCTCCGAAAGCGGAAGCATCGAAATGGAAGTCTCCGGTTATAAATGGAGCGTTATGGAACTAAATCACAACGGACTCTCCGGGTATGTCAAAGTATCCAATCCCGTCTTCTCCCCCGACGGAAAAACAGCTTACATACCTACCTCTACTCCAGACGGACACCTCTTTGCCGTAGATGTAGTAAGCGGAACCGTCAAATGGGCGTTTGAGATCCCCGACGTAACCTACGGAGGGGGTGCAGTGGTCGATGAGAACGGCATTATCTACCAGTGCGGTACCGACTCCAAAGTATACGCCATCCATCCCGAAGACGGCTCCCCCAAATGGAGTTGTGAGGTAGACGCCGTTATAGGCGCTTTTCCCGCTCTCTCCTCTACCGGCGTACTCTATTGTCTGACCAACAAGGTAACCCTCTTTGCCATCGATACAACTACCGGAACGACCCTCTGGCAGAAAACCCTCAGCGGAGGTACAGGCGGAGCCGTAGCCATAGACGCCTCCGGCCATATCTATGCAGGAACCGATGCAGCTATCCATAAATTCGCCCCCTCCGGCGATGAAGTATGGAAAACCAGCCAGACCATCCAGGTGACCGAACGGGGAGCCTTTGCTATCGACGCAGCCGGTACCACCCTCTATGCTACACAAAGAGGAAGTAACGGACTCTCCGCCATTGATATGGCTACAGGGAACGTGAACTGGACCTACGCCAATACCGGCGGAGGCGATGCCTACTTCCCCGTTGCGGCGCCGGACGGAACGATCTACTTTAACGATAAAGGAGGAAGAAAAGTCTACGCCATCCGCTCCAACGGAATCCTGGCCTGGGAGAAAGAGCTTGGTGCGGCCCTCACCTACTGCGGGCTGGTACTGGCCGACAACGGAACAATATATTGCGCCACCCAGGGTAAAGTAGGAGACTATTACTCCATCTACGGACTGAATACCACCACAGGAGAGGTAGCCTTCAAATACGACAGTGAAGAGCAGTTTATGGCCGCAGCCACTATAGGGCCAGATAAACGGCTCTACATAGGTACCATCGGCTCCAACAATGTAGGCTCCCTGCTGGCCCTTCCTGTGGAAGCCGGCCCGGAAACCTCTTCCTGGAGTGTACGTGGCGGAAACCTCTACGGCACCAACAGGAAATAAGAACTCTGTACAAACCAGGTGGGGAGTAAAAACTCCCCACCTCTATTTCTTTTACCCCATGAAAAAGATACTATTAACAGGATGCCTGGCCCTCAGCCTCTCTGGTTGCTCTACTGCACCGGAAAAGCCAGCAATGGGCACCACTACCGCCATCTGGCAAACTCCTTCGGCAGCAAGCTTTACAGAAGCCCGGGAGCTGGGTATTCCCTACGTAGAGGTAGCCTTGAACCAATGTTACCGCAACGTACCCCCCGAAGAGGTCGTACCCCGTGTCCATACCCTCAAAAGCCAGCTTGATAGTGCAGGGCTGAAAGTATGGTCCATCCACCTGCCCTACTCCAACACTCTCGATATCTCCGTGACCGACCCGGTAGCCCGGAAAGAGAATGTAGCGTTTATGGCCGGCATGATACAGCTCTCCGCCCTCTTCAATCCCGCTAAACTGGTACTACACCCCAGTTCCGAGCCTATAGCCGATAGCATCCGGGAAGAACGCATCCGGAATGCCATTGAATCCATCGGGATCCTTGCCCCATACGCCCGGGAGATCCATGCACAGCTATGCATAGAGAACCTCCCCCGCACCTGCCTGGGTAACACTCCCGAAGAGTTGCTGCGTATCATCGAAGCCTACCCCGAAGTAGGGATCTGCTTTGATACCAACCACTACCTCACCGGTACCCCTGCCCGCTTTGCAGAGGTAGCAGGCAGCCGTATCGCCACCGTACATCTATCCGATTACGACGGCATCAACGAAAGCCACTGGATTCCCGGAGAAGGAGTGATAGACTGGAAAGAGCTCTTCGGAATCCTTACCCGGAACGGATACTCCGGAGTCTATATGTACGAAGCCATGCGGAACAAAGAGGGAGAACGTGCCACCCCGCAGCAACTCGCCCAAAGCTTTCACCAACTAAAGCCAACCCATGAAAAGTAGATATATGTATATAGAGCTCCTCCTGGTGCTGTTCCTCCTTGCCACAGGCTGCTCCGGTAACCAGGAAACCGAGCCGGAACCAATACCCACGGAGAACGAAGCTAAAAAGGTGATGGAACAACTCTGGAGCACATCCAGCCTTAGTTACACCGGAGAACGGGAAGAGGCCTTCCAGGCCATACAAAGCTATGCAGACCAGTGTACCAGTACCTACTTCAATAACTACCTGAAAAGCCTGGACGAAGCCGCCGGGAACCGGGAAAAATACGACCCGATCCTTACCTGCTACCGCCTCGCCTTTGATAAAGTACTGGAAGAGGTACAAACCACACAGGTAGAGGAGGGTACAACCGTTATCTGGATGCTCTACAACATGGGATACCTCATAAAGACCTCCGGAGGCTGTTTCGGTATCGACATCAATCACCGGTATGCAGAAAAGCTCGAGCCCTACCTGGACTTCCTGTGCGTTACCCATAACCACTCCGACCATTACAGCGAGGAGTTAATAGAAAAGATGTTTCAACAGAATAAACCCGTACTTTCCAACTACCTTAAATCCGGGGAAGGCTACCCCTATACAGCAACAGCCACTTCAGTTTATACAATAGGTAATTTCCATATAACAACCAATATCAACGACCACAACACCTCCCTGCGCAATTTCGTAACCACCTTCCAGGTAGATTGCGGCAGCCGGGGAGGCAACCTGGTACTGATGCACGTGGGAGACTCCAATTACGAGCCTGCCCAATACCACATTATGAAACCTGTGGACATCTTTATAGCCCGTTACGCCCCCAACGCACTCCATGAGAACAGGGTGATCGGGGAGAAAGTAACCCCCACCTATGTCTTTATGTCACACATACTCGAACTGGCACACGCCGGAGTTGATGAATCCCGGTGGTCCCTGGAGATGGGACTCGAAAGAGCCGCCCACATCCATTGCGATAACACCCTCCTCCCCTTCTGGGGCGAAAAACTCGTATGGAAAAACGGAATATTAAATTAAAAAGAGAAACAATGAAAAAAATAACCCTATTACTTATCCTCCTGGGCACATTCCAACTTACTATAGCCCAGGATCGTGCCACAGAGATCAGGAACCAGTTAATGAACCGGGACGAAAGTTCCGTACTGGTAGTAGCCCACCGCGGCGACTGGCGCAACGCTCCCGAAAACTCCCTGGCAGCCATAGAGAATGCCATTCAAATGGGAGTCGATATCGTAGAGATCGACCTGCAACGCATCCTGGACGGAGCCCTGATCGTGATGCACGACTCCCGGCTCGACCGTACCACCACCGGTCAGGGAAAAATTGCCGAATGGCCCCTCGACTCCATCCGGACCCTCCGCCTCAAGAACGGCTGTAACATCCGGACCAAACACACCGTTTCCACCCTTGAAGAGGCCATGCTGCTCTGTAAAGGCCGCATCCTGGTCAACCTCGACAAAGCCTACGACTACTTTGACGAAGTATATCGCATCCTGGAGCAGACCGGAACCACCCACCAGGTCATTATGAAAGGAAGCAAACCCGTAGAAGAGGTAGAAAAAGAGTTCGGCAACTACCTGGATAAAGTGATCTACATGCCCGTGGTTAACCTCGATAAAGAAGAAGCCTCCGTACAGGTACAAAACTTTGCCCGGACACTCAATCCCGTAGCCTACGAACTGGTATTTGCCGACCCCGCCAATCCGCTGCCCCTGGAACTGGCCGCAGCGCTGAAAGGCAAAAGCCTCATCTGGTACAACACCCTGTGGGACACCCTGGCCGGAGGCTATGGCGACGACCTCGCCCTTGAAGACCCGGACAAGAGTTACGGCTACCTGATCCGGACCCTGGGCGCCCGGATCATCCAGACCGACCGTCCCGCCTACCTCATTAAGTACCTGCGTAGTAAGAACCTGCATAAATAAGGAGGGAGCCCCATGAACAAACTGATCCGATTCTTCGCTCCCCTTCCCGATAAAGAGAAGCTCACTGAAGACAAAAAGAAACTCAAAAGGCTCCAGTGGTCTTTCTTTATCTCCGCCACCCTGGGTTACGGGCTCTATTACGTATGCCGTATGAGCCTCAACGTAGTCAAAAAAACCCCTGGTAGATGACGGTATTCTTACCGAACAACAATTAGGAATTGTAGGCTCTGCCCTCTTCTTTACCTACGCAGTAGGTAAATTTGCCAACGGCTTTCTGGGCGACCGCGTAAACATCACCCGCTTTATGTCCGTCGGCCTGCTTATCTCCTCCCTGGTCAATATCTGCCTGGGTATCAGCCACTCCTTCTGGGTCTTTGTCATCCTGTGGGGTGTCAACGGCTGGGTACAAAGCATAGGAGCCCCCTCCAGTGTAGTAGGCCTCTCCCGCTGGTTTACCGACAAAGAGCGGGGATCCTACTACGGATTCTGGAGTGCCAGCCACAACATCGGCGAAGCCCTCACCTTTATAGCCACCGCTTTCATTGTAAGCATAGCCGGCTGGCGCTGGGGATTTGCCGCAGCCGGGATCGCCGGCCTTATCGGTGCAGCCGTTATCCTGCTCTTTATGAAAGACAGCCCCACCAGCCAGGGACTTCCCTCCGTTATTCCCCCCAAAGAGCGCGAAAAGCCCGCAGGCAAAGCCCAGTTAGAGGTACTCAAAAATCCCTATATCTGGATCCTTGCCTTAGCCAGTGCCTGTATGTATATCAGCCGGTACGCCATCAACAGCTGGGGAATCTTCTTCCTGGAGAACCAAAAAAGCTACTCCTCCGTAGAGGCCAGCAGTATCATCGCCATCTCCTCCGTATGCGGCATTATAAGCACCGTCCTCTCGGGCTATCTCTCCGATAAACTCTTTAAAGGCAACCGCATTGTTCCCGCCGTCCTGTTCGGCCTGTGCAATACCCTGGCCATCACCCTCTTTGTCTTTGTACCGAAAGGCCATTACTACATCGATATTCTCAGTATGATCCTCTTCGGGCTCTCCATCGGAGTACTTATCTGCTACTTAGGTGGGCTGATGGCTACCGATATTGCCCCCAAGAAGGCCTCCGGAGCAGCTTTGGGCGTAGTCGGTATTGCCAGCTATATAGGAGCCGGCCTGCAGGATATAATGAGCGGACAACTTATCGGCGACAGCAAAACCCCGGTAGACGGCATAGCCAGCTACGACTTCTCCTCCATCCGCTATTTCTGGATCGGGGCCGCCGCCCTCTCGGTACTCTTTTGTGCCCTGTTGTGGGGAGGAAAGAAAAGGGTAAACAAATAAAATAATGACTCATAAAAACAAAATTTATTCCCCGGTAATATGACATAAAAGTACAATATATATAGTGGCTG
>JAJQBG010000292.1 GCA_021203405.1 Bacteroides sp.
AACTAATTCATCGGGAATAAACACCCGTTACATGATTTTGTTTATATTTCAAAGCACCGTTTAGCTGTGTTCTATCAAAATATAAAACTGCAATTTAGAACCACTCAAAACAATATTGGTTCAAAATATTTCGATTCTTTTAATGATCTGAGCCGTGTTTACGGTAAATTTTAAGCTTGCTTATCAATTGTTTAAATGTAGAAATAGTTCTACCGGAGTTTTTCTGGCAGGTTCGCCGCTTTACCCCGGAAATGAGAGAGGGAAAAACAGGCGTAAAACCGGGGATCAGAGATCCATTTTCATGCGGATCATGTGGAGGCATTGAATACCGTTCTCAAAGATCGGGTGATCGTAATGCTTTTCGAAGAAATCCATATCTACTCCGTAAATAGTAAATCCACACTTCTGGTAAAGAGCCAGTTGCCCGATCCCGGCGTTGCCTGTACCTACCTCCAATACTTTGTAACCCTTTTCTTTCGCGGTTTCAATGGCATGCCGGATAAGGGCTTTTCCATATCCTTTTCCCTGATAGGCTTCATCCACTGCCAGGTTGATGAGTTCGATGGTAAAAGGACGGGTGGGAAGAAGCACATAGATGCCGATGATCTCTCCGTTCACTTGCCCGATATACATTTCACCCCGGTGAATATAGTCGGCTACGGCTGTAATGGATTCGTCTGCCAGATAGAGCAGGTGATAAGGTATTTCATCCTCGTGGGTAAGTTTTCTGATCTCCGGTTGCTGCATAAGTGGTATTTAAGGTTGATTGTTACTAATAATATAAGACATGATCACACAGAAGAGTCCGAACAGCCCGTAAAAGATGCGGGTACCTTTTCTACCTAAGGTTCTTACAAAGAACTCTGCATTGCGGGTGTTGAAGAACCAGTCCCAGTTAAGGATGGCTGCCAGCAGCGAGACGGTGCCTGCTGCAAAAAATATTCCCTGTACCAGGTATTGCGGATTCATGGGTTAAAAGGTTATAAGGCGTGAACCATTGTCCAACTCTTCAATAGTGACTTTTACGCTCTCCGGGGGTAAAAGTTCTTCGATCAGTTCCGGCCATTCGATCAAACAGAGGTTCCCGCTATAGAGGTAATCTTCGTAACCGAAGTCGTACGCCTCTTCGGGGCGGTTGATCCGGTAGAAATCGAAATGGTAAACAGGATCTGCTCCGGGTGTCTGGTATTCATTGATAATAGCAAAGGTGGGAGAGTTGATCACATCTTCTACCCCCAGTGCTTCGCACACAGCTTTGATAAAGGTGGTTTTTCCCGCCCCCATCTTTCCGTAGAAAGCAAATATCTTCCGTCCGTCCATCTTTTCGATAAAGGTCCGGGCGGCTTCGGGGAGTTTACCGGGAGTTTCAATAAGTATTTCCATATTGGTTTTCGGGCTTTATTTTTCCTGAAATTACAAAGATATAATTTCCTGGGGAATCTTCTCTCTATCCGGCAAGGGTTTTAATGAGTTTGCATACTCCGTAAATAAGGATGGAGAAGAATATAATGGAGGCTCCGGAGGGTACATTCAGGTAATAGGAGATAAAGAGCCCTCCCAGACAGCCGATATAACCGATCCCGATAGAGAGCCAGATTATTTTCTTAAAACTGTAGGTAAATAAGTTGGCCGTCATCTGGGGTACGGTAAGCAGGGAGATCACCAGTACAATGCCTACCATCCGGAGACAGGCTACAATGGTCAGGGCAATGAAGAGCATCATCACATACTCCAGGAGAGTTACCGGTAGTCCCCGGGAGCGTGCAAATTCACGGTCGAAGGCTATATAGAGAATGGTTTTTAAAAAACAGATAAAAAAGAGGGAGAGAATGACTGCCAGTAAAAACAGCATTCCTATATCGGTACGTGTAATGGTAAGAATGTTGCCGAACAGGAAAGCGGAGAGGTCGGGAGCGAACCCGGCGGAAAGGAAAGTAAAAATAATACCGAGGGCCATGCCGAAAGTCCAGAAAACAGCGATGGCGGAGTCTTCCCGCATATCCCTGCGTTTGCTCAGCCACTCAATGCCGAAAGCAGAGAGAACGGAAAAAAGAGCAGCGGAGAAGATCGGGGAGATACCTGCATAGAGACCCAGGCCGATCCCTCCGAAAGAGGCGTGGGTAATGCCCCCGCTGATAAAGACCAGCCGGCGGGTGACAATATAGGTACCTACCATTCCGCAAACAATGCTGGCCAGAAGGCTGCCCAACAGGGCGTGCTGAAAAAATGTATAGTGCAAAAGGTCCATCTGATTTATAAATAGGGGATTAATGAATACGGCGCTCGCCGATCACCAGGAAGACTTCATCTTTCAGCGCATCGGGCAGGTTGATCTGGCGCAGTTGCAGGCTCCGTACCCAACCGGCTACATCGGTTTCCTGCATGGTATAAAAGACTTCCCGGAACTCTTCTACCTGAGATTCCGTATACTTCTGAGACTCTACACCGCTGTAACGATCGAGCTCTTCATCGTCATAATATTCAATCTGTTTGCTTACGGCAGCCAGCAGGCTATCTTTTTCACAGGTAGCGTGTTGTCCGCAACACTCTGCATCCACTGTTACTACTTCGGCCGTTTCTGCCTGCACGCCGGATGTCACTTTTTGACGGATACTTCGGTTGTGGAAGTAGCCCAGCAAGAGTGCCAGCAGGCCCAGTAAGCATAAACCTATGATCAATACTGTCATGAGAGGAGTTAAGTTTGATGCAAAGTTAATGATTTATTGTATTATTTCTTCTTAAATGGAAGACAAAACCACCTCTCAGGTGTGAAAGATCGTATACTTATTTGTCAGTAAGAACGAAATTCTTTATCTTTGCGGTAAGTTTAATTCATAAA
>JAJQBG010000350.1 GCA_021203405.1 Bacteroides sp.
CATTTCTGAAAAGAGTAGCCTGTGCCACCTTTCCATATACATTCGAAACAGAATATAATTCCATATTATTATAGTTAAATAAATTACTTATTCAAATGAAGGGTATGCCCCATTCTCTCCTTTTTGGTAAGCAGATAACGTTCGTTATAAGGATTGGGGGTAATCTCAATCGGAAGATTTTCCGTGATCTCAAGTCCGTAACCTTCGAGCCCTACCCTTTTTATCGGATTATTGGTCATCAGTTTCATTTTACGAACTCCTAACTGGCAAAGTATCTGTGCTCCTACACCATAATCACGCTCATCCGCATCAAAACCCAGATGAAGATTAGCATCTACCGTATCAAGTCCTTCTTCCTGTAACTTGTATGCAGCCATTTTGTTCATCAATCCGATACCACGTCCCTCCTGGTTCATATAGACCAGTACGCCTTTGCCATTTTTCTCTATATATTCAAGGGCCTTATGCAACTGATCTCCGCAATCGCAACGACAGGAACCGAAAATATCACCGGTCATACAGGAGGAGTGAACCCGTACCGGGATCGCTTCATCTTCTTTCCACTCTCCCTTAATAAGAGCGACATGTTCCATCCCATTGGATTTCTGGCGGAAAGGGATCAGGCGAAAATGCCCGTACTCCGTAGGCATATCTACCTCTACTCCTTTTTCCACAATAGACTCATTCTTCAACCGGTAAGCGATCAGGTCCTTAATATTAATGATCTTGATCCCGTATTTACGGGATACCTCCGTCAGCTGGGGCAGACGCGCCATGGTACCATCTTCATTGATGATCTCAATCAGGGCACCCGCCGGATAAAGTCCTGCCAGACGTGCCATATCGATCGTAGCTTCCGTATGACCGGAACGCCGTAACACACCCCGGGATTTGGCACGCAACGGATTAATATGTCCGGGGCGTCCGAAATCAGCCGGTTTAAAAGTAGGATCAGCCAGCGCACGGATAGTAGCAGCACGATCCTGCATGGAAACTCCGGTCGTGCACCCGGGTAATAAGTCCACCGTTACCGTAAAAGGAGTCTCATAAATAGAGGTATTGGCAGAAGCCTGCATCTCCAGCTCCAGCTCTTCGCAACGCTCTTCCGTAATAGGAGCACACAATACACCGCGCCCCTGTGTAACCATAAAGTTTACCTTTTCAGGAGTTATCTTCTCAGCAGCAATAATAAAGTCTCCTTCGTTCTCACGATCTTCATCGTCCACAACGATCAGGAACTTTCCCTCCCGAAAATCGGCAATCGCCTCTTCTATTGTATTTAATCTAAATTCTTCCATATTATATATTCTCCTTATGGTTTTCCTGTTCTATAATAATCTCCATATTCTTATTGGTAGTTATTACCATTCGCAAATCTTTATACAAACGTAGCCGGAAAATCCAGATACGCAGGTAGAAGAAAATTCCCACCGGCAAGATAAGTCCGGTAAGTATATTGAGCCAATAATTCCTGAAAGGCCGCACATGCGCATGAGGAGGAATAACGGGATAATTATTCACCTCTTTCAAAATAAGATGCGATTGCGAATTGGATAACTCTTCCACGATCTCTTCCAGCTTTTCATTCACCTGTTCGATCTCCCGGTCCACCGAAGTATTCATCCAGAGTTTGAAGTAATTGGGAGCCTTTTTCAACCTTTTCTTGGCCAGATAGCTTTCGCACTCCCGGGTAAGAGCCTCCATTTTACAAATCACTGCCGGATAATCAGGATCGTTGATAATCACCTCTTTCCGGTAAAGATGACGCACACTCCGTCTGCCAAGTATTTTATTAAACCACCCCTTATACAGATCTGCATTAAAAACCACAGAGTCATTATTGGATTTATAAGTAAAGAAGGCCCCCAG
Source organism: Bacteroides sp. (assembly GCA_021203405.1). Lineage (GTDB taxonomy): Bacteria > Bacteroidota > Bacteroidia > Bacteroidales > Bacteroidaceae > Bacteroides. The sequence goes on from JAJQBG010000350.1 coordinate 1,870, forward strand.
CGGTATTAATATAATGGAACTGATCCACATACCCAGCCATACCTGCCAGTTATCATCCCGTCCCATCTTATACCCTGTATTATCAATAATATAGTAGATAATAAAAATAACAATGGATATAATTACAGGCATTCCAAGCCCTCCCTTCCGTATAATAGAACCTAAAGGTGCTCCGATAAAGAAGAAAATAAGACAGGAAAGAGACAACGTGATCTTTTTATGCCACTCCAGACCGTGGCGACGTATATCCCGGTCGGTTTCCGAAAGAGTATGACTTTTAAACTGCCAGTCATGCCCGGTATTATCCAGTCTTGTCACAGCGCCGGAAAGATAAGTCTGCTTCTTCTGCAAAGAAGAACGTTTAAAAAGACTATCCACATTAACCGAATGTACCGTACTGTCACGGGACACCTTAGTGGAGTCCTCCCTGCTCAGGTCCAGCTTAAAAGTTCCGGCTTTAGCATCCTCAAAATAACTTCTTCCCACACTATCGTTGCGAACCGACATAGAATCAATAGATTGTTGTAGTCCCTGCATATTCTTACTAAGCGACTGACTGCTGAGGAAACTCCCATCAATCATATTAAAATCCGCATCAAACTCTATCAGGGAGTGCTTTTCACGGAACGTTTCCCGTCTGTAAGGAACATTATTACCTCCGGTACCCACTGTCTGCGGCTTGATATTCTCAAACAGTTCTCCATTATACAAATGAAGGTAAAGATGCTTTTTATCCACCGTAGATTCCATATATCCGGTATCCGCCACAATGATATGCGCATTCTCAAACCCATCGCTCAGATCATAGATCATGATATTATATAAGGCACCTGTTTTACGGTCCTTCTTCTTTACATAGATGCTGTATCCATCAATTTCATCGTAAAATGCCCCTTCAGGAATATCCAATTCCGGAGATTTATGCTTCATAGAAATTAACAGGGTATACAG
>JAJQBG010000126.1 GCA_021203405.1 Bacteroides sp.
AAAATAGTTATCGGTTAGCAACTTTAACCCGGTATACTCCGTCTAATGAGTAATAAGATTAAGTTTTTAGGATTAATTATTCAATTGGTATTATGTGATAAAGGCAGCCTGTGAGGGCTGCCTTTATAGTTTCAGGGGAATGCAGGATCAATGATGATATCCACCTGCTTCGGTCTCTGCCATTCCTTTGTGTACCGGATTCTCTTTAAAGTATTCAATACATCTTTTCAGGTCACTGATAAATAACTTGGCCATATCGTGGCTGAACCCATGACGGATCAGTACCCGCTGTATCACCATATCCTGGCAATTGGCCGGAAGTGAATAAGAGGCGATCTGCCACCCGTGGGCACGCATCTTGTCTGAAAGATCATACAACGTAAAACCCGGTTCCACCCCCTTTTTCAACATCCAGGCTGCTCCCGGAAGTGCCGACTTACCATCGTACAACAATTCGAAAAGCCCCAGTTTCTCTACCTCCTGAGCAATATAGATGCCATGATCCAGGCAAGCCTGCTGAATGCGGCGGTATCCCTCTTTGCTGTTACGTACCAGGTTGTAGTACTGGGCAATGATCTGTCCCCCCGGACGGGAGAAGTTCAGCGCAAATGTCGGCATATCGCCTCCCAGGTAATTTACCCGGAAAATAAGATCCTCCGGAAGGTCACTCACTTCGCGCCATACTACCCAACCCACTCCTAAGGGAGAGAGTCCGTACTTATGTCCCGAAGCGTTGATCGATTTTACCCGGGGTAGCCGGAAGTCCCATTCAATATCCGGTTGCAGGAAGGGAGCAATAAAACCACCGCTGGCTGCATCCACATGGATCGGAATATCCAGTCCCGTTTCTTTCTCATACTTATCTAAGGCATCACTCACTGCCTTTACATCTTCATACTCCAAAGTAAACGTTACCCCAAACGTAGGAACAACCCCGATCGTATTTTCATCGATCCGTTTGATCACCTCTTCCGGTGTCATCAGCAACCGGTCGTGTTCCATCGGGATCTCCCGTAATTCCACATCAAAATAACGGGCGAATTTATGCCAGCATATCTGCACCGGGCCGGTGATGATATTGGGTTTACCGGTCGGCTTTCCCTCCTTTTCCCTGCGTTGTCTCCAGCGCCATTTCAGGGCCAGTCCTCCCAGCATGGCAGCCTCACTCGAACCCGTAGTAGAACAACCGATCGTTGTTTGGCTCTCCGGAGAGTGCCATAGATCCGCCAGGATATGTACACAACGGTTCTCTATCTCTGCTGTCTGCGGATATTCATCTTTGTCGATCATGTTTTTATCCAGACATTTATCCATCAGTTGGTGGATCTCCTCGTCTACATCCGTCTGGCAGAAAGTAGCCAGGTTTTGTTTTGCATTTCCATCCAGCAGAAGCTCATCCAGTATCAGGTCTTTTACCAGATGCGGGTCATTGGGCTCATCACCCATTTTATACTTGGGGATGCTATGCGTGGCTGCATATTGAGCATAAAGATCGAATACAGATTCATCCTTATCTCTTTTAATAAGATGTAATGGCATAACTGAATTTTTTAGGTTGATAATTAGGCTAATAACATTTGTACAGTAAATTTTGTTCCCGATTTGTGCGGAGAGAACCCGGAAAATAGACAGATCGTGTAGCTCTACATGCAATTAAAATTATAAATTATCTGTCATCTATCATTGGGTGTGAGTTAATGTTTTTATTCTCAGTTAGATATAAAATAAAAGTAAAAAATATCTACCATTTTACTATCATATATCTATCATTTACTATCATCTTTCCGCTGAGCTGCTTTTACAAAAAGCAGCTGATTTCCAGCTCCTTTCCGTTTTAACCACCCTTCCCGGGTAAATTCATTCAGCTGTTTTAAGGCATAATACTTATTACAGCCGGTAAGCCGGCTATAGAGAATACGGGTTATAAAGTGGTTCTCTTTCAGATAAGCCTGTAGTTTTTTCCGGCATACTTCTATAGAAGGGAGTACAGTCGCTTCTTTCGGATGAGGGTGACGTTTAAAATCTCCCGCTATTTTCCGACGGAAACTGGCCGAAGTGCGGAACTTTACTTTCTCTGCCCGGATAAACTCTGCCCTTACTTTTTTATTTTCTATGGGAGTAACTGCCTTGATCTTCAGGGAAAAGTATCCGATATCTCCCAGTTCCACGTGGTAACCGTTCTTAAGGTATCCTGCCATCGTATCCGAAAGAGCATGTAAAAGCCCCCGGATCTCTCCGGGCGTAAAAGTGGTAGCGGATGCAATATGGTTCACTAACCGGGAGGTTTTGATCGTTCCGCTGGAAACAATACATGGATATAACTTCTTTCCCTCTTGCACCGTAGGAAGATTACTCTCTTTCAGTTCGTAATTTGCTGCCATAAAGATTTTATTTTAGGTTAGAATAAATAATCTGTTTTTCGTTTTCCGATAGTGGGAAACTAGGTTGTTTCTCATCAGAAAACAGTTAGTTTCTTATCAGAAACAACCTGACAAACGATCAGAAATAGCCTAACAAACGACTTTTCCTTCTGCAAAAATAACATACCGGAACGAATAAAACAAATCAGTTACTGAAGGATTTTTATCTTTTTCTTATACCGCCGTCTTATAAATAAAAAGCAGGGGGTGGAAGCCCTAATAAACTGAAAATCGCACTCTTTTGCGAAAAATATTCCGGGATCGGGAGAGAATTATTGGCCGAAAGTTTTGTGGATAAAGAAAGTATGTGTAATTTTGCCCCGCTAAAATAATGTGCAATTAATAGAACAAAATAATTTAAAAAAGAAAAAATGATTGTAGTACCAGTA
>JAJQBG010000082.1 GCA_021203405.1 Bacteroides sp.
TTATAGTTTTGATAAACAGCTAGTTAATAATTTGGTGTACTAATTGCTTATTATCTTGAAAAGAATAAAACCACCTCTATGAGAAATATTATAACAAGTATATCTATCTTATTTGCACAGTTGCTTTTTTCTTCTTCCCTACCGGGAGATACTTTAAAGCTCTCTTTGATTTCGGCCACGGAAATAGCACGCAGCCAGTCGCCGGATGTAGTTGTTGCCCGGCATAGTTTCAGATCTTCTTACTGGAATTATTGTTATTACAAAGCTAATTATAAACCGGCTTTAACTTTTACTTCTACGCCCTATTATAATAACCTGATAAATATTGTAACCCTGGAAGATGGTACTTCAAAATATATGCGGCAAAAACAGCTCCGAACGGATGGAAGCTTGTCCATAACACAGAATATTCCATGGACGGGAGGGAGTTTGTCTGTCGATACGCAGTTACAGCGTCTCGATATTTTAGGGGATAACAAGAAACATACATATAAATCCAATCCGGTAACTATTAATTATCAACAATCTCTTTTTGGATACAATTCCCTGAAATGGAATAAGCGGATAGAGCCGTTACGGTTTAAAGAGGCTAAAAAGGAGTATGTAGAAACGCTGGAGTTGGTTTCGGTGCGAACGGTCACTAAATTTTTCGATCTGGCCAGGGCGCAATCCAATCTCCGGATAGCACAGGTAAATTTTGCACATGCGGATACTTTGTACTCTTTTGCCTGGGGAAGGTATAATATCGGTACGGTTACGGAGAACGAGATGCTTCAGCTGGAAATTAACCGGCTTACTGAAGAGAGCAATATGTTGAATGCTCAGGTGGAGGTGGACGATTCTATGGAAGAGTTAAGAAGTTATCTGGGAATTACGGAAGCTACCCTGATAGAGACTGTTATAAACCATGAGGTTCCTGACCTTTATATTGAAGTGGAAGAGGCGCTGGTGAAGGCTATAGAAAATAGTCCGGATATGATAAATATGGCCAGACGCAGGCATGAGAGTGAGAGTAATGTAGCTTATGCGCGTTCGCAAACAGGACTCAAAGCAGATATTTATGCACAGGTGGGATTAACGCAGACCAATGAAAAGTTCAGGGAGGCGTATCAGGATCCTCAGAATCACCAGTATGTGGAAATGGGTATCCGTATTCCTATTCTGGATTGGGGACGGGGAAAAGGACGGGTCAGTGTGGCTAAGTCGAACAGGGATATGGTATATACCCAGGTGGAGCGTGATCGCACCAATTTTGAATTGAATATTTTAAAGGTGGTTAAACAGTTTAATTTGCAGGCGAACCGGTTGAATGTAGCGGTTAAAACCGATTATACGGCTAACCGACGTAGTGATGTTGCACGTAAACTGTATATTTTAGGGAGGTCTACCATTCTAGATATGAATGCTGCTATATTCGAGCAGAATACGGCCAGACGCAACTATATCAATGCTTTGTTCAATTACTGGCAATTATATTACACCATACGGAGTATCACTTTATATGACTTCGAAAAAGAGATAGAGTTGACAGAAGATTATGAAACCTTAATTAAATAGAGAGCATGGATATAAAAAAGCAAAGAAGCCGTTCTGGCTGAGGTATAAATATTATTTGCTGGGGGGAGCCCTCTTTTCAGGACTTATTATCTATCTGGTGGCAGCTACGGTGGGGCCGTCCCGGCTCCGGCAAAGTTTGGATAATTTGCAGATCGCGGAGGTAAAGGAGGATAAATTCCTGGATTATCTGGATCTGGAGGGAGTGGCCCGACCCAGAATGACGGTGAAGCTGAATAGTTTTGAATCTGGTATTGTAGAGCGTATTGTAGCAGAAGAGGGAAGCCTGCTCAAAAAAGGGGATACCATATTGGTGTTGACCAATATGGATTTAATGCGAACGTTGCAGGATGAGTATGATAACCTGGAAAAACAGCGGCTGATCTATCGGGATAAACTGTTGCAGATGGAGCAAAAAACTTCGGAGCTTAAACGAAATACGTTGAAAACTTTGCATGACCTGAACCGGCTGAGTAAGCAATATGAGCAGGATAAAGAGGAGTACGGAATGGGGATAAGGAGCAAAGCGCAATTGGATGTGTCTACCGATGAGTATGTGTATAGCCAGAACAATGCCCGTCTGCTTTTAAAAGAGTTACGGCAGGATTCTGTAAAAAATATGATCCAGCATGACCTGCTGGAAAACGATATGAGGCTGGAAGAGATGAAGTATACGCGTAGCCGGGAACGGCTGGATAATCTGATTGTTCGGGCTCCGATGGATGGCCAGTTGAGCTTTTTAAACGTGATCCCGGGAGAGAAAGTAGCTGCCGGAGTTAATATCGGAGAGTTGAAAGAGATTGATAATATGAAGGTGACAGCTTCAGTCAGTGAGTACTATATTGACCGTATCTATCTGAATCTTCCGGCTTCTATTACTTACAGGAATGAAAAGTATCCGCTGGTTATCTCTAAAGTAAATCCGGAGATCAAAGACCGGAATTTTGAAATAGACCTGTTGTTTGTAGATCAGATCCCTGATAATATGCGTATCGGGAAGATATCCCGGGTACAAATAGAGATGGGGCAGCCCGAAGATGCATTAGTGATGAATAAGGGTAATTTTTATCAGTCCACAGGTGGGCAATGGATATTTAAACTGAATAAAGAGGGTAATAAAGCGGTACGTATTCCTATAGTGATAGGGAGGCAGAATCCGTTACAATATGAGGTCTTGGATGGACTCTTACCGGGTGATAAAGTGATCATATCGGGTTATGACAATTTTGGAGATGTACAGGAA
>JAJQBG010000235.1 GCA_021203405.1 Bacteroides sp.
CCCAAATAGTACTAATTAAAATATAAAGGAAAATGGCTTACGTAATTACTGATGATTGTATTGCTTGCGGATCTTGCATTGACGAGTGTCCGGTAGAAGCTATCTCTGAAGGTGATATTTATTCTATTAATCCGGAGGTTTGTACAGACTGTGGTACCTGTGCAGATGTTTGTCCTTCTGAAGCGATCCATCCGGAATAATACAATCTACTTATGAAAGATTAAATGGAGGTGTTCCGGGAGGAGCACCTTTTTTATTTCTATGCCTGTCTGTCTCTTCTATCTGTTTTTTCTTCTCTGTTTTCTCTGTTTAAGGGAGAAATGGACGCTTTTCCCTGCTTGTTGTACATATTTCTTGGTTTTTGTATAAGAATGCCCGGCCTTCTATCCCTGATTTCCCTATTTTTGCTCATACAACTTTTATATATGTAATTAATATGACTTCAAGGACCTTAAAATTTTTATTGCTATCGTTCGTCACTTTTTGTCAGATAAATGCAACGGCACAGGATCGGGATCTATTTCCGGATGGAACTCCTATACCCGATTGGTTTCGGCAGACTGATGAGGTAGATATCGCTAAACTGGGACAAAGCTACCGTATAACTGATCATGGAGTAGTCAATGATAGCACGATCATACAGACGGAGAAGATACAATCGGTTATTGATAAAGCGAGTGAAACGGGTGGTGTGGTGGTCATTCCGAAAGGTACATACCTGAGCGGATCACTTTTCTTTAAACCCGGTACCCATCTTCACCTGGAAGAGGGGGGAGTGCTGAAAGGAAGTGATGATATCAGTAATTTTCCCATTGTAATGACCCGTATGGAGGGTCAAACCCTGAAATACTTTGCGGCTCTGGTCAATGCAGACCGGGTGGACGGATTTACTATTTCAGGCAAGGGAACCATTGATGGGAATGGTTTACGGTACTGGAAGGCATTCTGGTTACGCCGGGAGTTCAATCCGGCCTGTACCAATATGGATGAAATGCGTCCGCGCCTCGTCTATGTCTCAAACAGTAAAGATATAGAGATCTCAGGAGTAAAATTAATGAACTCTCCCTTCTGGACCACTCATCTTTATAAATGCGAAAATACAAAATTACTCAATCTTTATATCTATTCTCCGGCTGCTCCGGTAAAAGCACCCAGTACGGATGCTATTGATATAGATGTATGTACCAATGTTTTGGTAAAGAACTGCTATATGTCTGTTAACGACGATGCCATTGCCCTGAAAGGGGGAAAGGGCCCCCGGGCAGATAAGGATGATAACAACGGAGCTAACCGGAATATCATTATTGAAGATTGTGTCTATGGGTTTTGCCACGGCGCCCTGACCTGTGGAAGCGAATCGGTTCACAATTATAATATTATACTCAGACGTATCCAGGTGGACTCGGCACAACGTCTGTTATGGCTGAAGATGCGTCCGGATACTCCGCAGATTTACGAATATATTCTGGTAGAAGATATTACAGGGAATTCCGGTAACTTTCTGTATATTCAACCCTGGACCCAGTTCTTTGATATGAAAGGAGAGACTGAAGTACCTCGTTCCTATTCCAGACACATTACCATGCGGAATATAGAGCTGGAGTGTCAGACCGTATTTAATGTAAGCAGCTCCGATCAGTATGAATTGACAGATTTTACTTTTGAGAACCTGAACCTGAAAGCAAGTCAGAAACCGGAAATATATACAGATTACATTCATAATTTTACGTTGAAGAACGTCGTTATTAACGGTGAAAAGAAATACTAAAAGGCAGGAAAAGAACCTTTACCTTTTTAAGTATCGTTCTATACTTTATTTTTACAGTGAAACACGCATAATTTTTCACACTTCACTCTCTTTTTCGGGAGTAATTAGTTGGTAAAAAACGGCGGATAGATTTTATTTCAGGATTTTGAAATAGAATTTGTTCGCCGTTTTATCCGGGATAAGGTCTTACAGCCGGATTTAGAAGTAAAATAAAGTCGTTTTGTAACATGAGTGATAGCTGTTGTAACCTATGTAATATCGTCACAATAAGTTCTTTCTTATTTTTGTAGCCTGTGAATATCTGAAAGTTACTATTAATTTATACCTGGGAACGATGAGAAAGATACTTTTTCTACCGGCTGTTTTTTGCTCTGTTATACTTACTGCACAACATGTTACTGAGGTCAACATCTTAGAGCAGGAGCACTGGTGGGGAGGAGCAGTTGCCTGCGGAGAGCAAATGCCCTATCTGGAACCTCTTGAATACGATCTGGAGACTCAGAACCATAATAATCAGGTAGTTCCTCTTTTACTTTCCGGTAAAGGAAGATATCTCTGGAGTGAATATCCCTTCCGGTTTACTATAGATGCGGAAAAGATCATTATTACTTCTGATTATGAGAAGGTCATTGTTGCAGTAGCCGGTAATACCCTCAGGGAGGCTTATCAGGCAGTTTGCCGGGAACATTTTCCTCCTAGTGGTGTGTTGCCCGATACGCTCTTTTTTACTGTGCCCCAATACAATACCTGGATCGAACTGATGTATGACCAGAATCAGGAGGATGTTCTCTCCTATGCCCGTCAGATTGTAGAGCACGGCTTTCCTGCCGGAGTATTGATGATTGATGATAACTGGCAGAAATATTATGGTAACTTTGAATTTAAACCTGATAAATTCCCGGCTCCGAAGGAGATGGTAGCTGAACTTCATCGCATGGGCTTTAAAGTGATGGTCTGGATCTGTCCCTTTGTGTCGGCAGATTCTCCCGAGTACCGGTTTTTACAATCAAAAGGGTATCTGATCAAAGACCAGAAGGGGGGAACGGCGCTGATCAAGTGGTGGAACGGGTATAGTGCCTGTTACGATTTTACCAATCCGCAGGCCGCATCCTATTTTGTCTCTCTGTTAAAGCAGATGCAACAGGATTATGGAATAGATGGATTTAAATTTGATGCCGGAGATAACAGCTTTTATAACAAAGAGATGAGGAGTTATAAAGAAAATACTTTGTCGGTGGATCATACCCAGGCCTGGGCCCGCATGGGGCTGGAATTCCCGGTCAATGAATTCCGGGCAGGCTGGAAGATGGGAGGGGAGGCCCTTGTACAACGTTTGGGAGATAAGAACTATTCCTGGAAAGCTGTACAATCTCTTATTCCCCAGATGATGGCAGCCGGATTATCCGGATATGCCTATACCTGTCCTGATATGATCGGTGGCGGACAGTATAGATCGTTCCTGAATGTAGACCAGCGTAATCTGGACCAGACTTTGATTGTACGATCTGCCCAGGTGCATGCTTTAATGCCTATGATGCAGTTCTCTGTAGCTCCCTGGCGGGTTCTGGATCAAGAGAACCTGGAGATTGTGAGGGGTGTGGCCCGTTTGCATGAGAAATTCTCCCCTTATATAATGGAGTGTGCAAAGAAGGCTGCCCGTACAGGTGAGCCGATCGTACGGCATATGGAATACTCCTTCCCGGGTGAAGGGTTTGCTCTGTGTAAAGATCAGTATATGCTGGGTGATCAATACCTGGTAGCTCCTATGGTTACTGCCGGAAAAAGTCGGATGGTGAAATTGCCCAAAGGCCGATGGAAAGACGACCTGGGAAAGATCCATCCGGGAGGAAGAACGATCGAAATAGTTGTACCTTTGGAACGATTGCCTTATTTTGAAAAATTGAAATAGAAGATACCATGAACAGAAAAATGACCCTGGCTTTATTGTATGTATAGTGGGAACCGTGTGGAGTTATGCGGATATTCCGCCTGTATTTGGGACTGAATATGACGGAAAAACACAGAAAGATGAATTAACCCGGTTATATATTTCTCCGCAGAGAGTGGTGTGGAAGCATGATCCCACCGGGAAATTGGTTTCAGGTGAAGAACTACTTCTTAAACCAGGGAACAGCCAGTCTGAAATGGGAAGGAAAGATGTATGTACCCTGATGAGTACAGGGAGCGATACCGCTTCTGTCCTGCTGGATTACGGAAAAGAGATCCATGGAGGGTTACAGCTGGTATTGGGTGGGTCCAGCCGCCGGGAACCCTCTCTGGTACGGATCCGTTTCGGAGAATCGGTTGGAGAGTGTAATAGTCAAACCCTGAATAGTGAATGGAAAGTAGGGTATTCTACCGATGATCATGCGAAGCGGGATATTGTGATGGAAATTCCCCGGGACGGATCCATTGAAATAGGAAATACCGGATTCCGGTTTGTACGGATTGATCTTTTACAGCCCAATACTACTATTCGCATCAAAGAGGCCCGGGCTATTCTCCGGTACAGGGATATTCCGTATCTGGGGTCTTTCCGGAGCAGTGACGAACGGTTAAACCGGATCTGGTTGACCGGTGCTTATACGGTTCATCTCAATATGCAGGAATTCCTGTGGGATGGTATTAAACGGGACCGCCTGGTCTGGTTAGGAGATATGCATCCGGAGGTAGCCACCATTACCCGGGTATTCGGATGCAATGAAATAGTACCTCAGACCCTTGACCTGGCCTGTGAGCAGTATCCGCTTCCTGCCTGGATGAATAATATGAGTGCTTATTCGCTCTGGTATCTTATTATTCAGTATGAGTGGTATATGCATTCCGGAGATAAAGATTTTCTGGAAAAGCACAGAGCCTATATTGTAGGACTTATTGACCAGGTGGATAAAAAGGTAGATGCAAATGGGAATGAAGCTTTGGCTGAAAGCCGTTTCCTGGATTGGCCTTCTTCTCCGAACCAGGAGGGAGTAGAAGCCGGTTACCGGGCTCTGATTGCATGGGCCTTGCAGGATGCAGGTAAGTTGTGTGGCATCCTGGATGAACCGGAATACGCCCGGAAAGCTGAGGATTGTCTAAAACGGCTGAACCGGTTGATCAAAGAACCCAATAGCCTGAAGCAGGCAGCTTCGCTGATGGCTATAGCAGGTATATTGGATCCGGTACAGGCATGTCAGGCGGTAGTCTCTGTGGGAGGAGCCAAAGGATTTTCTACTTTTTACGGATATTATATGTTACAGGCACAGGCAATGGCCGGAGAATATCAGCAGGCACTGGATGTGATTCGTCAATACTGGGGTGGTATGCTGGATATGGGGGCTACTACCTTCTGGGAAGATTTTGACCTGGATTGGATGGAGAATACCGCACGGCTGGATGAAATAACCCCTCCCGGAAAAAGAGATATACACGGTGATTTCGGTGCATACTGTTATCCGGGTTTTCGTCATAGTTTTTGCCACGGCTGGGCTTCAGGACCTACTGCCTGGATGAGTGAACATATTCTGGGAGTGAAAGTAGTAGAACCGGGATGCAGGGTTCTTTCTGTTGCTCCGGTATTGGGAGACCTCGAATGGGTGGAAGGTACGTTCCCGACTCCTTATGGAGTTGTCAAAGTAAAGCATACGAGAAATAGTGATGGTACCGTCTCTTCCGAGATAGATGCCCCTGAGGAGATCAGGATCATCTATCTGTAAGGATAGGAAGAGCAAATAAGGGAGACTCTGTTTTATCAGGTTTCCCTTATTTGGAAGATATAGGCTGATGTATTATACAAATATGAACTTCTCATCAGCTTTCAGGTAAGCTGTCATGGGTTCTCCCATATAACGTACTATGATACCTGATCTTTTGAGTATCTCGCTTACTCCGTATCTTTCGGCACAATCCTGGCAGGCTTCTATGTGTATTCCCTGTGCTATCATTTCCATAATTTCGCTTTGTACCTGTGTATCTGTGCCGGTAAGCCTGGCAGATCCTCCCCAGATAATTACATTCACTTCTTTCCACCAACCTCTTTTTTTAGCGTTGATAGTATACATAGATAACATATTAAAAAATGTATCCCGGCTTTCGGATGTCCAGAGAATATTCAGTTTATCTTTCATAACTATATAGCTTTTTCCAAAAGTAGTAAATTTGTGCGGCAGTTGATGTAGATAACCCGGAAGAAAGTTTTAATTTTTATTGCAGCGGTTACAAAAAGTAGAATCTGACGTTTAATTAAAAACAACTGATCAATGACCATTCGGGAGAAAGTTGAATATGTAACCGGGGAGAAGTTCTCCGGTTTAAGGTTACAAACAGGTAAGATAGTCTCAGATAGCGGGAAGGCGTTTTTCCTGAAAACCGGGCCGGTTGCTGCACTGCGATGTGAAGCCAACGGACTATATGAACTTTCAAAAGCAGCAGCGATCTGGATTCCCCGGGTAATAGCTGTGGATGAAGAATTTTTACTGACTGAATATATGGATGGCCGCCCCCCGGGGGGGAGCGTTTTTTCCGGGAGTTCGGCAGGAAACTGGCCCGTTTACACCGGTACACAACCGATAAATTTGGTTTTTATGAGGATAATTTTATTGGCTCTACTCCCCAATTGAATCTTCCGGACCTCCGGGAAGCGACAGACTGGAGTGAGTTTTACCTCAATAAACGTTTGAACTATCAATTCAGGCTGGCAGAACAGAAGGGATACATTTCCTCCCGACTGGAAGATGAATTCTCTCTCTTTACGGAGCGTATCAGACCTCTGCTGGAGGAGAGTGCCGAACCGCCGGCTTTGTTGCATGGGGATCTCTGGAACGGTAACTTTCTGGCGGATAAGCCAGGGGAAGTTGTATTGATCGATCCGGCTGTCTATTACGGACACCGGGAGGCAGAGCTGGCTATGACCCTGCTTTTCGGTGGCTTTTCACCTGAGTTTTATCAGGCATATCAGCAGGAATATCCTTTGAAACCCGGCTGGCAGCAGCGGGTAAATCTTTATAAATTGTATCATGTACTGAATCATCTCAATATGTTTGGAACCGGTTATCTCCGGGAAGCAGAAGAGTTGATACGGTATTATCTGTAAAACTATGAAATATATAAAAAGCTGTATGTGGATCTCCCTATTTGTCTCTTTCTGTTTTTCTCTCTCTGCCCGGGAAACTCCGGAAATGGTATTTGTAAAGGGGGGACTTTTTGTAATGGGAGATACTTGTTGTTACGAGAACCGGCACCCCTTGCGGGAAATTATATTGGATAATTTTTATATAGGCAAGTATGAGGTCACCTATCAGGAGTTTGCCCGTTTCATAGAGGAAACGGGCTATATTACAGATGCTGAGAAAGGGGAGGGAAGTACCATCCTGGTCGGTGAAGAGTGGAGAATGCTTCCGGAAATTAACTGGCGGCACGATAGTAAGGGAGAATTACAGCAGGAAGTGAATGCTCCGGTTATTCATGTAAGCTGGTACGACGCGGTCGCTTTTTGTAACTGGTTGCAGGAAAAAGAAGGAAAAGGATACCGGTTGCCTACCGAAGCTGAGTGGGAGTATGCTGCCCGGGGAGGTAAAACGTTACCCCATAACCGGTTTAGTGGTGCAGATCGTATTGAAGAAGCAGGATGGTACCTGGATAATACCGATGTAGAGAAAGGGGTGGAGGCGGTTGGCAGGAAAGCCCCCAACAGCCTGGGTATATACGACATGACCGGGAATGTCTGGGAATGGTGTAGTGACTGGTATGCAAAAGAGTATGATCCTGCTGATACCGAAAATCCCCAGGGCCCTTCCCAGGGAATCCGGAGAGTAAATCGCGGAGGTAGTTGGCGAACACCGGCCGAACCTCAATCACACATTACTCACCGGAGTAGCCTTAAGCCGGAGAAGCAGGGAAATTTACTGGGATTCCGGGTAGCTTACAGTGAATAAAAATAGAACCAGGTATCAGGTCTCACGATCCGGTACCCGGTACTTCAATCATTATGTACTCAGTTAAAATCTCATTCTTACATCTACTCCCAGGTGTACGGGCTTTCCTTTTTGCATGTAATAAGCTTTTGTGTCGAAAGCATCTCCCATTGTTTCGAAATAGAAGGTGGAGTAATGTTTATTCAGGATATTCTGTGCCCAGAAACTCAGGTCTACTTTATGGAATGAGGCAGTGGCCCGTGCATTCAGGGTTCCGTAAAAATCCTGTTTGATATTGTTCTTTTCTGTCCAGTATATTTTACCCACTCCGTTGTAATTTATATTCAAGGAAAGGCTCTTTAAAGTAGAGGTAGGTTTGAACCGGTATATATATTCTCCTCCTATATTGAATGTGTTTTGTGGAACAAAAGGAATATAATTACCGGAATAATCGATTGTATCCGATTGCAATCCATTCTGTTCACTGGTCACATACTCCTTAAACTTAGCATTGGTATAGCCGTAAGCCACATTCAGGTTAAAGTTATCCGTCAATTGTGCACGGAGTGCCACTTCTGCTCCGATACTGCGGCTTTTACCCGCATTTACTGTTCTTCGGCCAAAATCACTCTCTGCAAAAACCGCCACCTGCTGATCCCGGGTATCCATATAAAAAGCAGAGATACCTGCTGTTAATTTGCCGTTCCATCCGGTGAGGTGAGTACCTATTTCATAGTTCCAGCTATACTCCGGTTTATAGAGGGTAATATCCTTAATATTAGGTTCTCCCTCTTTAATAGGAATATCTTTTAGCATATTATCTATGGCTACACCGGGCATTCCCATTCCTGAAAGTGAATTGTAGGCCTCTTCTTTCAGGGTGATCATCATATCGTTCTGCAGGGTAGAGCGAAGAATATCAGAGAACATTTGTACATTAAAACCTCCCGAGCGGAATCCCCGGGTTGCGGAGATATAGATATTGTTGTTGGGGTTGAGGTCATACTGCACGGCAAATTTAGGAAGTAAGTGTAGATACTCTTTGCTGGTTTTTCCTTGAAAGGAGGGAGCGTTATTCAAATCATTGAGTGGAATGAGCATAGCACCCCGTTGCAGGAGAAAGTCGTAAGTAAGCGAGGTCTGGGAGTTGTATTCAAATTTAGTGGATTCATAATCCAGTCGTAATCCGGCTGTCAGGGAAAGCCCTTTTGTCAGAAAATTATTGTAAGTTGACTGGTGGTAAACAGCCGCTCCTGAAACAGGAGTTTTGAAATCCCCCGGAATAAAGAGTTCTGGACTGGTCAGAGATAGAGCCATAGAGGCTCCGGAGGCAGATAGATCCGGCATTGCTTTATTGATCATATCTTCCATACGTCGTACGCCGGTTTCTTTGAATGTAACCGGAGCATCAGTGTTGAGTGTCTGGTAAAAACCAAAAATACCTGAGACCCATTGCCAGTTACAATTATTCGCACTTTTAAAAGTGATCTCTTCGCTGATGGTATGTTGTTTCTGGCCTTGTTGCAAGCTAAATACATCGTATTCACTGAAATCCTGATCCATGAACATCCGGTCTTTCAGGTGTTGGTAGCCGGTGACGGCATTTAATACATAGCCTCTTCCCTGGTACTCAATGTTCAGATTCGTATTGAACAACCCCCGGTAATAACCACTTTTATCATCGTAGTTGATCGGGTCAATTTTGCCTGTCTCCGGGTTATATTCTCCGTAGGCATATCCTCCCTGGTCGCTGTAATCATAGCTGATAGTAAAATCCAGTTTCAGATTATTTTGAGGGAGCCAGATGGCCCGGATCCGACCTCCCCCGGCATCCAGCGGATCCACTTTCTTATCGGTATAGTGATTGGTGAAATATCCGTCGGAGTGCTGGTAATAACCTCCCGCAGAGAAGGCAAACTGCTCATTGACACGGTGGTACTTAGTAAGGCTGGCCTGGTAATTACCATAACTTCCGGCGCTTAGTTTAATATCGGTCCCCTGGTAACTAAAGGGAGACCGGGTATGTATTTTGATCAATCCTCCCATGGTATTACGGCCGTACAGGGTACCCTGGGGACCCCGGAGAATATCGATCCGCTCTATATCGTAGAAATTAAAATCAAATGCTGATTTATCTATATAAGGAACGTTGTCTACATACAGTCCTACGGCAGGAGTATTGATGCGGGAGCCGATGCTCCGGATATAAATGGCAGAAGTTAAGCGCGAGCCGTAATCAGGCATGAAAAAGTTGGGAACAATGCCGCTGATATTTTTTAATCCTTCAATGCGGTTGGCCTCCATATCGTGTTGGGAGAGCAGGGAGACCGAAGCTGGGAGCTGACGCAGCTTGGTCGTCTCTTTGGGAGAGCCGATCACAACAACTTCCTCAATGTCAACCACCCGGAGAGAATCTGCAGGCTCTTCTCCCTCTTTGGTATAGATAGTAATGGTAATAAAGGTAATGAGTAAAGATAGAATAATTTTCTTCATTGCATTTTGAATTATCTGAATTTCCGGGTGCAAAGCAACAGCAAAGAAAAGAGGCCTGCAATCCTAATTTATGAGGATATTTTACGATTCAGATGCTGTCGGGAGAGAGATAACCATTCATTACAGCATAGATGGTAAGGCCGGAGACAGATTTGATACCCAGTTTCTCGGCAATATTTTTCCGGTGGGTTACTACCGTTGTCAGGCTGATAGTGAGCTTTTCTGCAATCTCCTTATTGATATATCCTTTACTTACTAATACCAGTACTTCGATCTCCCGGGGAGAAAGGTCGTTATCTTCGCCGTGACGTTCCATCTGTTTCTCATCGGGAGTGAAAAAACGGAGGATTTCCCGTTTCAGGTTCTCTTCACTTTTAGTGAGGTCCAGAATATAATTGGTTGCCGGGAAGGAGTGTCCTCCGGTCCCGTCCATTAGTATAATTGTCTTTTCCCGGCGTGGCAGGAAAAAAGCCGTATAAAGGATATAGGTCTGGGAGGAGATAAAATAGCGGGCGTACATATCCGGCGTATCATCTACAAATTCACCGAATCCGGGAAAGGTGCGGATGATGGCATGCGGTAACTGCTCTTCCAGGATCCTTTTCAGACCGAGGCAGGTAAGGGTATTGGGATCAATGATCGCTATTTCCGGTTCTTCCATCTCTTTATAAACTATTTATATAGTGAACAGCTTTTTCAGCACATCGCTCTCCGTCTACGGCTGCCGATACAATACCTCCGGCATATCCGGCTCCTTCACCGCAGGGGAAAAGTCCCTTTATTTCGCTATGCTGGAGAGTCTCCGGATCCCGCACGATCCGTACGGGAGCCGAGGTCCGGGTTTCTACTCCGATCATAACAGCTTCATTGGTCAGGAAGCCTCTGCTCATTTTCCCGAATTTCCGGAAACCCTCCGAAAGCCTTCCGGTAATGAAGTCCGGCATCCAGAAATGAAGAGGAGAGGCGATCAGGCCAGGCTGGTAAGAAGAGACAGGAAGGCTGTTTCCCAGTTTTTTTCGGGTAAAGTCTTCCATTCTTTGTGCAGGAGCGGTCTGTTTCATACTACCCTGCAGCCAGCACTGCTTTTCAAGCTCCTCCTGAAAGCGCAGGAGAGCCAGATCACCATACTGCTGATAGTCACGAAGATCTTCCGGGCGTATTTCAACTACCATTCCCGAATTGCTCCATTGGGAACCCCGGTTGGAGGGAGACATCCCGTTCACTACCACCTGTTCAGGCCCACTGGCCGCCGGTACTACAAAACCACCGGGGCACATACAAAAGCTATAGACCCCCCGTCCGTCTATCTGAGTAACGAAGCTATATTCGGCAGCGGGCAGGTATTTACCACGTCCCTCCCTGTTATGGTATTGTATCTGGTCGATTAATCCGGATGGGTGTTCCAGGCGTACTCCTACAGCAATACCTTTAGCTTCCAATCGAATGTTATGGGCATCCAGCCAACGGTAAACATCCCGGGCCGAATGTCCTGTTGCCAGAATAACCGGACCTTCAAATATTTTTCCCTGTTGTGTCTCTATACCTGTAACAACGCCGTTGCGGAGGATCAATCCTTCCATGCGGGTTTCGAAATGAACTTCTCCGCCACTCTTAAGGATTTGGTTCCGCATATTCTCAATGACCCGGGGTAATTTATCAGTACCGATATGAGGATGGGCATCCGTCAGGATAGAAGCTGAGGCCCCATGCTGACAGAACAGATGCAGTATCTTTTCAATATTGCCTCTCTTTTTACTGCGGGTATAGAGTTTTCCGTCCGAATAGGCTCCGGCTCCCCCTTCTCCGAAAGAGTAGTTAGACTCCGGATTGACCGCGTGCTCCCGGCTGATCAGGGCAATATCCTTTTTCCGCTCCCTTACATTCTTTCCCCGTTCTATCACGATGGGACGTATTCCCAGTTCAATCAGTTTCAAAGCAGCAAAAAGTCCTCCCGGACCGGCTCCTATCACAATTACACTTTTGCTTCCGGAAACATCACCATAGTGAATAGAGCTATATTCCGGTGCAGTAGGGTACTCATTGATAAATACCTGTAACTTTACATTCAGGTAGATCGTCCGCTGGCGCGCGTCAATCGACCGTTTCAATACCCTGACTGCCAGAATGGAATCCGGGTGGGCACCGGTTTCACGGGCGGCCACCTGTTTCAGGTTCTGTTCGTTGGCCCCTTCCCGGGGCAATATGCGTAATTGTAGTTCCTGTATCATCTCTTTATTAAACCTGCAAAGATAGGGCTCCTTTTAATTATTGCTTTACTTTTTATCCGAAAAGCTGCCGGAACGCCTCTTCTACCTTCCGTATAGGTATCAGGTCGATATTCAGGTTCTTCATGGTAAGACCCTGATAGTTATATTTGGGAAGAAGAAATCTTTTAAAGCCCAGTTTTTCAGCTTCGCTGATCCGTTGCTCAATACGGTTCACAGGACGTATCTCTCCGGAGAGACCGATCTCTCCTGCCATACAGATCTCCGGTTCTATCTCCGTGTCCATATTCGAAGAGAGGATCGCACTGATCACCGAAAGGTCAATAGCCGGGTCACTTACCCGTAATCCTCCCGCAATATTGAGGAAGACATCTTTTTGTGCCAGTTTAAAACCGACCCGCTTTTCCAGTACTGCCAGCAACATATTCATACGACGGGTATCGAATCCCGTGGCAGAACGTTGCGGATTGCCGTAGACAGCTGAACTCACTAATGCCTGGGTCTCGATCAGGAAAGGATGTACCCCTTCAATCGCAGATGCAATAGCAATTCCGCTCATCCCGATATGGTCTTTGGAAAGCAATAGTTCGGAAGGGTTATTTACTTCCCTAAGTCCATCCTGCCGCATCTCATAAATACCCATTTCGGCTGTACTGCCAAAGCGGTTCTTGATAGAGCGGAGGATGCGGTACATATAGTGTTGGTCTCCTTCGAACTGGAGCACTGTATCTACAATATGTTCCAGTACTTTTGGGCCGGCTATACTTCCCTCCTTATTAATATGCCCGATCAGGATCACAGGTATATTGGTCTCTTTGGCGAACTTCAGGATAGAGGCAGAACACTCCCTTACCTGTGCGATGCTACCGGGTGATGATTCAAGGATCTCTGTAGAAATGGTCTGGATCGAATCAATAATAACCAGGTCCGGGTTTATATTTTTGATATGGGTATAAACCTGCTCCAAAGAGGTCTCGCAGACGATCAGGCAATTGCCTGATTGTCCGTTGAGGCGCTCTGCTCTTAACTTTAGCTGGCGGGCACTCTCTTCTCCCGATACATACAGTACTTTTTTACCTGTCAGACGAAGTACGGTTTGAAGTACCAGGGTTGATTTACCGATGCCGGGTTCTCCGCCGATCAGTACCAGCGATCCCGGGACCAGCCCTCCACCCAATACCCGGTTCAATTCTTCGTCCTGCATATTGAGCCGGGGATCGTCTCCGGTCTCTATCTCATCCAGTAACAGCGGACGTGCCTTGGGTATCTCAATACCGGAAACAGGGCGTTTATTAACCACCTCTTTCCGGACGATCTCTTCCACATAGGTGTTCCACTGGGCACATCCGGGACATTTTCCTACCCACTTGGGAGAGTCCATCCCACAGTTGGAACATATATATACTCTTTTTTCTTTAGCCATTTATATTCATGAATTGTAATATCATACAAATTTACTCCTTTTTTCTGTTTTTCCGGTAATCTCTTTTTATATATCCGGCTTTTCCGGATGTTTTAATTATCTTTTATAATTCGTTGGATGCAACATAAT
>JAJQBG010000102.1 GCA_021203405.1 Bacteroides sp.
GCAGGAGAAAAGAGCACCGTAGTAAAGAAGATTTCACAGGATGCCGGCAACATCCGGTATATAAAATCCCTGTAATATTCACAAAAAAAGAACTTTTTAATTTGAAAACAAACCGTTACCTCCACTCAGTTCAGTCTAAGCCCGTCACCCTGCCGGCAAAAACCGATAGAGTAACACCCGCTGCCCACAGCAATAAAAAACACATCATTCTCATAGTATTCTACTCAACACATCTATCATGAAAAAAACTATTTCTGCTTCTTTTTTGCCTGCCTGTCGTTATCCCGGCAGCCGCAGAAGGTAACATCGACATCCAGGGCCGTATAACCGAAAATACAGATACCGGACAACCCATAGCGTATGCCACCATTGCCCTGCTCCGCGAAGATTCTACCCTGGTAGCCGGGACCGCCTGCGCCGAAGACGGCCATTTCAACCTCAGAAGGATTGCCGGGGGAGATTATATTCTCTCTATATCCTACGTAGGCTACCAGACCACCACCATTAACCTGCGCAACCTGAGCCGCTCTACCCATCTCGGTACCATCCGGCTCAACGAAGAATCCGTTTCCCTGGATGCAGTAACAGTAACCGCCTCCTCTGTGATCAACCAGATAGACCGGAAGCTCATTTTCCCCTCCCGGCAGGAAATATCCAGCTCTGCCAACGGGATCGACCTGCTCGGCAATATGCAACTCTCCGGCATCGAAGTAAATCCCATCAAAAATACCATTGAAGGTTCCCGGGGAGGTTCCGTAAATCTCCGCATCAACGGAGCACCTGCCACGCTCAAAGAGATCCAGGCCATCAATCCCAAAGATGTGATCCGCATTGAACACCACGACGAACCCTCCCTGCGGTACGCAGGAGCCGAAGCAGTAATCGATTACATCGTACGTAAAAGAGAGTCTGGAGGTTCTGTTATGACCGAAGCCCGCCACAGCCTGGATCCCACCATGAGCGACTACTTTGCCAGTGGTAAATTCAACTATAACAAATCCAAAATCTCCCTGGCCTACGGATACGGAGAATCCCGTAGCAAAAAAGGATACTACACCAGCGAAGAGAACTTCCTCTTTGAAGACGGCTCCACCCTTACCCGTATTGAAGAAGGACTCCCCGGCAGATACAGGTCCTACGGACACGACGCCAAAATAGGATACAGCTACCAGGAGCCCGACAAAAACCTGTTCAACGCCAACTTCAATTACAGTAACAACCGCACTCCCTATTACAATTCGGAGTCGTTGCTCTATGCTGCCGGAGACAAAGCATCCGCAGTAAATATGACACAACACTCCCAATACAGCACCCAAAGTCCCTCGCTCGATCTCTACTACCAGCATACCATGAAAAACAAACAATTCATTGCCCTCAATGTAGTAGGTACCTACCAGGATGCACACTCCGACCGTGTTTACCGCGAAAGTCTTACCGGTGTCAATTTCACCGCCATCGATACCTACATTGACCTTGATAAATACTCCATGATCGGCGAAGTCATTTACGAAAAAAGCTTCAATGCAGGCCGGCTGAGCAGTGGAATTAAATATAACCATAGTTTTGCCAACCTTACTTATACCGGTACCACCGAAGAAAAAGTAAAAACCCGGCAAAACATTACCTATGCCTATACAGAGTGGATGGGCAAAGCCGATAAACTCACCTACGCCCTGGGCCTGGGTGTAACCCGGACAGGCGTATACCAGGACGAGACCGACCACAACGAAGTACGTTTTACCCCTTCCCTGCTCCTCTCATACGATTTTTCCCGCGCCCTCCAGGTACGCCTCCGTACAGAGACCGTTACCACCGAAGCTCCCCTGAGCGAACTCTACGATGTTGACCAGATCATCGACTCCCTCTACATCCGCCGCGGTAACCCCCATCTCAAAGCCCAGATGACCTATGTAAACCGCTTCAGTCTTTCATACAACAAGAACAGAGTCCGGTTCTCTTTCAATATGCAGCACCGTTATATGACCGATCCCATTATGCGCTCTACCCTGCGTGAGGACAACAAATTCATCCTTATGATGGAGAATCACAAAAGATGGCACCAGGTACGCACTTCCGCCACCCTGAATCTTAAACTCTTCAAAGACTACCTCTCCTGGACGGGCGATCTCGGCCACAACTGGATCCAGTCTACCGGAAACGACTTTAACCACCTGATGCGCAACTTCTATATAATTACATCCCTGCGCGGTAACTACAAAAGCTGGAACAGCTTCTTCCAGCTTGAGAACCGCCGTAACCACCTTACCAACGAAGCCCTCTACTACGGCCGACATGATCACAGGCGGTATAGGCTACCATTACAAGGGCCTGATGGTGCGTGGTATGTACAGCACCTACTTCGGCAACTACCTTTCAGGAAGAGACAACTACAACCGGTATGCCTCTGCCAAAGTACGTACCTACGAACCCGAACAGAAGAATTTCCTGATAGTGAGTGCCAGCTGGAACTTCGAGTTCGGCCGCAAGTATAGATCGGCTGAAAAGAAGATGAGCAATGCCGACCGTAATTCAGGACTGATGGACACCTCCAAATAAAAACCGGCCTGCCGGCAAAAACCCGGGGACATAAAAAACCCGCCGCAAAGCTATAAAACTCTGCGGCGGGAAAATCGACTATAAACAAAACGTACTGATAAAAACAACTCCCGGTCTATAAACCGGCAAACACTGCTATCTTACACCGAATGATTATCATCACACACCTCCTCGACAACTGTTACCGGATTCTCCATCCGGCGGAAAGAAAGACCATTCAACATTTTGCGAAGCGCCT